>NZ_JALBWT010000012.1:0-158029 GCF_023845525.1 Sinobaca sp. H24
TTGTTACAACGATGCCTTCTCTTACTTTAGCCAGCTTCACGAGCTTACTGTCGACTTCCTGTATGTCTTCAAAATCACCTTCGAAGATTTCCACGTCATTATCAAGCTCTTTTTGAATACGGTTTAAAATATCAAGACCACGTCTTCCGCGATTGCGCTTTAATACATCCGAAGAATCAGCAATGTGCTGAAGCTCTTCCAATACAAATTCCGGGATAACCATTTTCCCTTCGATAAATCCGGTCTGGCAGATATCAGCAATCCGTCCATCGATAATAACACTTGTATCGAGAATTTTGTCCTTGCTTCCCCAGCCGGCTGGAACTTCCTGCTTTTCTTTGTCTCTCTCTGCCTGACGCGTGGAAGTAAAAAGGCCCATTAATTCATCTTTTTTCTTAAATCCAAGCTGGAACCCGAAATACCCAAGAAAAAAGCTGATAAAGCCGGGCAGTACAGAGTTCACTACAGGAATCTGCAGCGTATTCAGCTGAATCGTAACTAAAAACGCAATAAACAAGCCAAAAACCAGTCCTAGTGTTCCAAATAAAACATCTGTAATCGGCGCTCCTAAGATAGCTTCTTCTAAACGCTTCATCCATTTTACGATGTAATCCGCAAGCCAAAAGGTAGCTCCAAAGAAAAGAACCGCCCCTACTATACCGCCAATGTACGGGCTGGCCAGCCATGTAGGAATCGATGTAAGATTAAATAAAAATATAATATCAGGAATAAAAATGAATCCCAGCGTAGCCCCAGCCAAAATCAAAAATAGCTGTACAATAAGTCGTAACACCGTGCCATCCACCTCCTTATTAGAATTAATACCCTAATCTCATGATTTTACTTCCTGATTATACATGTCTTTCTAAAAATAACTGTTCCTGGATCTGCTGCAGGCCCTCTTTAATCTTCTTCGCTCTCGCACTTCCAATTCCTTCAATTTCGTCCAATTCTTCAATGGTTGCTTCGGTAATAAGCGAAAGGCTTCCATACCCCTGGACAACATTTTCGATAATGTATGGCGGAAGACGCTTGATTTTATTTAAGATGCGATAGCCGCGAGGGGAGATAGACTGGTCCTGTATGGTAGCTGCTTCAGGGTGTCCCAGTACTCTCATTATTACGTTATCATTGAGCAGTTCGTTTCGGTTCAATTTGGCGAGACCTTTTAATACCGCTTCCGGACTGGTCTGGGTATCTTTAACATAATCTTTAATTAGGTCATTTGTTTCCTGTTCCATTCCAGCCAGCAGTTCATCTAACTGCATGGTAATCAGACGGCCTTCTGTACCTAACTCGAGCACATAATTAAGAATTTCCTCTTTGATGCGAAGAACAAGCTCTGTTCTATGCAGAACCTGGGCTATATCCTGAAATGACACGGTTTCTTCAAATTCCAGGGCTCCCAGGTTAATGATGCTTTGATCCAATGCCGACTTGTATTTATCAAGCGTTTGAATACCCTGGTTGGCTTTTGTTAAAATCATTTCCATTTCACGCAGGGAATAGCGGTGTTCCCCTTTATAAAGGGTAATAACCCGTCGTCTCTGTGATACGGAAACAACCAGGCTTCCCGTCTGTTTAGCTACACGCTGGGCTGTTCGATGGCGGATGCCGGTTTCACTCGAAGGAATATCGTTATTAGGAACAAGCTGTGTGTTCGCATATAAAATTTTAGAACCATCGGCTGTTAAAATAATGGCCCCATCCATTTTGGAAAGCTCATATAAATAAGCCGGGGAAAACGCGCAGTTAATATAAAAACCGCCATCTACCATTTCTTTCAACTGGTCTGTATACCCTAAAACAATAAGTCCTCCTGTATTCGCTCTAAGCACATTATCTATACCACGCCTTAACTCCGTTCCCGGAGCAATATAGCGCAGCACCTCTCTCATAAACGTATGACGGCTTTCTTCCATTTTTACGACCTCCATGATCTGTTTCTTCCTTTTCTGCGCATATTATCTGGATATAGCTGTATCCAGTGCTTCTTCTAATGTCGTTACGCCTACGACTTTTATTTTAGCAGGAGGCGTCCAGCCGTCCATATTTTTTTTAGGAATAATGGCTCTCGTAAATCCAAGCTTAGCGGCCTCCCGTACTCTTTCTTCAATTCTCGATACCCTGCGTATCTCCCCCGTTAAGCCGATTTCACCGATAACAATATCTCCAGGGTACGTAGCATGATTTCGAAAGCTTGACGCAATGCTGACCGCAATTCCAAGGTCAACCGCAGGTTCATCCAGCTTTACACCGCCGGCTACATTTATATAAGCATCCTGATTTTGAAGCAGCATCCCCAGACGTTTTTCAAGCACCGCCATCAATAGAGCAATCCGGTTCTGATCCACACCCGTTGCTGTACGACGTGGGTAGGCAAAGCTCGATGGTGCTATCAATGCCTGCATCTCTACCAGAATGGGCCGGGTGCCTTCCAGCGAAGCGACAACGACAGACCCCGCCATGCCGTTCGTGCGCTCTTCCAGGAAAATCTCCGAAGGATTTTTCACTTCCTCCAGTCCAGCTTCTTTCATTTCAAAAATACCAATCTCATTTGTAGAGCCAAATCTATTTTTGACAGCCCGAAGAATTCGGAACGTATGATGACGTTCTCCTTCAAAATACAAAACCGAATCTACCATGTGCTCCAGTAGTTTTGGTCCTGCAATAGACCCCTGCTTCGTAACATGGCCTACAATAAATATAGCAATATTACGGCTTTTGGCAATTCTCATAAATGCAGAGGTGGATTCCCTCACTTGAGCTACACTACCCGGCGCTGATGTAACGGCCGGCTGATGCACGGTTTGAATCGAATCAATGATGACCAGATCCGGTTTGATATTATCAATCGCTTTTTCGATATAATCCATGTCTGTTTCTGCATAGACATACAACGTGTCTGATGTCACATGGAGCCTGTCCGCTCGAAGCTTTGTCTGTTTAATCGATTCTTCCCCTGAAATATAAAGTACTTTTTTCTGTCTGGCTGCCAAAATAGCAGAGACCTGCAGAAGAAGAGTCGATTTACCAATACCCGGGTCACCGCCGACGAGCACGAGAGAACCCGGTACAATTCCGCCTCCAAGTACACGGTTTAATTCCTCCATGGACGTCTTAATTCGGGGCTCCTGGTCTCCTGTTATTTTGGTGATAGATTGAGGCTGCTGATTATTGTTTTCATTAAAAGACCGCCGCTCGCCTTTGCCAGCTGAGGGTGTCTCCATTTCTTCCACAAGCGTATTCCATTGATTGCAGGAAGGACAGCGTCCCATCCATTTAGTCGTTTCGTATCCACATTCCTGACAGACGAATTTTGTTTTAGTTTTGGCCATATATACTCTCCCGTTCTCTTAAGTAATGATTTTATAACCTTAAGCATGCGTATGATGAAAAAAACTGCCCGTAGTGCGAATACGCACTTCCGGACAGTTGTTCCAGAAAAACTGTTTTATGCTTTCGCTCCTGATTTTGTAACCACAATGAATTCTCCGTCTTTTACATCAATAACAACAGTGCTTCCTTTTTCGATCGTTCCGCGTAGAAGCTCCTCGGAAAGGCGGTCTTCGACGTTCTTTTGAAGGGAACGGCGCAGTGGTCTTGCTCCATATTCCGGATCGTACCCTTCGTCTGCAATTTTCTGCTGAGCGCTCTTGGTAAGATCAAAAACAATGCCCTGTTCGGCAACACGCTTTTTCAATTCCTCAGCCATGAGAACGATAATTTTTTTCAATGTGCTCTTTTTCCAGGCTGTGGAATACAATGATTTCATCAATACGGTTTAAGAATTCAGGGCGGAATGTATTTTTCAATTCTCCCATTACCTTATCACGCATATTGTTATAATCTTTGTTTTCGTCTGTATGCGTAGCAAACCCGACGTATTTATTTTTCTTCAGCATGCTTGCACCAACGTTGGAGGTCATGATGATAGCAGTATTTCTGAAGTCTACTCTGCGGCCTTTGGAATCCGTTAGGAAACCATCTTCAAGTACCTGCAGCAAGATGTTAAATACTTCAGGGTGGGCCTTTTCAATTTCATCCAGCAGAATAACAGAGTAAGGATTGCGGCGCACTTTCTCTGTAAGCTGGCCGCCGTCTTCATATCCTACATAGCCCGGAGGAGAACCAACTAAACGGGAAGTGGAATGACGTTCCATGTACTCGGACATGTCTATCCGAATAACTGATTCCTCGTCTCCAAATAATGTTTCAGAGACCGCACGTGCCAATTCTGTTTTACCAACACCGGTAGGACCGAGGAAAATAAAGGAACCAATTGGACGTTTCGGATCTTTCAGCCCTGCTCTTGCTCTTCTGACAGCTTTGGAAACAGCTTTTACTGCTTCATCCTGACCAATGACACGGCCATGGAGAATCTCTTCCATTCTCAAGAGACGATCCGTTTCCTCTTCTGCCACTTTAGAAACAGGTATACCAGTCCAGCTTGCAACAATTTGGGCAATGTCTTCTGTTGTTACTTCTGTGTTTTCCTGGCCTTGCTTTTCTTTCCATTTGTTTTTCATATCTTCTACTTCTTCACGAAGGCGCTGTTCGCTGTCGCGAAGCGATGCTGCTTTTTCGAACTCCTGGCTCTGGACAGCTGCATCTTTTTCTTTTCTTGTTTCTTCGAGATTCTGTTCCAGCTCTTTAAGGTTTGGAGGAGCTGTGTACGAACGAAGTCTTACTCTTGATGCCGCTTCGTCAATTAAATCAATTGCTTTGTCTGGAAGAAAACGGTCTGGAATATAACGGTCTGAAAGCTTTACCGCTTCTGCAATTGCATCGTCTGTAATCTTCACGCGGTGATGGCTTCGTAACGATCGCGCAGGCCGGCAAGGATTTGAACGGACTCTTCTGTGGTTGGCTCATCCACTTGAATAGGCTGGAACGACGCTCAAGAGCCGCATCTTTTTCAATATACTTTCTGTATTCATCCAAAGTCGTAGCACCAATGCACTGCAGTTCTCCACGTGCAAGAGATGGTTTTAGAATATTCGATGCGTCAATAGCACCTTCTGCTCCACCTGCACCAATTAAGGTATGGAGCTCATCAATGAACAATATAACATTCTGCGATTGGCGGATTTCTTCCATCACTTTTTTAAGACGGTCTTCAAATTCCCCTCTATATTTGGTTCCAGCTACTACTGTACCCATATCAAGAGTCATGACCCGCTTGTTGCGGAGAATTTCCGGTACTTCGTTAGCAATAATAGATTGTGCAAGACCTTCTGCAATTGCCGTTTTACCAACACCCGGCTCTCCAATAAGGACCGGGTTGTTTTTTGTACGCCGGCTCAATACCTGAATAACACGCTCTATTTCTTTTGCTCTGCCGATTACCGGATCAAGAGCTTCCTCTTTTGCTACAGCTGTAAGATCACGTGCCAGACTGTCAAGCGTCGGAGTACTCGCATTGGATGCACCGGCTCCTGACTGCTGCTGTTGATGGCTGCCTGAACCGTCATTGCTTCCAAGAAGCTGAAGAACCTGCTGACGGGCTTTATTAAGACTGACACCGAGGTTATTCAAGACTCTTGCCGCCACTCCTTCGCCTTCACGGATTAATCCAAGTAGAATATGCTCTGTACCTACATAGGAATGACCAAGCTTTCTTGCCTCATCCATTGAAAGTTCAATAACTTTTTTAGCACGCGGCGTGTAATGAATAGTTTTAGAACCTTCCTGGCTGGCACCGATTAAGGCTTCTACTTCTTTTTGTATTTGGTCTGTTCCCAAATTAAGAGCTTGAAGGGCTTTTGCGGCAATACCTTCCCCTTCCCGAATCAAACCGAGTAAAATATGCTCTGTACCAATATTGTTATGGCCAAGGCGAATGGCTTCTTCTTGTGCAAGGGCTAGTACTTTTTGTGCCCTTTCTGTAAATCGTCCGAACATCATATATCCATGCACCTCCGTAGGTTAGTTAAGTTCTTTAGTTGATTGTACCTAATATATAAAAATAAATCCTCTATTTACATTAAAAATGCCGGAAGAATAGCTGAACCCTGTTAACTCGGTTCTATTTTCATCCGCTCCCGAATTAGAGAAGCACGCCTCACGTCCCGCTCTTTAGCTTCGAGCGGCCGATCTGCATACTGCTGTAGAAATCCAGGCTGCATGAGAATCATCAGCTCATTTAGAATATTACCCTTTATGTCTCTTATCAAATCAAGGTCAATACCAAGTTTCACATCAGATAGACGTTTTGCTGCTTCTTTTGTTTCTATAATCCTACTATTTGATAGGATCCCATATGACCGAAAGATGCGGTCTTCTATTTGAATACGGGACGTCTTCAATACAGAACGTCTTGCTTCATGCTCCTGTTCAATAATCTGAAGGACAATTCCCTGTAAGTCTTCCACGATATCCTCTTCTGATTTTCCAAGGGTCGTCTGGTTGGAAATCTGAAAAAGATTTCCAAGTGCTTCGCTTCCTTCTCCGTAAATGCCCCGGACTACAAAACCAAGCTGGTTAATAGCTGGCAGAAACCGGTTTAAAGCCTTTGTCATCACAAGCGCAGGAAGATGCATCATAACCGATGCTCTCATTCCTGTGCCTACATTTGTCGGGCAGCTTGTCAGGAAGCCCCGCTTTTCATCAAATGCATAGGTAACTTTGCTCTCTACCCAATCATCGAGCTCATTAGCGAAACGAAGGCCTTCTTCGGGTTGAAATCCCGGAAACAGGCACTGAATTCTTAAGTGGTCTTCTTCATTCACCATTAAGCTGACCGATTCTTTTTCATTCAGAAGAACGGCTCCGGCTGTACTTCGTTCTGCGAGATGAGGGCTGATTAAATGCTTTTCAACGAGCATCTTTTTTTCATTTTTAGAAAGCTCTTCCATGTTTAATAGTTCCAGACTGCCTGCAAAGCTCTCCTTATTTTCTGTCAGCTCTTTAGAAACAAAACCTCTCAGCGTCTCCGCAGAGTGTTCGGAAGAAATGATAGGAAATGGATAATCATTAAGATTTCTGGCGAAACGAATTCTTGTACTTAACACAATATCCTTCTCTGATCCGCTCTCTTCTTTCATCCATGGGCTCAGTGCATTTGATATGAAACGTTCCAGAGACATCAGCTTTCCTCTCCTTTCGGTTTCATCTGCTGCTCAAGCTCTTTGATGTGGTCACGGATCGAAGCTGCTTTTTCAAATTCTTCTTTTGCCACCAGATCTTTCAGCTTTTGACGCTCCTCATCAATTTCGCGCTGGACCTGCATTTGAGCTCCGGACCGCTTAGGTATTTTCCCATGATGACGGAGATTTCCGCTGTGTACTTTCTTAAAGATAGGATCCAGCTTTGCTTCAAAAGCTTCATAACAGTGCGTGCAGCCGAAACGCCCGGTTTTAACAAATCGTTCATAAGACAAACCGCAGTTATCACACACCAGCGGCTTTGGTGTATTAGTATATGACGTGTCGTTTTTTAATGGTTTATCAAATTTTAGAATACCGGAAAGCAGATCATGGATGGAATAGCTGTTTGTCCCATGAATCGTTTCCCCTTTTTCCCGTGCACACTCTTCGCATAAATGTACTTCTGTTTTTTGACCGTTTACTATTTTAGTAAAATGAAGGCTAGCTTGCCTCTGCTGGCATTCCTGACAATGCATGGCTGAGCCCTCCTTTCTGTAGTAAGCTTATCGATACCGAAGACTTTGAAGCATTGCTTTTAATAAATGGGCCCTGAGAAAATCTCTTTCCTCCGGATTTTTTAAAGCCAGAACTGTCCGGTCTACGGCAGAAAGCATAATGTTAGCTTCTCTTTTAGAGATAGCTTCTTCTTCAAACAGTCTCATTAAGATGCTCTCAGCAGAGACTTGATCGACCTTGCTGCCAATTAGTTCAACAATCTGGTCTACCAATTCTACGTGGTCATCTACTTTAATGCGGATAATACGTATATACCCGCCGCCGCCTCGTTTACTCTCTACTACATAACCTTTTTCAATGGTAAAACGAGTACTGATGACGTAATTAATCTGCGAAGGCACACATTCAAACTGTTTGGCCAGTTCACTTCTTTTTATTTCTATTAAATCTTTCTCGCTCTGTGTCAACGTTTGTTTAAGGTAGTGCTCAATAATATCTGATATATTCTTCATTGGTTTACCCTCCTGTCCGCTGCCGTTATAGGGTCTAACGCGTAACAATAACAAGGTATTGACCTTGACTATCTTTGACTTTAATATAATACAAATACATAGTTATTTCAAGTTATAGTCATTGTAACTTCAACTTCCACCGTTCCACTTTGAGAATAGAGCGCTTCGTATAAGTCAGCCTGCTTAGTAGAATTTGGCACTTCCACATGAATAGTAAATATTCTCGTATCTTTTCCCTCTTCGGTTTTTTGTTCTTTAACTTTTGATACTGTTACTTTTTGTTTTTCAAGCGCTTGAATAACACTGCTCAGTGAACCTGCATATTTATACATAGTCACTGTAATAGAGTTTGGCGTGGAAAATGGGTGGAATAAACGATCCACCTTATTCAATAAAAGAAGACTAAGCAGCACAATCAGCGTAGCAAAAGCCGCTGGAATATACATCCCGGCGCCGGCGGCAAGCCCAATAGCAGCAACCACCCATATGGACGCTGCAGTGGTCAGCCCCTTAATAGAAGCGCCCTGCACAATAATTGTTCCAGCTCCCAGAAAACCCACCCCACTGATTACATAGGAAGCAAGCCGGGAAGGATCATATGCAACAATATCTTCATTTAAACGAAGATAATCCTGAAAACCGAACAGTGCCATAACCATAACAAGGCATGCCCCGGTCCCTACAAGCATATGAGTTCGAAAACCTGCGGGGTGACGCTTAATCTCCCGTTCTATTCCAATGATACCAGCTAAAGCAGCGGCAGCTAAAAGTCGGATAAAGATAACGACCAGATCATAATCGAAGATAGACTCCATAATAAGTCCCCCAATCTCTCCCGTTCATGAATAAAACAAGAAAAGCTCTATATAAAAGAAAGTATAGTATAAAAGAACATATAAAAAAAGCACTCTTCCCAAAAGGGAAAAGTGCTTGCATTGGCCCGGCAACGTCCTACTTTCACAGGGGGTCGCCCCCCAATTATCATCAGCGCACAAGAGCTTAACTTCCGTGTTCGGCATGGGAACGGGTGGGACCTCTTGGCTATCGTCACCGGACAAGGCTGGTTCCTTCAAAACTGGATAGCGACATCCGAATGGAAAAAGTTGTTGGATAAGTCCTCGATCGATTAGTATTTGTCAGCTCCATGCGTCGCCGCACGTCCACCTCAAACCTATCTACCTTGTCATCTCCAAGGGATCTTACTCACTTGCGTGATGGGAAATCTCATCTCGAGGGGGGCTTCATGCTTAGATGCTTTCAGCACTTATCCCGTCCACACGTAGCTACCCAGCGATGCTCCTGGCGGAACAACTGGTACACCAGCGGTGTGTCCATCCCGGTCCTCTCGTACTAAGGACAGCTCCTCTCAAATTTCCAACGCCCGCGACGGATAGGGACCGAACTGTCTCACGACGTTCTGAACCCAGCTCGCGTACCGCTTTAATGGGCGAACAGCCCAACCCTTGGGACCTACTTCAGCCCCAGGATGCGATGAGCCGACATCGAGGTGCCAAACCTCCCCGTCGATGTGGACTCTTGGGGGAGATAAGCCTGTTATCCCCAGGGTAGCTTTTATCCGTTGAGCGACGGCCCTTCCATACGGGACCGCCGGATCACTAAGCCCGACTTTCGTCTCTGCTCGACTTGTAGGTCTCGCAGTCAAGCTCCCTTTTGCCTTTGCACTCTGCGAATGATTTCCAACCATTCTGAGGGAACCTTTGGGCGCCTCCGTTACTGTTTAGGAGGCGACCGCCCCAGTCAAACTGCCCACCTGACACTGTTCCTGATCCGGATCACGGACCGAGGTTAGAATAGTCGTACAGCCAGGGTAGTATCCCACCAATGCCTCCACCGAACCTAGCGGTCCGGCTTCCAAGGCTCCTACCTATCCTGTACAAGCAGTACAACCATCCAATATCAAGCTACAGTAAAGCTCCATGGGGTCTTTCCGTCCTGTCGCGGGTAACCTGCATCTTCACAGGTAATATAATTTCACCGGGTCTCTCGTTGAGACAGTGCCCAAGTCGTTGCACCTTTCGTGCGGGTCGGAACTTACCCGACAAGGAATTTCGCTACCTTAGGACCGTTATAGTTACGGCCGCCGTTTACTGGGGCTTCAATTCAAAGCTTCTCCCCAAAGGGGATAACCTCTCCTCTTAACCTTCCAGCACCGGGCAGGTGTCAGCCCCTATACTTCGCCTTGCGGCTTCGCAGAGACCTGTGTTTTTGATAAACAGTCGCTTGGGCCTTTTCACTGCGGCTCTCCTGGGCTATTCACCCGAAAGAGCACCCCTTCTCCGAAGTTACGGGGTCATTTTGCCGAGTTCCTTAACGAGAGTTCTCCCGCGCGTCTTAGAATTCTCCCACCCACCTGTGTCGGTTTGCGGTACGGGCACCTTTTTCCTCGCTAGAGGCTTTTCTTGGCAGTGTAGGATCGGGAACTTCGGTACTTAATTTCCCTCGCCATCGCCGCTCAGCCTTGATGAAGAGCGGATTTGCCTGCTCTTCGGCCTAACGGCTTGGACGTGCATATCCAGCAGCACGCTTGCCCTACCTTCCTGCGTCCCCCCATTGCTCAAATGGAAAGGAGGTGGTACAGGAATTTAAACCTGTTTTCCATCGCCTACGCCTTTCGGCCTCGGCTTAGGACCCGACTAACCCTGAGCGGACGAACCTTCCTCAGGAAACCTTGGGTTTTCGACGGAAGGGATTCTCACCCTTCTTTTCGTTACTCATACCGGCATTCTCACTTCCAGGCGCTCCACCAGTCCTCACGGTCTGGCTTTACGGCCCCTGGAACGCTCCCCTACCACGATCCCCCGAGGGGGATCCTCCACAGCTTCGGTACCGCATTTAGCCCCGGTACATTTTCGGCGCAGAGTCACTCGACTAGTGAGCTATTACGCACTCTTTCAATGGTGGCTGCTTCTAAGCCAACATCCTAGTTGTCTAAGCAACTCCACATCCTTTTCCACTTAATGCGGATTTAGGGACCTTAGCTGGTGGTCTGGGCTGTTTCCCTCTCGACTACGGATCTTAGCACTCGCAGTCTGACTCCCGGACAACAAGTCTCTGGCATTCGGAGTTTGACTGAATTCGGTAACCCGGGAAGGGCCCCTCGTCCAATCAGTGCTCTACCTCCAGGACTCTAATCCGAGGCTAGCCCTAAAGCTATTTCGGGGAGAACCAGCTATCTCCGAGTTCGATTGGCATTTCACCGCTACCCACACCTCATCCCCGCAATTTTCAACTTGCGTGGGTTCGGGCCTCCAGTAGGTGTTACCCTACCTTCACCCTGGACATGGGTAGATCACCCGGTTTCGGGTCTACGACCGCATACTAATACGCCGTTGAAGACTCGCTTTCGCTGCGGCTCCGCCTCTTCGGCTTAACCTGGCATACGATCGTAACTCGCCGGTTCATTCTACAAAAGGCACGCCGTCACCCATAAACGGGCTTCGACTACTTGTAGGCACACGGTTTCAGGATCTGTTTCACTCCCCTTCCGGGGTGCTTTTCACCTTTCCCTCACGGTACTGGTTCACTATCGGTCACTAGGGAGTATTTAGCCTTGGGAGATGGTCCTCCCGGATTCCGACGGGATTTCTCGTGTCCCGCCGTACTCAGGATCCACTCCGGAGGATCAGCGATTTCGGCTACCGGGCTGTTACCGTATCCTGCGGGCCTTTCCAGGCCGCTTCGCCTATCGCTGATCTTGATAACTCCGATGGAGTGTCCTACAACCCCAGGATGCAAGCATCCTGGTTTGGGCTGATTCCGTTTCGCTCGCCGCTACTCAGGAAATCGCATTTGCTTTCTCTTCCTCTGGGTACTAAGATGTTTCAGTTCCCCAGGTCTGCCTTTATCTACCCTATGTTCAGGTAGAAATACTATCGGATTAACGATAGTGGGTTCCCCCATTCGGACATCCCCGCCTCACAGCTCACTTACAGCTCCGCGGGGCGTATCGCCGTTCGTCGCGTCCTTCATCGGCTCCTAGTGCCAAGGCATCCACGTGCGCCCTTTCTTACTTAACCGTTTTTCCGTACAAAAAACAGCTGGCGCCTGCATAATGCAGGGCTTGCTTGGTCTTGTTTGTTTCGTTGTCGCTATCCAGTTTTCAAAGAACCAGGGTTCATCTTGCGAGAGGGTATCCTCTCAAAATGGAATGAAAACAACTGCGCGCACTCCGGACCGGTGGTCCGGGGTCGATCCACGAATCAAAGCTCCGTAGAAAGGAGGTGATCCATCCCCACCTTCCGGTAGGGATACCTTGTTACGACTTCACCCCAATCATCTGCCCCACCTTCGGCGGCTGGCTCCCAAAGGGTTACCTCACCGACTTCGGGTGTTGCAAACTCTCGTGGTGTGACGGGCGGTGTGTACAAGGCCCGGGAACGTATTCACCGTGGCATGCTGATCCACGATTACTAGCGATTCCGGCTTCATGCAGGCGAGTTGCAGCCTGCAATCCGAACTGAGAATGGCTTTGCGAGATTGGCTCCACCTCGCGGTTTCGCATCCCTCTGTACCATCCATTGTAGCACGTGTGTAGCCCAGGTCATAAGGGGCATGATGATTTGACGTCGTCCCCACCTTCCTCCGGTTTGTCACCGGCAGTCACCTTAGAGTGCCCAACTGAAATGCTGGCAACTAAGATTAAGGGTTGCGCTCGTTGCGGGACTTAACCCAACATCTCACGACACGAGCTGACGACAACCATGCACCACCTGTCATTTTGTCCCCCGAAGGGGAACCTTCTGTCTCCAGAAGTAGCAAAAGATGTCAAGACCTGGTAAGGTTCTTCGCGTTGCGTCGAATTAAACCACATGCTCCACCGCTTGTGCGGGCCCCCGTCAATTCTTTTGAGTTTCAGCCTTGCGGCCGTACTCCCCAGGCGGAGTGCTTAATGCGTTAGCTTCGGCACTAAGGGCATCGAAACCCCTAACACCTAGCACTCATCGTTTACGGCGTGGACTACCAGGGTATCTAATCCTGTTTGCTCCCCACGCTTTCGCGCCTCAGCGTCAATAACAGACCAGAGAGCCGCCTTCGCCACTGGTGTTCCTCCACATATCTACGCATTTCACCGCTACACGTGGAATTCCACTCTCCTCTTCTGCATTCCAGTTTCCAGTTTCCAATGACCCTCCACGGTTGAGCCGTGGGCTTTCACATCAGACTTAAGAACCGCCTGCGCGCGCTTTACGCCCAATAATTCCGGACAACGCTTGCCCCTACGTATTACCGCGGCTGCTGGCACGTAGTTAGCCGGGGCTTTCTGGTGAGGTACCGTCAGGGGGCGGCCCTGTTAGAACCGCCCTTGTTCTTCCCTCACAACAGAGCTTTACGATCCGAAAACCTTCATCACTCACGCGGCGTTGCACCGTCAGACTTTCGTCCATTGCGGATGATTCCCTACTGCTGCCTCCCGTAGGAGTCTGGGCCGTGTCTCAGTCCCAGTGTGGCCGATCACCCTCTCAGGTCGGCTACGTATCGTCGCCTTGGGGAGCCATTACCTCTCCAACTAGCTAATACGCCGCGGGCCCATCCCCAGTGCATGGTCCCGAAGACCATGCTTTTACAAGCCGATCAGGAGATCGGCTTGATTATCGGGTATTAGCTCCGGTTTCCCGGAGTTATCCCCGTCTGAAGGGCAGGTTGCCCACGTGTTACTCACCCGTCCGCCGCTCAATCCCCGGTTTTTCCCTCCGAAGAGGTCCGCCGGGTTTATGCGCTCGACTTGCATGTATTAGGCACGCCGCCAGCGTTCGTCCTGAGCCAAGATCAAACTCTCCATGAAAGTTGATGCTTAGTTCTTGCTGGTCTTACATTGCGCAGCAGACCTTGTCTGCCGCGACTTCTTGTTCGCGCGTTGTTTTCATTCCATTTTCAAAGGACACTGTTTTTGCTGCTTCGCCTCAATTTAGCGACTTTATTAGTATACCAAGCTGACTTGAAGATGTCAATATTTATTTGGTGGAGCCTAGCGGGATCGAACCGCTGACCTCCTGCGTGCAAGGCAGGCGCTCTCCCAGCTGAGCTAAGGCCCCATAATTAATGGTCGGGAAGACAGGATTCGAACCTGCGACCCCTTGGTCCCAAACCAAGTGCTCTACCAAGCTGAGCTACTTCCCGTTATAAAATAATAATGGTGCGCCCGAGAGGACTTGAACCTCTAACCTTCTGATTCGTAGTCAGATACTCTATCCAGTTGAGCTACGGGCGCATAAAAATGGAGCGGAAGACGGGATTCGAACCCGCGACCCCCACCTTGGCAAGGTGGTGCTCTACCACTGAGCTACTTCCGCAAAGCTATAATAAAAAATGGTGAGCCATGGAGGATTCGAACCTCCGACCCTCTGATTAAAAGTCAGATGCTCTACCAACTGAGCTAATGGCTCGTTCTATGAAAAAAATGGTGCCGGCCAAAGGACTTGAACCCTCAACCTACTGATTACAAGTCAGTTGCTCTACCAATTGAGCTAGACCGGCAAAAAATGGTGGAGGATGACAGGATCGAACTGCCGACCCCCTGCTTGTAAGGCAGGTGCTCTCCCAGCTGAGCTAATCCTCCATATAAATATTAAATTAAAATCGCCCGGCAACGTCCTACTTTCACAGGGGGTCGCCCCCCAATTATCATCAGCGCACAAGAGCTTAACTTCCGTGTTCGGCATGGGAACGGGTGGGACCTCTTGGCTATCGTCACCGGACAAGGCTGGTTCCTTCAAAACTGGATAGCGACATCCGAATGGAAAAAGTTGTTGGATAAGTCCTCGATCGATTAGTATTTGTCAGCTCCATGCGTCGCCGCACGTCCACCTCAACCTATCTACCTTGTCATCTCCAAGGGATCTTACTCACTTGCGTGATGGGAAATCTCATCTCGAGGGGGGCTTCATGCTTAGATGCTTTCAGCACTTATCCCGTCCACACGTAGCTACCCAGCGATGCTCCTGGCGGAACAACTGGTACACCAGCGGTGTGTCCATCCCGGTCCTCTCGTACTAAGGACAGCTCCTCTCAAATTTCCAACGCCCGCGACGGATAGGGACCGAACTGTCTCACGACGTTCTGAACCCAGCTCGCGTACCGCTTTAATGGGCGAACAGCCCAACCCTTGGGACCTACTTCAGCCCCAGGATGCGATGAGCCGACATCGAGGTGCCAAACCTCCCCGTCGATGTGGACTCTTGGGGGAGATAAGCCTGTTATCCCCAGGGTAGCTTTTATCCGTTGAGCGACGGCCCTTCCATACGGGACCGCCGGATCACTAAGCCCGACTTTCGTCTCTGCTCGACTTGTAGGTCTCGCAGTCAAGCTCCCTTTTGCCTTTGCACTCTGCGAATGATTTCCAACCATTCTGAGGGAACCTTTGGGCGCCTCCGTTACTGTTTAGGAGGCGACCGCCCCAGTCAAACTGCCCACCTGACACTGTCCTGATCCGGATCACGGACCGAGGTTAGAATAGTCGTACAGCCAGGGTAGTATCCCACCAATGCCTCCACCGAACCTAGCGGTCCGGCTTCCAAGGCTCCTACCTATCCTGTACAAGCAGTACAACCATCCAATATCAAGCTACAGTAAAGCTCCATGGGGTCTTTCCGTCCTGTCGCGGGTAACCTGCATCTTCACAGGTAATATAATTTCACCGGGTCTCTCGTTGAGACAGTGCCCAAGTCGTTGCACCTTTCGTGCGGGTCGGAACTTACCCGACAAGGAATTTCGCTACCTTAGGACCGTTATAGTTACGGCCGCCGTTTACTGGGGCTTCAATTCAAAGCTTCTCCCCAAAGGGGATAACCTCTCCTCTTAACCTTCCAGCACCGGGCAGGTGTCAGCCCCTATACTTCGCCTTGCGGCTTCGCAGAGACCTGTGTTTTTGATAAACAGTCGCTTGGGCCTTTTCACTGCGGCTCTCCTGGGCTATTCACCCGAAAGAGCACCCCTTCTCCCGAAGTTACGGGGTCATTTTGCCGAGTTCCTTAACGAGAGTTCTCCCGCGCGTCTTAGAATTCTCATCCCACCCACCTGTGTCGGTTTGCGGTACGGGCACCTTTTTCCTCGCTAGAGGCTTTTCTTGGCAGTGTAGGATCGGGAACTTCGGTACTTAATTTCCCTCGCCATCGCCGCTCAGCCTTGATGAAGAGCGGATTTGCCTGCTCTTCGGCCTAACGGCTTGGACGTGCATATCCAGCAGCACGCTTGCCCTACCTTCCTGCGTCCCCCCATTGCTCAAATGGAAAGGAGGTGGTACAGGAATTTAAACCTGTTTTCCATCGCCTACGCCTTTCGGCCTCGGCTTAGGACCCGACTAACCCTGAGCGGACGAACCTTCCTCAGGAAACCTTGGGTTTTCGACGGAAGGGATTCTCACCCTTCTTTTCGTTACTCATACCGGCATTCTCACTTCCAGGCGCTCCACCAGTCCTCACGGTCTGGCTTTACGGCCCCTGGAACGCTCCCCTACCACGATCCCCCAAGGGGGATCCTCCACAGCTTCGGTACCGCATTTAGCCCCGGTACATTTTCGGCGCAGAGTCACTCGACTAGTGAGCTATTACGCACTCTTTCAATGGTGGCTGCTTCTAAGCCAACATCCTAGTTGTCTAAGCAACTCCACATCCTTTTCCACTTAATGCGGATTTAGGGACCTTAGCTGGTGGTCTGGGCTGTTTCCCTCTCGACTACGGATCTTAGCACTCGCAGTCTGACTCCCGGACAACAAGTCTCTGGCATTCGGAGTTTGACTGAATTCGGTAACCCGGAAGGGCCCCTCGTCCAATCAGTGCTCTACCTCCAGGACTCTATCCGAGGCTAGCCCTAAAGCTATTTCGGGGAGAACCAGCTATCTCCGAGTTCGATTGGCATTTCACCGCTACCCACACCTCATCCCCGCAATTTTCAACTTGCGTGGGTTCGGGCCTCCAGTAGGTGTTACCCTACCTTCACCCTGGACATGGGTAGATCACCCGGTTTCGGGTCTACGACCGCATACTAATACGCCGTTGAAGACTCGCTTTCGCTGCGGCTCCGCCTCTTCGGCTTAACCTGGCATACGATCGTAACTCGCCGGTTCATTCTACAAAAGGCACGCCGTCACCCATAAACGGGCTTCGACTACTTGTAGGCACACGGTTTCAGGATCTGTTTCACTCCCCTTCCGGGGTGCTTTTCACCTTTCCCTCACGGTACTGGTTCACTATCGGTCACTAGGGAGTATTTAGCCTTGGGAGATGGTCCTCCCGGATTCCGACGGGATTTCTCGTGTCCCGCCGTACTCAGGATCCACTCCGGAGGATCAGCGATTTCGGCTACCGGGCTGTTACCGTATCCTGCGGGCCTTTCCAGGCCGCTTCGCCTATCGCTGATCTTGATAACTCCGATGGAGTGTCCTACAACCCCAGGATGCAAGCATCCTGGTTTGGGCTGATTCCGTTTCGCTCGCCGCTACTCAGGAAATCGCATTTGCTTTCTCTTCCTCTGGGTACTAAGATGTTTCAGTTCCCCAGGTCTGCCTTTATCTACCCTATGTGTTCAGGTAGAAATACTATCGGATTAACGATAGTGGGTTCCCCCATTCGGACATCCCCGCCTCACAGCTCACTTACAGCTCCGCGGGGCGTATCGCCGTTCGTCGCGTCCTTCATCGGCTCCTAGTGCCAAGGCATCCACCGTGCGCCCTTTCTTACTTAACCGTTTTTCCGTAAAAAAACAGCTGGCGCCTGCATATGCAGGGCTTGCTTGGTTTTTTGTTTCGTTGTCGCTATCCAGTTTTCAAGGAACCAATAGAGAGCACAATATGGTATTACCATATGCTCTTGTTCTTATTTTTTATGGTGGAGCCTAGCGGGATCGAACCGCTGACCTCCTGCGTGCAAGGCAGGCGCTCTCCCAGCTGAGCTAAGGCCCCATAATATCTATTAATTTATGATGGTGGGCCTGAGTGGACTCGAACCACCGACCTCACGCTTATCAGGCGTGCGCTCTAACCAGCTGAGCTACAGGCCCATCCTATAATTAATATTAGAACAAACTTCAGAACAAAATTGTCCTCTCAAAATGGAATGAAAACAACTGCGCGCACCCGGACCGGCGGTCCGGGGTCGATCCACGAATCAAAGCTCCGTAGAAAGGAGGTGATCCATCCCCACCTTCCGGTAGGGATACCTTGTTACGACTTCACCCCAATCATCTGCCCCACCTTCGGCGGCTGGCTCCCAAAGGGTTACCTCACCGACTTCGGGTGTTGCAAACTCTCGTGGTGTGACGGGCGGTGTGTACAAGGCCCGGGAACGTATTCACCGTGGCATGCTGATCCACGATTACTAGCGATTCCGGCTTCATGCAGGCGAGTTGCAGCCTGCAATCCGAACTGAGAATGGCTTTGCGAGATTGGCTCCACCTCGCGGTTTCGCATCCCTCTGTACCATCCATTGTAGCACGTGTGTAGCCCAGGTCATAAGGGGCATGATGATTTGACGTCGTCCCCACCTTCCTCCGGTTTGTCACCGGCAGTCACCTTAGAGTGCCCAACTGAATGCTGGCAACTAAGATTAAGGGTTGCGCTCGTTGCGGGACTTAACCCAACATCTCACGACACGAGCTGACGACAACCATGCACCACCTGTCATTTTGTCCCCCGAAGGGGAACCTTCTGTCTCCAGAAGTAGCAAAAGATGTCAAGACCTGGTAAGGTTCTTCGCGTTGCGTCGAATTAAACCACATGCTCCACCGCTTGTGCGGGCCCCCGTCAATTCTTTTGAGTTTCAGCCTTGCGGCCGTACTCCCCAGGCGGAGTGCTTAATGCGTTAGCTTCGGCACTAAGGGCATCGAAACCCCTAACACCTAGCACTCATCGTTTACGGCGTGGACTACCAGGGTATCTAATCCTGTTTGCTCCCCACGCTTTCGCGCCTCAGCGTCAATAACAGACCAGAGAGCCGCCTTCGCCACTGGTGTTCCTCCACATATCTACGCATTTCACCGCTACACGTGGAATTCCACTCTCCTCTTCTGCATTCCAGTTCTCCAGTTTCCAATGACCCTCCACGGTTGAGCCGTGGGCTTTCACATCAGACTTAAGAACCGCCTGCGCGCGCTTTACGCCCAATAATTCCGGACAACGCTTGCCCCCTACGTATTACCGCGGCTGCTGGCACGTAGTTAGCCGGGGCTTTCTGGTGAGGTACCGTCAGGGGGCGGCCCTGTTAGAACCGCCCTTGTTCTTCCCTCACAACAGAGCTTTACGATCCGAAAACCTTCATCACTCACGCGGCGTTGCACCGTCAGACTTTCGTCCATTGCGGATGATTCCCTACTGCTGCCTCCCGTAGGAGTCTGGGCCGTGTCTCAGTCCCAGTGTGGCCGATCACCCTCTCAGGTCGGCTACGTATCGTCGCCTTGGGGAGCCATTACCTCTCCAACTAGCTAATACGCCGCGGGCCCATCCCCAGTGCATGGTCCGAAGACCATGCTTTTACAAGCCGATCAGGAGATCGGCTTGATTATCGGGTATTAGCTCCGGTTTCCCGGAGTTATCCCCGTCTGAAGGGCAGGTTGCCCACGTGTTACTCACCCGTCCGCCGCTCAATCCCCGGTTTCCTCCGAAGAGGTCCGCCGGGTTCATGCGCTCGACTTGCATGTATTAGGCACGCCGCCAGCGTTCGTCCTGAGCCAAGATCAAACTCTCCATGAAAGTTGATGCTTAGTTCTTGCTGGTCTTACATTGCGCAGCAGACCTTGTCTGCCGCGACTTCTTGTTCGCGCATTGTTTTCATTCCATTTTCAAAGGACACTGTTTTTGCTGCTTCGCCTCAATTTAGCGACTTTATTAGTATACCAAGCTGACTTGAAGATGTCAATGGTTTACGTATTAACATTTTGTTGCTGTGCTGTTGCGCTAAAGCAACGTTTATTAATATATCATCACACGTCTTAACTGACAAGTCTTTTTTCTATATTTCCTCAAAAAATATTTAAAAAAGAAAAACCGGCCTGTACGCCGGTTTTTTCAGATTTTTATCTATTCATGTATGATGCTGATTTCTCATCTGCGGGAATAATAAAACGTCTCTAATGGAAGGAGAGTTTGTTAGAAGCATGACAAGCCTGTCCATTCCAATACCAAGACCGCCGGTTGGAGGAAGGCCATATTCCATCGACTCCAAATAATCAGTGTCCATCATATGTGCTTCATCGTCCCCCTGCTCTCTTTCCTGTACTTGGGCTTCAAAGCGCTGGCGCTGATCAATAGGGTCATTTAATTCTGTAAACGCATTAGCATGCTCGCGTCCTACAATAAAAAGTTCAAATCTATCTGTAAATCTTCCATCCTCTGGATTTTTCTTTGCCAGTGGAGAAATAGCCACAGGATGACCGTAAATGAAAGTAGGCTGGATAAGCTTCTCTTCCACAAAGTGTTCGAAAAACTCGTTTACTACATGACCAAAGGACATGCTTTCTTTAATAGGAACATTATGCTCTTTAGCAAGTGCACGTGCTTCCTCATCACTCATATCTTTCCAGAAGTCCACGCCGGTTTCTTCTTTTACTGCTTCTACTATATGAAGTCTGCGCCATTTTGGTGTCAGATCCACCTCGAGCTCTCCATAGGCAATCTTCGTTTTTCCTAAAACGTCCTGAGCAATGTGTGCAATTAAACTTTCTGTTAAATCCATAATGTCATTGTAATCTGTATATGCAGCATAAAGCTCCATCATCGTAAACTCGGGGTTATGACGAGTAGATATCCCTTCGTTTCTAAATACACGGCCTACTTCATATACTTTTTCCATGCCTCCAACAATCAAACGCTTTAAATGCAGCTCAATCGCTATTCGTATATAAAGCTCCATATCAAGCGCATTATGATGGGTCACGAACGGCTTGGCGGAGGCTCCACCAGGAATAGAATGAAGCATAGGTGTTTCGACTTCCAGGTATCCTTTATTATCAAGATACCTTCTCATAGACTGCATAATTCTGCTTCGAAGAACAAAAGTATCTCTAACCTCTGGATTAGCAATCAGGTCCAGGTAACGCTGACGATAGCGCTGCTCTACATCTTTAAGCCCGTGGAATTTATCAGGAAGTGGACGCAGTGACTTTGAAAGAAGCTGGATAGAAGAAAGTTTCACTGAAAGCTCTCCTACCTTAGTTTTGAAAGCTGTACCTGATACGCCGATAATATCTCCAATATCCAGGTCTTCAAACAGCTCATACATTTCATCTCCCACTGCATCTTTCCTTACATATATCTGTACCTGGCCGCTTAAATCCTGAATATGAGCAAATCCAGCCTTTCCTTTACCGCGTTTTGTCATTACACGTCCGGCCAAAGTTAATACCGTATCTTTCGTTTCAAGCTCTTCTTTTGAAAATTCCTCAAATTCTGTATGAACCGACTCCGCCGTATGTATGACTGTCAAACCGTTCTCCAAAAGGGTCTTTTCCTTCTTGCTGCATTCGTGCTACCTTTTCTCTTCGCACCATCATTTGATCATTGTATTCTATTTCTTCACTCACAGCTATCTCTCCCCGGCTTGCATTTTTAATCATATTTAAGGGAGCTGAGCCTTTTGGGGCCAGCCCCCGTTGCTGCTTTGTTCTATAGAACAATAAACTCTTTATTTTCATTTGTTTAAGAGGTTAGTACAATAGTACGCTATGTCAGCCGTCCGCCTGTTTGTTTATACAGGAGGACACCTTCTTTTTCTTCTGCAGGCAGTCGGTCCAGCCATTGTTTTACTTCTGCTGACCCTGGATTCAATGTAACATCCAATAGAGGAATCAGAACAAACGCTCTTTCCTTCATTCTTGGATGCGGAATAACTAACTCTTCCATCATAATATTTTCATCATTGTAGAGCAAAATGTCAAGGTCTATATTACGGGGTCCCCAGCGTATATCCTTTATTCGTCCCATTTCCTTTTCGATGCTCTGTGTAATACCCAGCAGTTCTTTCGGAGAACTCGACGTAGTGCCCCGCAGAGCTATATTTAAAAAATCAGCCTGGTCTGTAACACCTACCGGCTTTGTTTCATAAATATCGGAACACTCTATTATAGTAACCGCTTCTGTTTCCTCTAAAAGCTTTAGCGCTTTTTTCAGTGCCTCCATACGATCACCGATATTGGAACCTAAACCCAGATAAATATCTTTAGGCACTTATCTGCTCCTCGTAATCTCAATAGCGACATGCTCATAATGGCCAGGGATTGGCGGATCAGGCTTAATTACCTTTACCGTTACACGCTCAATAATGGAAAATGAAGCAAACAGGCTGGATGCAATTTGCTCTGCTATCGTTTCTACTAAATCGTATGTGTTTTCTTCGACCGCACGCTTAACCGTTTCAAAAGCTTCCCCATAGTTTACACTTTTATCAATGTTATCTTCCTGGGCTGCTTCTTTTAAATCTGTTTCCATTACTAGATCAACACGAAAACGCTGGCCAAGTTTATTTTCTTCAGGAAATACCCCGTGGTAGGCGTAAAACTCCATTCCTTTAATATAAATTTTATCCATGCTCGCTCATCCTTTCCTTTCTCAGCATTGCATCCATCATAAGAGCGGTTCTTTTCATTTCCAGCACATCATGGACGCGGACAATACTGCATCCTCTCTCAATACCCAGGCTTACTGTTGCAGCGGTCCCTTCCACTCTTTCGGCAGAAGGCAGTTCCAGCGTTTTAGCAATAAGAGACTTTCGTGAGCTTCCCAGCAGTACCGGATAGCCCAGTTCTGTGAATTCCCGCATTCGACGCATTACTTCTAAATTCTGTGCATATGTTTTAGCAAATCCAATTCCAGGATCTAAGATAATATACTCTTCCTTTACCCCAGCCTTTTTGCATATATTCACACTTTCAAAAATATCTTTTTTCATATCTTCCAATAAGTCGGTATATTCCATGTTATGTCGGTTGTGCATAAGAATAATTGGAACGTCGCAGGCGGCCGCTGCTGCAGCCATATCAGGGTCAGCTTTTGCACCCCAGATATCGTTGATCATACCTGCCCCTGCAGCTACTGCCTGTTTTGCCGTTTCCGCTTTGTACGTATCGATGGAAACAGGAACATCAAAACGGGAGGTGAGCGCCTCAATCACAGGCAGGACACGAGAAAGCTCTTCGTCGGCAGATACCGGTTCATAACCTGGTCTTGTAGACTCTCCTCCTACATCAATGATGTCCGCTCCATTTTCAATCATCTCGCGGGTTCGTTCGATGGCGTTCTCCATTTGATTGTAGCGGCCTCCGTCCGAAAAAGAGTCCGGTGTAATATTAAGTATTCCCATTATATAAGTGCGTTGTGAAAGATCGAGGGAGTGCTTTCCCCACTGGATAATGCCGCTCATCATCATTGCTCCTTGCTTATCTTCTATAGTAAATCCACAAACGACCAGGCAGAGCGCCTGATTTCTGCATAATCTGCTGCCAGTGTATACGATAGATCCGAATGATACGGATAGCTGTGTTTGTTAACTCCAAGCAGCGGGCTGATTTCCTGAATGGAGTTCGTAACAAAAGCTTCTTCCGCTTCCAGCAGCATTTTCGCTGGAAAACAGCCCTGTCGTATATAAAATCCGCGTTTTTCCGCAAGCATCATAACAGCTTTTCTTGTAATTCCAGTAGAATTCCTGTTTGAACCGCTGGTGTATAAAGGGTCGTCCCCTTCCGCCAAAACACATTGGATACTACACCTTCAGCTACATACCCTTCTCGCGTAAGAAACAGGCCTTCTGTATCGGGAAGTCCTCGTATCTCGTTTTTACCAAGAATACTATTAAAGTAATGATGGGATTTCAAACGAACGTCCGATTCCGGCGTATTTCTTTTTGTCTGAAGGACCTGAGCCCTTTTCGGCGATAAGTGAACGCCGGTACTTCTCTCCAGCGGCTTAGCGTAAATAATTACTTCCGGCTGGTCATAGGATGCCTGCTCCAATCCTAAAGGGGCCGGTCCGGCTGACACGTTAAACCGTATATATGCATTTTTCCAGTTGTTCGCTGATAACACCTTTTCGATTTGCGATGTAACGCCGTTTCGATCATATGTCCATTTTATATTCATCTCACGTAGGCCACGTTCAAGCCGGAGCATATGTTCATCCAGTAAAAAAGGATGACCGTCGTACACCCGAAATGTTTCAAACTGGCCCAGGCCATACATAAACCCGTGTTCAAATACAGAAAGGCGGGCTTCGCCCGCCTCCTCAATTATTCCGTTTTGTAATACAAACATTTTTATACTCCCTGTGGAAGGCTGTGAGTTGAAATAAAGTTTTTTAATATCGTTTTTCCAACATCGGTCATAATAGATTCCGGATGAAATTGAACGCCCTCTACTGCCAGCTCTTTGTGACGAAGACCCATAATTTCTCCTTCGTCCGTCCAGGAAGTAACTTCCAGGCAGTCCGGAAGCGTTTCTTTTTTTACAATCAGGGAATGATATCTCGTTGCTGTAAAGGGGTTGCTGAGTCCTTTATACACCGTTTCCTCATTGTGATGCATTTCGGATGTTTTTCCATGCATCAGACGATCTGCCCGTACTACATCTCCGCCAAACACCTGTGCAATAGACTGATGGCCCAGGCAGACACCAAATATTGGAATACTCCCGGCAAAGTGCTCCACGGCCTGCATGCTGATTCCTGCTTCATCCGGCGAACAAGGTCCCGGAGAAATCATTAGAAAGTCCGGCGCCATGGCTTCAATATCTTCAATGGTTATCTGGTCGTTTCGCCTGACAACAAGTTCCTCTCCCATTTCTCCAAGATACTGTACAAGATTATAGGTAAAAGAATCATAATTATCGATCATTAAAATCATCGTATACTTCCTCCTCTGCTCATCTCTTCTTCACTCAGCTCTTTTGCGGTCCAAAGTGCTTTTGCTTTCTTTAGACACTCTTTATACTCTGCTTCAGCATGCGAATCAATAACGATCCCCGCTCCTGCCTGAACGTAGGCCATACCATTTTTTGTAATCATCGTGCGGATGGCAATATTCAATTCAGTGTCTCCATTATACCCAATCCATCCAATAGAGCCAGTATAAACGCCTCGACGAACTTGTTCAAGTTCCTCGATTATTTCCATTGTCCTCACTTTAGGAGCCCCGGTAATTGTTCCACCCGGGAAAGTCGCCCGAATCATATCATAAACGTCCATGTTCTCAGCCAGCACCCCTTTAACATTGGAAACAATGTGCATAACGTGGGAATACCGTTCGATTACCATCAGTTCGTCTACTTCCACGGAGCCGAATCGGCAGACTCTGCCCAGGTCATTTCGCTCTAAATCAACCAGCATAATATGCTCGGCGCGTTCTTTTTCTGTAGTAAGAAGTTCTATTCCCAGTTCCTGGTCAGCCTTTTCATCCAATCCCCGGGATCTGGTTCCTGCAATCGGACGGGTGGAAGCTTCCTCTCCACGCTTTTTAATAAGTAGTTCGGGAGAACCGTTTACAAGCTGGAAATCCGGTGTGTGAAAATACCCCATATAAGGAGATGGGTTTATTTCCCGAAGTTTCCTGTAAATATGAAACGGATCGCTTCGAAGCGGCTTTCCCTGCCGCAGGGAGAGATTCGCTTGAAATACATCCCCTTGAGCAATGTATTCTTTCACCTGTTCCACCGCTTCAGCAAATTCAGCCTGTTTCCATGATGCCTCTTCTGTTTTTATGTCATTCGTTACAGTATATGTGTCTGATCCAGGCGGTTTTTCTTCTTCTGCAGCAGCCAACCAGCTTCTTCCCATGTAATCGAGTTTATCTTCATCATTTTCTTCTGTTCCTGACAGCCGCAGCACCCAAAGCTTTTTTTCTTCGTGGTCGTAGACAACAGCTTCTTGAAATGCTTGAAAAAAACAGTCCGGCGTATCCAGATCATCTGCTGTTGTTTCTTCTAGCTGTTCAATATACCTCACATAATCGTAGCTGATAAATCCAAATAGCCCGCCTTGAAAATCCGGAAAGTCCGGCGCGGTCTCTGTGGTATATTCCTTCATCCATTCTTTCATCTGCAGGAGGGGATCCCCATGTTTTTGGATGGTTTGTTCTGATGTTTCAATCGTTAGATGACTGTCTTTCCCCGTAAATAGAGCAAAAGGATGCAGAGCGGCAATACTGTAACGGCCTCTCTGTCCACTTTCTAAAATGACATGATAGTCGCAGCTGCTGCTTAAAGACGCGTAAGCTGAAAAAAAACGGTGTTCCGGAAAGTCAAAAGCCCGGCCGGAGATCCGGTACTTACCGCTCTCTATTGGAAGTGGTGCTAATTGAGGTCTCATCGTCCTCCCCCTTTGATCAAAATAAAAAGAGCAGGACCGTTTCGTCCTGCTCCCGTTTCTTTTATTTTATTGCTCGTCTTCGAAGTTGTAAAGCGGCGTGCTGAGGTACCGTTCTCCGTTACTTGCAATAATCGCAACTACTTTTTTGCCTTTGCCAAGTTTTTTCGCTTCTTGAAGCGCTACGTAGATCGCAGAGCCGGAAGAAATACCGCCGAGAATGCCTTCTTCTCTTGCTGCACGGCGTGCATACTCAAATGACTGTTCTGTTGTTACCTGTACAACTTCATCATAAATATCGGTGTTAAGAATTTCAGGAACAAAACCTGCTCCAATACCCTGAATCTTGTGAGGGCCTTTCTGTCCTCCGCTTAATACCGGAGAATCTGCCGGCTCAATAGCTACGATACGCATGTCCGGGTAATGCTCTTTAAGCAGTCCGCCTGCCCCTGTAATCGTTCCGCCTGTACCAATACCAGAAACGAAAGAATCAATCTGGCCGTCTACCTGCTCTAGAAGTTCTTTACCTGTTGTCGCGCGGTGAATAGCTGGATTTGCCTCATTTTCAAACTGCTGCGGCATGAAATAACCATTTTCTTCTGCCAGTTCGTGCGCTTTGCTGATTGCTCCGCCCATACCTGCAGGTCCTGGTGTCAATACTAGTGTCGCACCGTAGGCACGAAGAAGGTTGCGGCGTTCCATACTCATTGTTTCCGGCATAACCAGGATAGATTTATACCCTTTCGCTGCGGCAACCATAGCTAGACCGACACCTGTATTTCCACTCGTAGGCTCTACAATCGTGTCGCCTTCCTTTAGTCTGCCATCTTTCTCTGCAGCTTCAATCATAGCCATACCGATACGGTCTTTTACACTGCTTCCAGGGTTCATAAATTCAAGCTTTAGATACACATCAGCGTCATTTTCCCCCGTAAGGCGGTTAAGCTTCACCATTGGCGTTTGACCTATTAGTTCTAAAACATTATTTGCTACTCTCATGTAAATATCCTCCTCGACAATACCAAGTAATTTCATTGGTTTTATTGATTATATATTATCAGTCTTTTAAAAAGCTGTCAATACGGGCGTTTTCTATTTTCTGAGTATTCCTTTCTTTTTGAAAAAAGAACCTGATCACCAAATGACCAGGTCCTTTATGCATTTATTGCACACGGTTTTCTTTCTTTTCTGCTTCACTGCGTATTTCTTCAAGCTCCGGCACATCAAAATTATATATTTCATTGCAGAAGTGGCACTGAGTTTCGGCCCCGCCATCTTCTTCGATCATATCTTTAATTTCATCACTTCCCAAAGAAATGAGGGCATTGGTGATGCGTTCTTTTGAACAATGACAGGAAAAAGCCACTTCATTTTTTTCGAGGAAGTTAATGTCTGTTCCAAAAATAGTTTCAAGCATTTCTTCAGGTGATTTACCCTTTTCAATCAGCTTTGAAACCGGAGGCATGTTTTCAATCTGCTTTTCCAGTGCTTCAATCGTCTCTTCTTCCGCACCCGGCATCAGCTGGATAATAAAACCGCCGGCCGCTTTAATACTGTTATCCGGGTTAACAAGAACTCCCAGACCGACAGAAGAAGGCACCTGCTCGGAAGCTGCAAAATAATAGGTAAAATCCTCTCCGAGTTCTCCAGAAACAATAGGCACGGTTCCGGTAAAATGATCTTTCATACCAAGATCCTTCACCACAGCCATATGCCCGCCGGTTCCAACCGCCTGAGCTACATCAAGCTTACCGTTTGGGTTTAAGTCAAAATGAACCTGCATATTATGAGCATAACCCCGCGTATTGCCATCGGATGTGCTGTCTACAATAATGGGTCCCATTGGACCTCCGCCTTCAATCTTTATCGTAAGCTTATCTTCTCCTTTAAGCATAGCCCCCATCATTGAACCTGCGGTCATGGCACGCCCCAGGGCTGCTGCTGCTGTTGGCCAGGCTTGATGACGCTGCACCGCTTCATTCACCATATCCGTTGTATTAACTGCATACGCTCTGATTTTATTATCAAATGCTGTTGCTTTTACTAAATAGTCGCTCATATAATGTAACATCCTTTCCTACTTATTCTTTTATAT
Source organism: Sinobaca sp. H24 (assembly GCF_023845525.1). Classification (NCBI taxonomy): domain Bacteria; kingdom Bacillati; phylum Bacillota; class Bacilli; order Caryophanales; family Sporolactobacillaceae; genus Sinobaca; species Sinobaca sp. H24. The sequence goes on from NZ_JALBWT010000012.1 coordinate 28,507, forward strand.
TCTTCTGATAGATGGCATAAAGACCAGAAAGAGTCAGATATTCATCTATTTCATCTATTTCACTTGTTTCCTGCTTAAGCCATTTAGACGTTGATCCTGTAGCAATCGTGTATGCTTCAGACTGCTGTTCTTCTTTAATTTTTCTAATAAGGCCATCTACTTGAGAAGCATACCCATAGTACATACCTGCCTGCATCGCCTCAACGGTAGTTTTTCCAATCACTCGGGCAGGCTGCTTCCATTCAATTTTTGGAAGCTTCGCGGCTTTTTCATATAAAGCTTTGGTAGCAAGATCCAGCCCTGGAAGAATAACACCTCCCTGATACTGGCTGTTTTTATCAATATAACAGAACGTTGTTGCAGTTCCAAAGTCCACTACAATCAAGGGAGGAGTTGTTTTTTGAAGAGCCGCGACCGCATTAACAATACGATCAGCACCGACTTCTTTCGGGTTTTCGTAACGTATATTTAACCCTGTTTTCACTCCCGGACCTACTATTAAAGGAGAGAGGTTAAAATATTCTCTGCACAGCCGGCTCATCGTATTCATTAAAGATGGAACAACAGATGAAATGATAATACCGTTTATTTCTTCTGTTTTCCAGTTTTTGAACTGAAAGAAAGAAACAAGCTGAAGTCCATATTCATCCACTGTTCTTGTCTGATCGGCGGAAAGGCTCCATGTATCAAGGCGGTTACCGTCTTTGAATACACCAAATGTAATGGTTGTGTTCCCAATATCCATTCCCAGTATCATATTAGTCCCCTATCATTTCAAATAATCTGCCTTACGATAAAAGAGATGCCGCAGAGGGCATCTCTTTTCGATCTATTATGATTTTCGATCATCGTCAGACGGCGGTTCATTTGTCCAAGGAGTTGCGTCTTCCTTTGGATCTTCAGGATTGGCTTCTTTCTGCTCATCATTATCCTGAGCATCATCAGTCTTATCCGAAGAAGAATCGTCGTCTCCGCTGTCTTCAGAAGATGTCTCTTTTGTCTCATCTTCTTCTGAAGAATCTTCTTGTTCGGGATGTTTGACTACTTCCACTTCATCATCACTCTTGTTTAAGTGGTGATTGTCTGGAAGCTTACCCTCTTCTACAAGCGATTCAATCTGCTCTGCATCGAGTGTTTCCAGTTCCAACAGCTGCTGTGCAACAAGTTCAAGCTTGTCTTTGTGTTCTGTTAGTATCTGTCTGCAGCGCTCATAGGATTCTTTGATAAAGCGCTGAACTTCCTGGTCGATTTCATAAGCAATGGCATCACTGTAATTTTGTTCATTCTGCATATCACGGCCAAGGAAAACCTGGCCTCCGGAACCGGAACCGAATTGAAGCGGTCCGAGCTTATCACTCATACCGTATTCCGTTACCATTTTCCGGGCAATCGCAGTGGCGCGCTGGAAATCATTATGAGCGCCTGTACTTACTTCGTTAAACATAACTTCTTCCGCTACTCGTCCACCGAGCAGACCGACAATCTTATCCAGCAGTTCAGGTTTTGTCATGAAGTACCGATCTTCTCTCGGAAGCATAACGGCATAACCGCCGGCTTGTCCACGCGGAACAATGGTTACTTTGTGAACCATATCTGCGTTTCTAAGCTTCACGCCGACCACGGTATGTCCTGCTTCGTGGTGTGCAACAATCTGGCGTTTTTTTTCGAAATAACACGGCTTTTCTTGGCCGGACCGGCAATGACCCGATCAATGGCTTCATCTACATGAGTCATTCTAATTTTATCCATGTCAGACCGTGCAGTAATAAGTGCCGCTTCGTTTAAAAGGTTTTCCAGATCTGCACCGGAAAATCCTGGTGTTCTCTGAGCAATTGCTTTTAAGTTAACATCATTAGCAAGCGGTTTGTTGCGGGCATGAACCTGAAGTACTTCTTCGCGTCCTCTTACGTCAGGAAGGCCTACCATAATCTGGCGGTCAAAACGGCCTGGACGAAGAAGGGCAGGGTCAAGCACATCGGAACGGTTTGTTGCAGCAATCATGATAATACCTTCGTTTGCGCTGAAACCATCCATTTCAACAAGAAGCTGGTTCAGTGTCTGCTCACGTTCATCATGTCCGCCGCCGACGCCGGCTCCACGCTGGCGCCCTACTGCGTCAATCTCATCAATAAAGATAATACACGGAGCATTTTTCTTTGCATTTTCAAACAAGTCACGTACACGGGAAGCACCGACACCGACAAACATTTCAACAAAGTCCGAACCACTGACTGTGAAGAAAGGTACGCCTGCTTCGCCCGCTACTGCACGTGCAATAAGTGTCTTACCAGTACCAGGCGGTCCTACAAGGAGAACACCTTTTGGAATACGTGCTCCCATGTTGGCGAACTTGCGCGGATCTTTTAGGAAGTCTACTACTTCAATTAATTCCTGTTTCTCTTCATCTGCACCTGCTACATCTTTAAAGCGGGCTTTTTTCTTATCTTCCTGATAGAGCTTCGCTTTACTTTTACCGAAGTTCATCATTTTGTTTCCGCCGCCTCCGCCGCCTTGAGCACGGCTGAAGAGGAATAGGAATAATAGAATAATAATCACGAACGGAATAGCGGTAACAAGCAGGTTGGACCAGATACTTGGTTCATCTGCCGGTTGTGTATTTATCGTGAGCGCATTTCCATCCGGGCCCTGAGCGTTTAGTATCAGCTGAGTATTCTCATCGGTCATTGGAAGGTAAGCTTCAAATGCTTCCCCTTCTTCCATACCTTGTTCCTGGCCTTCTACTAAATACACTTCTCCTTCAGGCTGGAGGGTGGCTGACTCAATTTCATTATTTTCAAGCTTGGTTATCAATTCGGTGGTGCTCATTTCTTCTGTAGTGGTCTGATCCCCACTCAAAAAGCTGAAAATACCGATAATGACCAAAAACAAAAGCAAATACACCACGACGTTTCTAAACATTCGATTCATTCCTGACCTCCTTCTGTAAGCACTGGCGGTGTTCTATAAAACTTCTGATGCCGCTGCCTCATTGTTGTAAATTTTGGGTTTTAGTATTCCTATATATGGAAGGTTTCTATACCGTTCTGCGTAATCAAGACCATACCCGACAACGAATGCATCCGGTACGATAAAACCCGCTACATCCGGTACAAGATCAACTTTCCTGCCATCCGGCTTGTCAAGCAGCGTGATGATCTTCACTGATTTCGCTCCACGGTGCTTTATCAGCTTAATCAAGTAGTTAAGCGTAATGCCGCTGTCGATAATGTCTTCCAGAATGATGACATCTCTTCCTTCCACTGTTGTATCAAGGTCTTTAATAATTTTAACTTCCCCTGAAGACACAGTGCTTTTGCCGTAGCTGGATACATCCATAAAATCAATTTCAAGATGCGTTTCTACTCTTTTAATTATATCAGCCATAAAAGGAAGAGCTCCTTTTAGAACTCCTATAACCAGCGGAAAACGATTATCGTATTCTGCTGAGATAGCTTTCCCCATCTCTTTAATCTTGGTTTGGATCTCTTCTTCGCTAATTAGTATGTTCTCAATATCGTCATGCATCAGAATCGCTTAAGCCTCCCAAAAATTCATTATATCAGTATACATTTAAAAAATAGGGTTAATACCCGACTTCAATCATATCATGAATAAAGCATGAATTTCATCCTTCACGTCTTGAAAACTGTGCAGCATGTTCTTTCACAATGCCTTATCTGTCTGCTGGATCTAGTTCTTTTGACACTTAAATAAAATAGCTTTGGTCCCTTCCGCTGCTTTTTGCAGTTTTTTGTTTTAGCGAGCATAGGCACCCATAAGATTGTGTCATCGGAAGATACCACAACAGGCCAGCTGTCCCTTTGAGATTGAGGGACTTTTCATCGATAAATAAACGATTTAATTTCTTTCTCCCTGTCATTCCTGCTACATGCAGCTTTTCTCCCTGTATCCTGGAGCGGACCAGCAGCGGCAGCCTGACATCTGATTCTTTTATACAGAACACATCGCCCTGTTCCGGATTAATAAAGCCCTCGTGCCAGTCCGCCGTGATTGTCCATCCGTTAAAGGTGACGGTTCCTGGTACATCGAGGCGTTTTGGTGCTTCCACTTTGAAAGGCTCCATGTTTTTTGAATATAGAATGTACATGTATCGTATGTCCGTCGTACCAGCACCCCATCCGCCCAATGAATAGTGAAAGATGAAGCAGGCTTATAGAGAAGCGACAGCAGCTGTTCTATATGTATAGTAGAAACGGCCGTGTGTGTTGATTTTTGCAAAGATAAGTTAATAGTAGAGGAATAACCCTTCTTTGTAAAGCCAAATGAAGGGCTTTCCAACCGCTTATAGAAAACGTCAAAGAATGTTCATCCTGGTGTAGAATTAAACGAGCAGCTTCTTTCTCTGCCGCTTCTTTAATAAACTGTCTTTCGGCAGCTGTCCATTCATTTAATGTCTGAAAATGCTCCCGGGCCCCGCTGTTTTCTTGAAGAACGGCCGGCAGGGCATAATGTCTGATTCGGTTTCTTGCATACGTATCTGATTGATTGCTTGGGTCTTCTTTGAAAGGAATAGAGTGCTCTGTACAATAGGCATAAATAGACTCCTTGCTTAGGTTCAGCATCGGCCGGATAATCTTTCCCGACTGTGTTGACGAGAAGAAGCAATGCCGATGTCTTCCCATAAAGCGCGGCCGACTGTCATTCTAAGAAGCATTGTCTCTATCTGGTCGTCGCCATGATGACCGGTTGCCAGAACAGCTGCTCCGCATTCCTTCATCACTTTTTCCAGAAATTGATAACGCAGCACCCTGGCCTGCTCCTGTACCCCTTTTCCCTGTTCAGATAAATAGTCCCGGACTGGAAGAACTTCGGTATAAAAAGGAATCGATCGGCTTTGGCAGTAGGCTTCCACCATGTCTCTTTCTGCTTTTGAATCTTCAGGACGCAGTCCGTGATCGGCATGGGCCGCAGATACAGATATCTGCAAAGCGTCTGCCAATTCATCCAGCACATGAAGAAGCGCCATAGAATCTGCCCCTCCCGATACAGCCGCAATCACATGATCTCCTTCTTGGAGCAGTGAATGCTTTTTGATAAACGACTCAATTTTCTGTTTCATACCGCTGTCCTACTCCTTTTCCAATAGAAAATAAAGAAAGAGCAAATACGAGTCCAGCCGCTATTGCACCCGCCTGCATAAATGTTTGAACCCCCTGCTCGAGTCCTCTTATATGATTTTCTTCCACAAAAGCAAGCATAGTAGAGTAAGCTCGGCCTCCGGGAACCAATGGAATAATCCCCGGTATGGTAAACATGGTAACCGGCACTTTTTTCCATATAGCAAGCCAATGGGCGATAAAAGCGGCAAAAAAGCGGCGGCAGCGGCAGCAAAAACCGGGCTCATTCCTAATTCCGGGAGCGTACTATACACAATCCAGGCGGCAACCCCGGCACCTCCGCCCCACCAAAGCAGCCGGAGAGGGATATTAAATATAACGCCAAACGCCACGGTGGCGATAAAACATATTAACCATTCAAGCAAAATCATGTCCTTCTCCTTCCGGCACCTTGTGCCCTGCTACATATAAAAATAGAAAGCGACAGCGCTACTCCCGCTGCTATCGATAGAGACGTAACAAGCGCCTCTGAGCCCCTCGCTACTCCTGCTACAAGGTCTCCTGACATTAAATCCCGTACAGCGTTTGTAAGGGGCACACCTGGTACAAGAGGGATCAAAGAACCGATGATCACCTGGTTCAATTCTGTTCCAAACCCTCCATTCACCATAATTAATGCCAGTATCCCGCCGGTTAACGCCGCCGCAAATTCAGCGAAAAACTTTACTTTTAACACTCTTTGTATAAGAACCAGCGTGATCGTAGTAACGGTTCCTCCAATAAAGGCTGGGAGCATATCAAAATAACTGCCTCCAATTAAGAAAGAAAAAGCCCCTCCCCCAATACCGGAAGCCAGGTAAATAAACCAAAGTGGATAATGCATTGGTGCATCCTTTATCGCTTTTAAGCGTTCCTGCGTTTCATCCAGGGTTATATCTCCATAAGTAAATTCTCTGGCCAGCTGGTTCACTTCGGTCACTTTCCCTAGATCTTGGTATCGTTCTTTAATACGAATCATCTGCATACTATCGTAATCTTCCTCAGTCTTAAAAGAAAGAAATATACCGGTCGTGGTGACAAAGCTGTGGACATTATTCATTCCGGCTGCTTTTGCCATTCTTACCATTGTATCTTCTACTCGATATGTTTCTGCTCCATACCGAAGCAGCAGCCTGCCGCTCAATAGGCAGATGTCCATTGTTTTCTTTCCACGAACCACAGTATTCCCTCCAGTTATTCCTTATTTTCTTGAAATACACTATACCTTATATATCAGCTGGTGAATATACATTTTAACGATGGAGGATACAAAAAAAAACTGCACCTTTACAGGGCGCAGTTTTAGTATAAATTGATACTCTATTTTTAGAATATCTTTAGTATTATTTTTGGTAGCGGCGGAGGGAATCGAACCCCCGACCTCACGGGTATGAACCGTACGCTCTAGCCAGCTGAGCTACACCGCCAAATTAGCAACATCCGTAATTATAAACAATGCACCAGGCTCCGTCAACACTTTTCTTTTTACTGATGCTTACAGAACATAAAAAAACGCGTGCAGCTTTTTTGGTTCAAGAAAGCCGCACGGTCTCCGTACCATTTCTTATTTACGGGAATGTTTGCCCCGCTTATTATCTGTCTGCTTTCTTAATGAAGTCAGACGTTCTTCACTATCTTTCATAAAATTATTCATCTTATCTTCAAATGATAGAGGTTTTGCCCTTTTGCTTCCAGAAGATCCGCTCTGATGGCTTTTTTCTTTCGGCCGGGCGGGTGCAGAACGGATAGGCTTTGGTCGTTCATTAGCAGGTCGATCTATTGCTTTTCGAATAGAAAGGCTGATTTTTCCGTCTGTTTCTATCTTTAAAACTTTTACGATAACGTCATCGCCAACACTTACAAAGTCTTTAATATTATCGACATATTTATCTGCTATTTCACTGATATGAACCAGGCCGGTTTTGCCGTCAGCCAGCTCAATAAACGCACCAAAATGGGTAATGCCGGTTATTCTGCCATTTACCTTATCGCCCGCTATTATTGCCATGTAGAAGTTGTTCCTCCTCAAATGTTAATAAGAACCGTAAAGCTGTCTGATTACGTGTTAAACAGCAGCATGCATTTACTTATTGAACAAAGGGACGCCGCTTTGAATACATTTATTATTCAGCAGACTCTTCCGGCATTTTGTACAGTGTTTCATTCTGTTTTGTGAAGTAGTAGTCACTTCTGGCCACTTCTGCAATGTAATCTAAATCATGATAATTTTCTATGTCCTGCCTCAACTGTTCTTCTTCAGCCTGCATTTCCGTGTACTGAGTTTCTAAGTTTTCTCTTTCTGTTTCTTTGGCATGAAGCGTCTGCCACTGTGTAATGAGAATCACAGATAGTACTACAGCAATAATAGATCCTGTGACAGCCATCGCTGTTAAACGGCGGCGGAGGCCTTTTTTCCGCTTGGACTGAATAGCATCCTGCAGCTGCTGTTCGCGTTCCTGCTGACGGACATAAGACTTGTTAATTTCTGTTACTTTTCTACTGTTAGAACCCAAGACCTTCATCCCTCCTTCTGTTACTATTTTTATATATTATATTAGCCATTAGCTATATATTTTCAGAACTGTTATACAATAACCAATTACTAATATCATAACGAAGGAGGAGGGGTCTTTCAATATAAAATTGTATAAATTATGCAATTTTCTTTTATTTACTCTCCGGCGTCTCTTCTTTTAGAATAGTATACATGCTTTCTGCGGCTTCTTTTTTCGTCGTATCTTTAATTTCATCAACCGAAAACGTGATCGTTTTGCTCGCAAACCGGATAGACACTTCGTCCCCCGGCTTTACTTCTGTTCCAGCTTTTGCCTGATGGCCGTTTACTTTAATTCTCCCCTGCGCGGCTACTTCCTTAGCCAGGGTTCTGCGTTTGATCAAGCGGGATACTTTCAAAAATTTATCTATTCTCATCGTATACTCTCCTTTATTGGCCGTTCTTCGCCTTATACTGCTTTTCGAAATGCCTGTTGGCAGTATGAAGCGATTCTTCCGGATGAAGCTTATAGCGGCCGGCGATAGTTACCAGGACAAAAAGCACGCTGCCAAACGTTTCTTTCTGCTTTTCTTTATCCGTTCCCTGAAGCGCTGCTTTCCACTCCTGTAATTCTGTTTCAAACACTTCCCAAAGCAGCGGCTCTTCTTTAACCGGCATTCCCTGCTTTGCAGCCTGCTTTTGGAGCTCTGCCGCCCTGATCAGTGAAGGAAAAGAAACAGGTACATCCAGACTGTCTGTTTCTTTGCCGGCACCGGCACGTTCTGCCTTTTTTATCTCTTCCCAATTCCGGTTTACTTCCTCACTCGTTTCCGCTTCTATATCTCCAAATACGTGGGGATGGCGGCGTACCATTTTTTCATTAAGCGTTCCTATAATGTCCTCTATTGAAAAAAAGCCTTCTTCTTCTGCGATACGGGCATGAAGCATGACCTGTAAAAGGACATCGCCGAGCTCTTCCTGAAGGTGCTCGTCATCCTTTTCGTCTACAGCGTCAATCACTTCATACGCTTCTTCAATCAGGTACCGCTTTAATGAGTCATGCGTCTGTTTCTGATCCCACGGGCACCCGCCCGGTTCCCGAAGCGTACCGATAATTTCTTTTAACTTTCCAAACTCACGATATAAAAGAGCTTCCTCTTTTACAGGAGGGACATAAAGTGCCGTTAGGTTGCTGAGAGACGCACGGCGGTCCAGTTCAAAAAGAGGAAAGGTCTCCAGCTGTTCCAACGACGTTCCTGCAGCCGTAACGAGTGTTACCATATAATCGTCCGGATATTTTTCCATTAGAGTGAGCTTTGTATTAGAAGCACTCATCTGGTCATACACCTGCGAAATAATGACATGCTGTGTCACCATAAGCTGTTCCGGTACAAGAGATGTGGCGTCCAACAGTTGAAAGCCATCATTGGGATCTATTCTCAGGGCGGAAAAGGCAGGATCAAGAAAGCTTTGGCCTCCTTGAATATGAAGCTGTACTGTTCCCTTTTTTTCTTCTTCTATTAAACGCTGCACCGTTTCTTCCGCTACAAGCGGATGACCGGGCACCGCATAAATAAATGCTTCTTCTCCAGCTGCCAGAAGCTCTTCGACTATCTGGGCATATACCTCTCCAAATTGATCATGTGTTTCGTAAATATGATCAAAACTTTGAAAAGGAATATCCTCTTCCTCAAACATAGAAACGGCTGGATGCTCTTTTGTGCGCAGATATACATACTCAGCCTGACGCAGCTGTTTGTACACGCCGAAACTCATTTGATCGGCTTCTCCAGCTCCAAGTCCGATAATTGTTATTTGTTTCATGCTACTTGTTCCTCCTTTTTCGCAACGACTGTAGTTTTTTTACACCGGGAAGCATGTTTTGTTCTTCTTTGGTAATCACCTGCAGAACCGCTGTAAGATATAAGAAAAGTATACCTCCTGCTGCACATGTCATTAATGTAAAACCGGCGGCAACCAGCCTGTTTTCGTCATGCATCAGATCCTCCCCGGCAGTCATCATCACTAAAAGAAGAATACTCATGCCCGCCAGTGCGGCTAAAGCTTTGCCCAGCCAGACTATAGTGAAAGCTTCCATCATATCTTTCCGGTAAATCCAGTAAATGTTCACAGCTGCTGTTACACTTAATCCAGCTACCGTTCCTATGGCAGCGCCGTGTGTATCCAGAACAGGGATTAACACTATATTACAAATAAGCTTCACAGCAAAGCCTGCTGCGAGCGAAACAGCCGGCACTCTAAAGGAACCGTTCCCCTGCAGCACAGCTGCTGAAATCATTACCGTTCCGCTCATCACTAGTGCCGTCGAGAGCGTTCGGAGGACACCGGTTCCGCTGTCATTTGTAAACAGCATAATATTAATCGGCTCTGTTAAAATAACCATACCCGCTGCAGCTGCCATCCCTAATAAAAAACTGACTTTCATCATAAGTGAAGCGTAATACCTTGAAGAAGCAAGCTTTCCTTTCATTCTCTCTTCCTGCAGAAGCGGAACGAGTACCATGGCAAAAGAAGATGCAATCACCGTTCCAAATTGCAGCAGCGGCTGCCCCCGGTCAAAGACACCTTTAGCAATCATCGCTTCTTCTCCCACTGCGCCATTCATCTGCAGAAAACGCACGACAGTAAATGCATCAATCATTTGATACAAAATAAATAAAAGCGCTCCGAGGCATACAACTAGTCCCTGTGTAAGAAGCACTTTGGAATGTCCAGGCATTCTATGTACAGCGTTTCTATAGGAGAGCGGCTGTGCCAGTGATTTTTTTCTATTTTTCTGCAAAAACCAGACCAGCACCAGCACACTTACAACACTTCCAAGTACGGAACCTGCTGAAGCGCCTTCTCCGGCATCATACGCTCCATTGCCCAACGTTACAGCCAGCCAGGCAAACAATAGAATACCCGCTACTCTAATAAACTTTTCAGCTACATGGGAATACGCGGTCGGTTCCATCTGGTTCATTCCTTGAAAATATCCTCTTACTACAGACAAAATCGGCACAGTCAGGAGAACGTAGGACATCGTCCGAATAGCACCAGTCAGTTCAACATCCCCATAAACAAAGCGATCGTTCCAGCGCCTGTATAAAACAATACAAAAAGAATAGTAAAAAGCAGGGAGAGAATGAAAAAAGTCGACCAGGCTGTCTCTTTGGCCTCCTGAATTCCTTTATCTAGTTTAGCATCAACGATCATTTTAGAAATAATAACCGGGAATCCATACATGGCGATGACCATTGCCGCACCATATAAAGGATACACCTGCTGGTATACGTAATATCCCAGGTCTCCTGTCATGTTTTGATAAGGCACTCTATATAATGAACTCAGCACTTTTCCTATAATTGTGGCTCCTGATATAAATAAAGCGCCTGCCCATATTCTGCGGCCCGGGCTTTTTTCTTCCATGGCATTTGCTCCTTTTCCGTCCCCAGTATAGCACACAGCGCTTTTACTGCTGTCAGAAAAACCCCTGCTTTTCAGCAGAGGCCTCCCTAATTATTTCACTATCGCTTCATCTTCTTTTCTCGTATAAGGCAGCTGTTTTAGCAGCGCTTCAAGCACATGCAGGAAAGATTTCCCGCCAAGGCGGTCCAGATAAACGGCAAGCTTAATTTTCTGACCGCTCGTGCCAATGCCAATCGCTTTGCCGTATTCATTTACGGCTGCGAACAGTTTAGCTCCATCAATCTGCCGGCTTATTTCTTCTGTAACGAGCAGATTGATCTTTTTGTTTTCCTGCGTAATGGCTTCTGCCCCTTCTTTTGCTGCAAGCAGCTTAATACGGGAGATTGCAAACAAATCTTCCTTTCTCTTGGATACTCACCAAACCGGTCAATCATTTCGTCCTGCAGATCCTGCAGATCTTCCGGCGTTTCTATCCCTTTGAAGCGCTTGTACATTTCAATTTTCTGCTTGGAATCATTAATATAGCTTTCCGGAATGTAGGCATCTACTTTTACATCCATTTCAATTTCCGGAGGTTTTGGCTTAGGCGTACCGGCTCTCCGTTCATCAATTGCTTCTTTGAGCATCTGCGAGTATAAATCAAAACCTACAGATTCAATATAGCCATGCTGCTGGGAACCAAGAAGGTTTCCGGCACCGCGGATAGAAAGGTCGCGCATCGCAATTTTGAATCCGGAACCAAGCTCGGTAAATTCTTTAATCGACTGCAGCCTCTTTTCGGCTACCTCCGTAAGCACCTTATCCCTCTGATACGTAAAGTAGGCATAGGCAACCCGATTGGAGCGTCCGACCCGGCCCCTGATTTGATAGAGCTGAGAGAGGCCCATCCGGTCCGCGTCTGAAATAATCAGCGTATTAACGTTTGGAATATCTACCCCTGTTTCAATAATCGTTGTTGTTACCAGCACATCTTTATTGCCTTCTAAAAAGTCGATCATAACCGACTCCAGTTCCTGCTCATTCATCTGCCCGTGTGCGTAAGCAACTTCTGCTTCCGGCACCAGCATCGAAATCTGCTCTGCCACCCGGCTGATATTTTCTACCCGATTATGAAGGAAGTACACCTGACCGCCCCGGCTCAATTCCCGCTCCACAGCTTCTTTTACCAGCCCTGCGTTGTACTCTAGTACATATGTCTGCACAGGGAAGCGGTTTTCCGGTGGTGTTTCAATAAGAGAAAGATCACGCACGCCAAGCATCGACATATGAAGCGTTCTTGGAATAGGCGTGGCTGTAAGTGTGAGCACATCTACATTGGCTTTCAGCTGTTTGATTTTTTCTTTATGCGTTACACCAAACCGCTGTTCCTCATCGACGATCAGAAGACCGAGGTCTTTAAAGACCACATCTTTGGACAGTACACGATGTGTGCCGATTATCATATCGACGCCGCCTTCTTTCAGCGATTTCAGTGCTTCGGTCTGCTGTTTTCTAGTACGGAATCGGCTTAAAAGACCTATGTTTATCGGATGTTCCGTAAAACGCTCCGAAATGGTTTCATAGTGCTGCTGCGCCAAAATCGTCGTTGGCACTAAGAGCGCCACCTGCTTACCATCAGCAATCGCTTTAAATGCAGCCCGGATAGCTACTTCTGTTTTACCATAGCCGACATCTCCACAAAGCAGCCGGTCCATCGGCCGTTCGCGTTCCATGTCTTCTTTAATTTCCTGAATAGCTTTTACCTGGTCTTCGGTTTCCTGATACGGGAACGAAGAAGCAAACAGCGTTTCTTCTTTCTCACTTGGGGAAAAGGCATGTCCTTTTGAAGCTTCTCTTTCAGCGTACAGCTTGATCAGGTCATCCGCGATGTCTTCAACGGAAGACTGGACTTTACGCTTTACTTTTTTCCAGTCACTGCCGCCGAGGGCATAAATCTTGGGATTTTTATCTTCAGCACCTACATACTTCTGCACTTGATCAATTTGTTCTACAGGAACATATAATTTGTCATTTCCAGCATACGATACATTCAGATAATCCTTATGAATGCCTCCAACTTCCAGCGTTTCAATCCCTAGATACTTCCCGATGCCGTGGTTTACGTGTACAACAAGATCCCCTATTTTTAAATCTGAATAGCTTTTAATTCTTTCTGCGTTGGAAAGCTTCTGCCTTTTTTTATGGCGATTTACTTTTTTGGTGAAGGTTTCCTGTTCTGTGATAATGGCTATTTTTTCGGCGGGCAGTTCAAAACCGCTGCTCAGCTGGCCAATGACGACCGACGCTCTTTCCGTTGAAAATGGGCCGTCAAATCCGCTTCTATCTGTATCAACTTCATAGTCGGATAAAATATTCTGGAGACGCTGCGCACGGTCTTCATCGCTTGCCATAAAAACGACCTGATAGTCTGCTTTAACCCAGCGCTCCACCTCCGTTTTAAGCGCCGGCATCTGGCCGTGGAATGGCTGCATCGGCTTGCAGGATATACTGCTGGTGGAGCTTGGCTGGGAAGATGGAAGCGACCGTAAGAATAAAGAAAAATGAATTCGGGGCCAGGTTTTCTCTGCAAAAAGTTGATGAAAAGGCAGCGATAAAGAAAGGTCAAGCGGAAGCTCCCCCTGCTCCAGCACAGCTGTTTTCCATTCCGCTTCCTCCTGATCCAAACGTTCAGCCATTTCCTGTACCCGGCTGATTTCATCCAGAAAGACTACCGTATTCTCCGGGAAATAAGAAAGCAGTGTCGCCGGCTTTTCGTAAAAATATTCCGTATATTTATAAATACCCTGAAAACGGCTGTTCTGCTCCAGCTGTTCTTTTTCGTAGGCAAGATGTTCATGCAGTTTATCTTTGACATCGTTGCTCTTTACCGTTTGAATGGCTTTTTGCATACCCGCTTCCAGGAGGACAGCTGCTTTTTCAAAATGATGGCTGTAGAGAATGGTTTCTTCAGCAGGACCTATCGTAATTTCCTCGATTTGATGCAGAGAACGCTGATCTTCTGCATGAAAATAGCGCAGGGAATCTACTTCTGTATCAAACAACTCAATACGTACCGGATATTCTTCTGTTAAAGAATAGGTGTCTATAATACCACCGCGTACGCTGAATTCTCCGGGAGCCGAAACCATTGTCGTACGCTGATAACCCAGAGAAATAAGTCTTGCTACAAAGGAATCTACGTCTATTTCTTCTCCGGGACGAAGCGAGATGCTCGCTTCCTGCCATACATTCACCGGCGGAAGCAGTCGCTTGGCTCCGGAAACCGGCACAATAACCACACCCGTGAAAGTGCTGGAAGCGAGTTTATTAAGTATATCAATCCGCTGGGCGCGCATTTCAGGGCTTGCCGTAGCGATCTCAGAAGAAATCAGTTCATTTACGGGATACAAATAAACATCGGTATCCATTAGTTCCAGCAAATCATCATATATCTTTTGTGCCTGCAGCAGGGTATGAGTAATAATCAGCTGCGGATAATCAATGGACTGCTTAATATAGGACATAGCAAAAGCCCGGGCTGAACCACTCAGCCCGGCGACCAACTGTTCTCCAGCCCCGTCTTTAATTCCTTTTACTACCTTTTGTATTTCATCATTTCCTGCGAGGGCATTAATTAATCCCTTCATAACATCTTTATCCTCCTTGTTTCAAACCCTGGTTCTGTATCAGCTGATGCATCGACTTTATCATGTATAGTTTACAATGTTTCACGGAACGTTAACAGATAGTTGGCTTCAGGCTTTTTGATTAAATGTATTCATTACTTCTTTAAAGCTGTGAGACGTCCATGCTTCTGCTGCTTTGGCGGCCTGATCGGCAGCCTCCTGCACTTTATCCTTTTCATCAGGAGCAAAACGCCCGAGTACATGATTCACGACAGAGACTCCCGGATCCGGCCTTCCTACACCGATACGAATACGATTGAATTCTTTGGTACCTAAATGATCAATAATGGATCGAATGCCGTTATGGCCCCCGTGCCCCCCCTGCTGACGAAGGCGGAGGGTTCCCGGCTCCAGGTCGAGATCGTCGTAAAGCACAACAAGCTCATCCGGCGATACGTCGAAATAGTTCATGATCGGAGCAATCGCTTCTCCTGATAAATTCATATATGTTAAAGGCTTCAACAAAATAATTTTTTCCCCATTGATGATCGTTTCACAGGAAAGAAATAATTTTTTATTTTTTACCCACTGCAGGCCAAGACGGGCTGCCAGTTTATCTACGGCATCAAATCCAATGTTATGCCTTGTCTGGTCATATGTTTTGCCCGGATTACCCAGGCCGGCTATAATTTTCATCGTTGGTTTCTTCCTTTCCTCTCTGCGTCCAGAAAAGCGCAGACAGCGGCTAAGTTCTCTTAAACGCTGTCTGCACCTTTCTTATTAAAACAAGTGGTAAAAAGGCATAACCTGTAACGGTTATACCTTTTTATTACTGCTTATTATTCTGATTTGTTCTCGTCTTCTGTTCCTTCGGAATCGTCGCTCTCTTCACCGATTACTTCCGGCTCCTGCTCTTCATCGTCTTCCTCAGGCTCTTCTTCGATATCTGGAGTTACTACTGTAACTACCGTTTCTGTCGGCTCATTGATAATTTCAAAATTGCCGGATGCTTTCACATCTTCTACAGATATAGAGTCACCGATATTAAGCTCGGAGATATCAACAGTGATTTCCTCAGGAATGTCAGCTGGCAGTGCATTTACTGTTAAAGTAAACAATAGGTTTGATACAACGCCGCCGTCTTTTTCTCCAGGTGCTTCTCCAACAAGATTAACGGAAACTTCTGCTTCCATTTCAGATTTCATATCAACTGCAAAGAAGTCGATGTGAAGAATCTGATCCTTGATGCGGTCTATTTGCACGTCATGTGCAATAACCTGATGTTTCTTTCCGCCTTCTACTTCTAGATCGATGATACCGTTACGTCCTACTTCACGAATAGTTTTTATAAAACCAACACTATGCACTGAAACTGCTGTGCTATCGGTTGTCTTTCCGTAAAGAACGGCCGGTACCTGCCCGTTGCGGCGCAATGATTTGTTCTCAGAAGTTCTGAGATCTGTGCGCTTCTCGGCTTTTAGTACTGTAGCCATGCTTCTTTCACCTCATTTAGATTGTCTTCGCAGGGGTTAATTTTTTTTACCCACTTGAGACGAGATTATACCAGTCTTTTTTATAAAAAGCAAGTCCCTGCCCAGCAGGAGTTTATTCAAACAATGTGCTGACAGATGCATGTTCGTGTACACGGATAATGGCTTCACCCATTAACGGAGCCACAGACAGCTGTGTAATTTTAGCAATTTTCTTTTCTTCTGGAAGAACAATAGTATTTGTGACCACAAGCTCTTTTATCTGCGAGTTTTCGATACGCTCAATGGCAGGTCCGGATAGTACCGGGTGCGTGCTGCATGCGTAAACTTCTTTAGCTCCTGCTTCAATTAATGCATCAGCCGCAAGCGTCATCGTGCCGGCAGTATCAATAATGTCATCAATAATAATCGCCGTTTTCCCCTGGACTTCCCCTACAATATTCATTACTTCAGAAACGTTTGGTTTCGGACGCCGCTTATCAATAATCGCAATCGGAGCTTTCATACGGTCCGCCATTTTTCTGGCACGGACTACACCGCCATGATCGGGGGATACAATGACAACATCCTCGAGGCCTTTTTGTTCAAAATGATGAGAAAGAATAGGTTCTCCAAGCAGTTGATCGACCGGGATGTCAAAGAAACCCTGAATTTGGGTAGCGTGAAGATCCACACTTAATACGCGCGTCGCGCCGGCTGTTTCAAGCAGGTTAGCTACAAGCTTTGATGTAATTGGCTCTCTTGAACGAGCCTTACGGTCCTGACGTGCATATCCATAATAAGGGATAACCACATTTATCGTGTGCGCGGAAGCCCGTTTCATCGCATCAATCATAATCAGCAGTTCCATAAGATGTTCATTGGCCGGGTCGGAAGTAGATTGAACAAGGAAAACATCACATCCGCGGATGCTCTCTTCAATATTCATCTGCACTTCTCCATCACTGAAGCGCTTAACAGAGCTTTTTCCCATTGGGACTCCTATTTTCCTGCTGATCTCTTCAGCAAGAGCAGGGTTGGAATTCAAGGTAAAAAGCTTTAAATATGGATCCTCATAGGTTGGCATTAGTAAATTTCCCTCCGTTAACATTTTAAAAACCCAGGACTGTACCGGCTTTATTTATTTTATATAATTTTCTTTATTTGTCTGACGGGACCGGGCAATAGAAAGGGACTGGCTCGGCACGTCTTCTGTAATAGTGGAACCTGCTGCTACTACGGCATTCTCACCGATAGTCACAGGAGCAATTAAGTTAGCGTTGCAGCCTACAAACGCTCCGTCCTTCACTTTGGTCAAGTATTTCTGTTTGCCATCATAATTGACAGTAATCGAACCGCAGCCAAGGTTTACGTCGCTTCCTATTTCTGCATCTCCAATATAACTTAAGTGAGACGCTTTACTGCCTTTACCGAAAGAAGCTTTCTTCACTTCCACAAAGTTGCCTACTTTTACTTCGTCTGCAAGAACAGAAGCGGGACGAATATGAGCAAAAGGACCAATATTGACACTGCTGCCTACTTCACTTTCGGAGACAACAGAATGCCTGATTACCGTTTCACTGCCAACCACACTGTCCGAAATCTCTGTATGAGGACCGATCTTACATTTTGAACCGATCGTTACATTACCGTTTAGTATGGTCCCCGGATACAGCACCGTGTCGCTTCCAATAACCGCATCTGCTGAAATATACGTCTGCGCATCATCAATAAACGTTACACCCTGACGCATCCAATATGTGTTGATCCGACGCTTCATCGTCTGTTCTGCTTCTGCCAGCGCGACTCTGTCATTGACACCAATTGTTTCCGAAAAGTCCGGTGTTTTCCAGGCGGAAACCGTTTCTCCTTCATCTTTCAAAATCCCGATAACATCGGGAAGATAATACTCACCCTGGGAATTGTCGTTACCCACCTGCTTTAGAACACGAAACAGCGTTTCATTATCAAAGCAGTATGTGCCTGTATTGATTTCTCCAATTGCAAGTTCTGCTTCGGAAGCATCTTTTTGTTCCACGACACGCAGGACATTTCCTGTTTCCTGTTCACGTACCACCCGGCCGTACCCGGAAGGATCTTCTGCGCCTGCTGTTAATACAGTTGCTTTTGCTCCGGTTTCCTGATGATGGGTAAACAACGCTTCCATCGTTTCTGAGCTGATTAACGGCGTATCTCCGCAGAGAACAATCGTTACGCCTTCTTTATCTCCTAAAAGCTCCTCCGCCTGCATAACTGCATGGCCTGTACCGAGCTGCTTTTCCTGAAGTACATAGGAAGAACGGCTTCCAAGGTGTTCTTTTACCATTTCCGCTCCGTGACCTGTTACCGTGACAATGCTTTCTGCACCTGTCTGGGACACTTGGTCTACTACATGTTCCACCATTGGTTTCCCGCACACAGGGTGCAGCACTTTATATAATTCCGACTTCATCCGTGTACCTTTTCCGGCAGCTAAAATCACAGCATAGCGTTTATTCATTACTCATCCTCCAAGTATCCGATTTTCCATAACGAATATATCCTAAAAGACGCTTTATTTCAAGGCAGGCAGAGAAAGTCACATTATTCTGTAATGCTTTCTGCTTTCTGTTGTCTTTTGGATAACGTACAAAAAACGACCCTGCCTGCTGCAGAGCCGTACATTCCATCTTTAAGTATATCATGTTACAGCGGAGTTTGGGCTTCTTTTTCCCACTCCGTGGAATCCATTTCTTTCTGCCTGCTGTACTCCTGCAGAACCGCCTGCTGAATTTTTTCTCTGGCTCCAGTAGAAATAGGATGGGCAATATCCCTGAATTCTCCATCGGGAGTACGCTTGCTCGGCATTGCTACAAAATACCCATTGTTTCCATCAATGACCCGGATATCATGGATCACAAATTCCCCGTCCAGTGTTATAGATGCAATAGCGCGCATGCGCCCTTCTGTTTTCACACAGCGAAGTCTCACATCTGTTACTTCCATTTGCTCTACCCCCTTTTTATTTAAGATGTATACCAGCTACATTCAACAAAAAAAGAGATAGTCCTTCTAAAAAAATTAAATTTTTAGAAAATGATGGTAAAAAAAAGCCTTCTTTCTTTTTTCAAAGAGAGAAGGCCGTGGTCTGCTTTGCTATTTTTAAGCGTTCACTAAAGCAATGACTTCAATTTCGATCAGTACATCTTTTGGAAGCCTCGCCACTTCCACACAAGAACGTGCAGGCTGGTGAGAGCTGAAATACTCTCCGTACACTTCATTAATCAAAGGAAATTCATCCATATTTTTAATGAATACTGTTGCTTTAACGACCGTATCTAAAGAAGCGCCGGCTTCAGCAAGAACCGCCTGCAGGTTTTTGAACACCTGATGGGTCTGCTCCTGGACATTTCCTTCCAACAGCTCACCGTCTGCCTGAAGTGGAATTTGTCCGGAGCTGTAAAATAAATTGTTTACAATAATTCCCTGTGAATAAGGCCCGATTGCTTCGGGAGCGTTTTTAGTGAATACTTTTTTCATATATTATTCCTCCGCTTTTAATTTATTTATAATATTGCCGGGTTCCGCTTTCACCTGCTTCTGCTGGTTATTCACATCCGCGAGCCTTGCGATGGAAACATAATCATCAACGAGACGTTCCTCTACGTCTTCTGCTTCTACTAATACGCCAATACCGACAACTTCTGCTTTGAACTCACTCAAAAGATCCATCATGCCACGGGCAGTTCCGCCTGCTTTCATGAAATCATCGACGATTAAGACCCGGGCGCCCTCCTGAAGGCTTCTTCTCGCAAGAGACATCGTTTGTATACGTTTAGCCGAACCAGACACATAGTTGATGCTTACCATAGAGCCTTCGGTAACGCGGTGATCACGCCTTACGACACTTACCGGGACGTTTAAATGCGAAGCAATCGCATAAGCCAGAGGAATCCCTTTCATGGCAACTGTCATCACGGAATCAATTTTCTGCTCTGCAAATACCGTAGCAAACAGGCGCCCGATTTCTTTCATTAGCTGGGGCTTTCCGAGAATATCCATCATATACAAGTATCCGCCCGGCAGAAGACGCTCTTTGTCTTCCAGCTTTCCGCAGATATCCTGTACAAGCCCCGCTGCTTCCTCACCCTGTATTTTCGGTATGTATTTCACTCCGCCGCTCGCTCCGGCTACCGTTAACAAAGAGCCAATCCCCTGTTCTTCAAACACTTCTTTTACAATCGTTAAATCTTCACTAATAGAAGACTTAGCCGAATCATACCGCTCTGAAAAATAGCTCAGTGACACGAGCTGATGAGGGTGTTCCTTTAAATAATGGGTCATATCTACAAGCCTTCCGCTTCGTTACCATTTTTTCATGTAAACCTCCGTATCAAATCCGAATATTATATCCAAAATATATCATTAATATACGGATTTAATCAAGCCTATTCCTCATGACGGATCATCCGCACGGCATAAACCTGATCACAGAATCCCCGGAGCGCATTATATACACGATGCACCTTGGCTTCTCGTTCAATCAGACCAAATACCGTCGGGCCGCTCCCGCTCATCAGCGCCGCGTCCGCACCCGAATCGAGCATCCGCTCTTTAATGCGGGTTACTTCCGGATACATCGGAAGCGTCACTTCTTCCAGCACATTGTATAAATTGGAACACACATCAGGAAAGCTTCCCGCTTCAAGCGCCTTTACGATGGAAGGACTGGCAGGCTTTCTTTGCTTTCCCGCGTCTACCTTTTTATAAATATCTCCCGTTGATACACCGATCGGAGGTTTTGCTAAAATCACCCAGCATGGCGGAGGAGCCGGCAGGCGCTTAATTTTTTCGCCGCGCCCTGTAGCGAGCGCTGTTCCACCGTACACGCAGAATGCTACGTCAGACCCAATTTCTGCAGCGTACACGGCAAGCTCTTCTATAGAAAGACCGAGCCCCCACATTTCGTTAGCACCTTTCAGCGCCGCAGCTGCATCGCTGCTTCCTCCTGCCAGCCCTGCCGCTACAGGGATATACTTATGTATATAAATATGAAGACCGCTTTTTACCTGATACTTCTTCTGCAGAAGCCGGGCCGCCTGATAAGCAAAATTCCGATGGTCCACAGGAAGAAATCCCTCGGACATTTCTACAGTAATCCTGCCGTCAGCACGCAGCGTAAAATCCAGACGATCTGCTAAATCCACTTGAGCCATAACCATCTCTACCTCATGAAACCCATCCTCGCGCTTATGAAGCACATCCAGGCTCAAGTTAATTTTCGCAGGTGCTTTAATTGATCGTTTCACCTAACATTCTCCTTCTCTGTCTTCAGCCGCTGATAGCGACCTTCGCATCTGCCGCCTCATTATCTCTGTATATTTTAGTTGAAAACTTCCAGTATGTACAGTTTACGCTTACAGATGATCAGGCAGTGGCTTTATTTTCACCGAGAAATAATTTCCCATACAAAAAAAAGCTCCAGCAGAGAATTCTCTTCTGCCGGGGCTTTTTGGTACGCTTCTCCTTTAACAGAGGACGCACATATCATTCATATGTGGTTAAGGCTGCAATTACATTTTTTCAACTAGCGCTTCTTCTTCTGGAAGAAAAAGCTGTACGGTTTTCGTGAGTACATCTGTGTAACTGTAAGAAATTCTTTCCACGTGATGCTTTTCTTTGTCAAGCTTCACAATAAAAACAGAAGGATATGTTTCTTCCAGAAAACCGGATCGTTCGATCGTTTTCTTTCTTCCTCCATTAGCAATAACCGTGACTTTTTTACCGACCTTTGCATCTAGCGACTCTTTAATTTCTACCAGTGTTTTTCCCATTGTCTAAGATCCACCTCACTCATACAATAGTATACCACCAGTGAACGCTGATGTCAAGTAAATTTATGATTATATCAAGTATGAATAGAGCATGTCAACGATTTAATTCAGAAAAACTTTAAGAAGAAAATAAAGCTTCATTCTGCCGGTTAAAGCAGTGCTAGTGCCCTCTATTCCGCTTTTTCCCGCATTTCTTCCACATTGGATACATCCGGTTGCTTAATAGGGCAAACTCTTCTATAGATAGTGTTTCTGCCCGTCTGACAGGATCAATATCAATTTCAGAAAAAAGATTCTGCAGTTTCTATTTTATACGTTTTATTCATTACACTGTTCTGAACATTATTCCAAAGCGTTTCCGGCGCTGGGTAAATGCACCGCGTACCAGGGTAAAAAAGAAAGCTTCATCTCTCACTTCCACCGGCGGCCCGCTTCGTACATCCAGACGCAGAATAGCGGAATCCACGTTGGGTTTAGGCATAAATACAGTTCTAGGCACCACGAGTTCCTGCGTCACTTCTGCGTAATACTGTGCTGCAATTGAAAGGGACCCGTATGCTTTCGAGCCGGGAGCCGCTGCAATTCTCTCTGCCACTTCTTTTTGGATCATAATAACAATCCGGTCTACGGAAGCTTTTGTTCCAGCAGCCCCATTAATATTGGCGTCGTGACATAATACGGCAGATTGCCGACTACCGCCGTTTTTCCAGAGTCCCGAAGTTTTTCCAGCAGCGAACGCAGGTCAGCCTGCAGAATATCCTGATGGTGCACCGTCACATGGGGTAGGCTTTTAACGTATCTGCTAATAATCGGCAGCAGCCGTCGGTCGATTTCAAAGGCCTCTACCCTGCCCGCGGCTTTAGCCAGCTGCTCTGTGAGCGCTCCGATACCGGGGCCTATTTCTATCACAGAGTCGTTTTCACCCATATCTGCAGCCTTTACAATATGCTGCAGAATATTAGTATCTATAAGGAAATTCTGGCCGAGACTCTTTTTAAATGAGAAGCCGTACTTTTCCAATATTTCTTTTGTCCGCGTCGGTGTGGCAATATCTTTAGACACCTCGATCTTCCTCCTCTAATACTTCCTTCATCGCTTTGGCAAACTCTTCTTTTTGAATTTGGAAAATATCCAGTCTTTTTTGAAACTGTTTTCCGTTCGCGTAGCCGATTTTTAATTTTTCACCCATTTGTTCCCGCCGTCTTTTCGCATTGGGACCGGCAAGAAGCCCGGCCGCAATGAGATCTCCATGTGGAATATCAGAGCCCGGCCTGCTGTTTCCATAATCCTCTCTTACCGCGGCAAGGGCTTCCTGAATGTGTTCCGGGGACGCATGTTCAATGCCGAGGCTGCCTTTGAACTTCGAGGCTGCCATTGTTTTGGTAATAAAAGCATGTTTGCACCCGGGCACCCTTTCACTGACAATACGACGGATTCTTTCTCCGGGTGTATCTGGATCTGTAAAAATAATGACGCCGCGCCGTTCATTAGCCAGCTCAATTCTCTGCAGAACAGATTCGCCAATCGCCGAGCCGTTCGTTTCAATCGTGTCCGCATCAACTGCACGCTTAACGGCAGCAGTATCATCTTTTCCTTCTACAACAATGCATTCTTTAATACGCAGCATATTAGTTTCCTTCCAAACGAAACAAACGCCTTGCATTATCTGTCGTCTGAGCATAAAATGCTTCAGGGTCCATTCCTTTGATTTCCGCAATTTTATCCGCAATAAGCGTGACGTAGGATGGTTCATTTCTTTTGCCACGGTAGGGATGAGGCGCTAAAAACGGACAATCCGTTTCTATTAGAATCCGGTCCATCGGAATATCTGCCGCCACTTCTTTCGGAAGTTTGGCGTTTTTGAACGTTACCGGCCCTCCAAAAGAAATATAAAAATTCATTTCCAGGCATTTAGCGGCCATTTCGGCATCACCGCCGAAACAGTGCATAATACCTCCGGTCTTTTCCGCCTCTTCTTCCTGCAGCACAGCTACCACATCTTCGTGGGCTTCCCGGTCATGAATAACGATCGGAAGATTTACTTTTTGAGCCAGACGGATCTGCTTTCGAAATACTTCTTTTTGAATATCCGCTGGTGATTTATCCCAGTGATAATCAAGTCCCATTTCTCCAAGCGCCACTACTTTAGGATGCGAGGCGAGCTCTTCGATCCAGCTTAAATCTTCTTCTGTCATGTCTATAGCGTCAACCGGATGCCAGCCGACGGTTGCATATATAAATTCATAATTCTCTGCGAGTTCAATCGCTCTTTTAATAGTAGGGCGATCGAACCCAATCACATTCATCCACTCTACGCCGGCGGTTTTGGCCCGTTCTATCACTTCTTCTACATCTTCATCAAATTGCTCTACGTTTAAATGAACATGAGTATCAAACAGCATGCTTGTATCCTCCTTACGAAAAAGACAGGCCGGAGCCTGCCCTTTTCTTTCTATTTAATTAACAATCGAGCCATTAGGTAGAGACTCCGCTACCGTAGCAAGCGTCAGTTCTTTTCCTTTGGATGCAGCAAGAATCATTCCATGCGACCATTCACCGCGAAGCTTCACAGGCTTTAAATTGGTAACACAAATTACTTTTCGTCCTATGAGCTCCTCAGGCGTATAGTGCTGAGCAATGCCCGAAACGACCTGCCTTGATTCTCCTCCAAGTTCGAGCTGGATTTTCAAAAGCTTATCGGCTTTCTTCACTGGTTCGGCCGCTGTCACTTCCGCTACCTTCAGCTCCACTTTATGAAATTCATCAATCGTAATTTCATTGCTTTCCCTCTCCTGCACGTTTTCTTCCTGTGCCGGTTCTGTTTCTTCATTTTTCGCTTCTCCTCCCATATCTTCAATAATATGGGTCACTTCTTCTTTATAATCGAGCCTTGGAAACACCGGTGTACCTTTTTTCACCACTGTTGTTCCTTCAGGAAGCACTCCAAACGTATGAAGGGAATCCCAAACCGTATCTTCTTGCTGGATGCCGAGCTGCTCCCACATTTTCTGCGGTGTTTTCGTCATAAAAGGCTGGATCATAATGGATATATGGCGCAGCGATTCTGCCAGATGATAAAGCACAGACCCCAGCTGCTCGCCATGCTCATCGCTTTTCGCAAGCACCCACGGCTGTGTTTCATCAATATATTTGTTCGTGCGGCTTACCAGCTGCCAAATGGCTGCCAGGGCTACAGAAAATTCCATATCTTCCATAGCGTCTTCAACCTTCACCACCGTTGCCTCTACAAGTTCAACCAGCGAAGCATCAAACGGTGTTCCGTCTTTTAAGTAAGCCGGAAGCGTTCCGCTTTTATATTTGTTTACCATTGCTACTGTACGGTTAAGAAGATTCCCCAGGTCATTGGCCAAATCATAGTTGATACGGTCGACGAACCCTTCTGGTGTAAAGACTCCGTCGGAGCCGAATGGCACTTCACGAAGCAGATAGTAGCGGAGGGCATCCAGTCCATAGCGCTCAATCAACGGAATGGGATCGACTACGTTACCTTTTGATTTCGACATTTTTCCATCTTTCATCAAAAGCCAGCCGTGTCCGAAAACTTTCTTGGGCAGCGGCAGATCAAGAGCCATCAGCATGATCGGCCAGTATATTGTATGGAAACGAACAATTTCTTTTCCAACAATATGCACATCTGCCGGCCAGAATTTCTGGTAATCCGCATCCTGGTCCGTACTATACCCAAGTGCCGTAATGTAATTGGATAGTGCGTCTATCCAAACATAAACAACGTGCTCTGGATCGCTTTCTACTGGAATACCCCATTTAAAAGCGGTCCGGGAGACAGCAAGGTCTTCGAGTCCGGGTTTAATAAAGTTATTAATCATTTCGTTTTTGCGGGATTCCGGCTGAATGAATTCCGGGTTCTCCTCATAATACTTTAACAGGCGGTCAGCGTACCTGCTCATCCGGAAAAAATACGAGCGTTCTCTTACCCATTCTACCGCATGGCCGCTGTCCGGGCTTTTGCCGCCGACTATTTTTTCGTTCTCATATATAGGATCATCAAGCTGCCTTTCGGTATAAAACGTTTCATCCGGCACCGAATACCAGCCTTCGTATTCATCTAAATAAATATCTCCATTTTCTTTCAACGTTTCAAAAATCTTCTGAACGACTTCTTTGTGCCGTGATTCCGTAGTCCGAATAAAATCATCATAGGAAATATCAAGCTTTTCCCACAGGTCTTTGATTCCTATCACTACTTCATCAACAAACTCCTGTGGAGAAACACCTTTTTCTTCGGCCTTTCGCTCAATTTTCTGGCCATGTTCATCTGTACCCGTCAAATAACGTACTTCATAACCGCGAAGTCTTTTGTACCGGGCCATAGCATCTCCTGCTACTGTCGTATAAGCATGGCCGATATGAAGCTTGGCGCTTGGATAGTAAATAGGTGTTGTCAGGTAAAATGTCTTATCGTTCTTTGTCATAGTGGGGCCTCCTTCATAGAAAAACTTCCTTATATAAAATAAAATAAACCCTCGTCCTGCAAAGGGACGAGAGTTTCACTCACGCGGTACCACCCAAATTTCCCCCGGTAAACTGAGGGGGCTCGGTGCGCATTTTCCAAAAGCTTTAACAGAAAACAGCGCTTATCTTTAACGCAGAAATACGTTTCTCTTTCATTTCTTTAAACTCAAGAGAAAACTCCTCCCGGACCATTTTCGAAAATTCCAGCTGTACCGGTTCTCAGCAGTTCCCGGCTCTCTGTTACAGCGTCCTTTTGTACTTATCCCTTCATAGGAAATCAATATTCATTTTATATTAAACATCAATAGTAAATATATCCGGGAAAGCCATCACTGTCAATATATCAGCTGCTATATACATTTACGACTTTTTTCGACAAAAATCACTCTTTTTTCTTTTACCTATCCATTCAACAGCTCAACAAATGGAAATTGCACCAGGAGAGAAAACATAATATGCGTTTTTTTCATCTATTTAAATACTGATACAAAAGGATTTTGCTAACATGAAAAAATTTCTATATATTACAATGAGACAGAGTAAAAAATATTTGACTTGGTTTCTAATCATTGGTATTCTTAGGTTACAAATAGAGAAAAATGTCGAAAGATGACATAAACGATTTCAATCCTAGGAGGACGAAATTATGAAATCAACAGGTATTGTACGTAAGGTAGATGAGCTCGGCCGAGTGGTTATTCCGATAGAACTTCGCCGCACATTAGAAATTGCTGAAAAGGATGCTCTCGAAATTTATGTGGATCACGATCGCATTATTTTGAAAAAATACAAGCCGAATATGACCTGCCAGGTCACAGGTGAAGTTTCCGACGATAACGTCTCTCTTGCCGGCGGCAAAAACTATTCTTCTCAGAAGGCGCAGAGGAAATCATGAAGGATCTTTCAAAGTTACACAAACAAGCATAAGACAACGCTTAATAAAATCAATGAAAGCAGGCGCATCCTTTTGGATGCCGCCCTTTTTTGGTAACACTCATTTACCCGTCTTTAATTTCATGATAAGCGGCGTACAATTCCCGTTTCGGCATGTCCCTGTCAACGGCTGCTTGCTTAATCGCATCTTTCGAGGTCATTCCCTCATTTATATAGTAATGAACATGGCTTTGAAGACTGTATTCTTCCCACCAGTCGTTTTTCTTCATCAGATCCCCGCTCCCTGCTTCCACTACAAGAGAACATTCGCCCTTTATTTGGTGAGAGCCGGCGTAGTCTGCCAGCTCTGAAATACGACCGCGCGTAAATTCCTCAAAACGTTTGGTCAATTCCCGGCCAAGAGATGCCTGCCGGTCACCCCAGACGCTGCTCATGTCTTTAAGCATGTCTTTAAGCCGGTGCGGAGCTTCATAAAAAATAAGCGGCACACCGACTTCAGAAAGCCGTGCCAGTTCTTCGAGCCGGTCTTTTTTCTTTCTTGGAAGAAACCCGTAGAAATAAAATCCCTGGGCGGCCAGTCCGGAAGCTGCCAGAGCGGGCAGCACTGCATTCGCTCCCGGAAGAGGAATAACGGGGATATCCAATTCGACACACTGCTTTACAATTTCAAGACCCGGGTCTGAGACAAGCGGCATTCCGGCATCACTTACGAGCGCTACTGTTTTTTGTTCACGCAGTGCTTCCAGAATGGCTTCTCCTTTATATTGCTTATTGTGTTCATGGTAGCTGTTCATAGGGGTATGAATATCAAAATGCGAACAGAGCTTTTTAGTTTGTCTGGTATCCTCTGCAAAAATAATATCGGCTTCTTTTAAAATTCGGACGGCCCGCCACGTCATATCTTCTAAGTTTCCAATTGGTGTCGCAACCAGATACAGGCCGCCGCCTTCCTGGGCATAACTATGTTGTTGTTTCATGTCTGCCTCCTCTATTTTGATCAATTAACATCTTTTTTCTCTGCCGATTCCAGGATTTAATCTCCCGTTCCCGCTGCAATGCCTCTCGTTTTGTAAAGAACATTTCTTCATGCACTAAAATGAAAGGACCGCGGCCTCTCGTGTACTTTGCGCCCTTGCCCGCTGCATGGGCCGCTATTCTTTTCTCTACATTGTCGGTATATCCGGTATACAAGGTAGCATCAGCACAAAGGAGAATATATACATAATACTGTTTAGTTGCTTCCTTCATAATAATTCTGGAACTCCTTTGTATACTGTCTGTTCTTATCATACACAATCAAAGGGGTTCTATCGTCAAGCCGGGCCGGCCATTTTTTATGCCTTCCAGCAGTAAAATATTGGCCGGGCGGTCCGCCAGCGGATGTATCCATTTGGCTCGTTTCGGTTCAATGCCATACTGCTGATAAAGCTGCACTAGTTCCAGAAAGCGTTCCGGACGAAGCACCATCGCTACTTTACCCTTTTGCTTTACCATACGGGAGGCGGCTTTCACAATATCCTGAAGGGTGCCGTTCTTCTCGTGCCGGGCGGCTGCAAAATGAGGATTGCTATGATATTCCGCTTCGCCGGCTGCAGCAAAGTATGGAGGGTTGCACGTTACCAGATCAGCCTGTTTCATAGAGGAGGGCAGTTCCCGCACATCCCCTTCTATGCATTGAATCCGGTCAGATAACTCATTAAGCCGGATGCTCCGATCTGCCATTTCTTTTAAACGAGGCTGAATTTCCACCCCTGTCATGGAAACCTGGCTTCTTGTCGACAATACTAGCGGAATAACACCATTTCCGCTGCATAAATCGATGATAGTGCCTCTTGTGATAGGCACCCAGGCAAATCGTGCCAAAAGCACCGCATCCATGGAAAACGAGAACACCTCCTCGCTTTGAATAATCTGCAGGTTTTTTGTTATGTAATCGATACGTTCGTTTGACTCTGTCACGTGCTGCCACTCCTTTATTTCAATAAAAAGGCCTGTGTCCATTTTACACATAAAAAGACTGCCCAAAGAGTGAAAATCACTTTTAGACAGCCTGTTTTTTTATTTTTGCTGGAGAAAGGATAAGCAGAATAAACAATCGCCATCTGTACGAAGACTTCCATAATGCATGTTGCAAATATGAAAACCCTCATGATAAAGGCGGGCCAGATTATCGTACCCTTCGCCTACACTTGTACGCTTCGGTTTTTTGTTTACCTGAAGCTTTTCCATTTCCAGCCTGGCTTCCTCTTTTACATCCAGACGTTTACGCAGATGTTTATTTTCCAGGGAAAGAGCCTGGTTTTCTTCGATCAGCATAGCCAGCTGTTCTTTCAATTCTCCCAGTTCATCATGCAAAGCACCGATTCGTTCTTCCATATGAATGACCTGCGAAAATATTTCTCGTTTCTCCACGTTCCTCCCCACCCCAACTATCCGTATGCTATCAGCGAGTAATGAATCCTTGATCCATTAATTCGTCAAGACTGTATTCCAGCACATTTTCACGCTCTGCAATATGAACCTGAACCAGTCGTTCGAGTATGTTAATTCCTGCTACTTTTCCACGGCCTTCCGGTGTTTCAATTTTCTGGCCGATATCGGGCAGGTCTTTTTTCGCCTGCTCGTAGTGGTCGTTTTCATATTTGAGACAACACATAAGGCGTCCGCACAGCCCGGAAATCTTAGCCGGGTTTAACGAAAGGTTCTGATCTTTAGCCATCTTAATAGAAACCGGCTCAAAATCGCCCAAAAAGTGGAACAGCATAGGACACGGCCGCAGGGACCGATTCCGCCAAGCATTTTGGCTTCATCTCTTACACCATCTGTCGAAGCTCAATACGCGTCCGGAATACCGAAGCTAAATCTTTAACTAAATTCCTGAAATCAATGCGTCCGTCCGCGGTAAAGTAAAAAAGTACTTTATTGCGGTCAAACGTATACTCTACATTGACCAGCTTCATATCTAAGCTGTGTTCAGAAATTTTCGCTGCACAGGTAGCAAATGCTTTCTCTGACAGGGTTTTGTTCTCTTCCATAGCTTTTTTATCTTTACTATCTGCGATACGCAGCACCTTTTTTAAAGGAAGGACTACGTCATCTTCATTTACCTGTTTGTTGCCAATGACTACTTTCCCGTATTCTACACCACGGGCAGTTTCTACAACGATCCACTCTTCAGCGGGAATCGTTAACTCGCCTGGTGAAAAATAATATATCTTGCCTGCTTTCTTAAACCTGACTCCTACTACGTCATGCAAGGCTATGATCCCTCCTGTAAATGGAGCACTAACTGCTCCATCAGAAGCTGGTTGTTTACATTAGCACGAAGACGTCGTTTTGCGTCCAGGATAAGCTGCATCGATGCAGCAATCTCTTGTTCTGTTATAGAAAGGGCTTGTGATTCAAGCTTTTGCATTTGATCAGGATAAGCAAATTCTCCGCCTGCTTTCTGCACAGAAAGTAGATCACGGTACCAAAAGAGCAGCAGATCCAAGCCAATGTCCAGCTCTTTTCTATCTTTAAAATGAACGAGCCACTTTTCCTGTAACGTTAATAATGCCTGCTGAGGTCTTTGGTTCACCTCGTTTACTAATTGTATCACTAGAGCCCGCCCCTGTACAATCCACTCCTTGCTCTCTTCCTCGTAGTTATCAAGGGCATCATCAGGCAGCCGGGCCAATAAACCGGCGCCGGCCGGACTCATTCCCTGCTCTTCGAAATAAGCTATTCTTGTAGAAAGAAGCGGCGGCGCAAAGCTGATCCGCTGCGCTCTTGATTGAATAGTCGGCAGCAGAAAATGGGCATTTTCTGTTAAAAGTACTGCCATTGTCGGACTGGCAGGCTCTTCTAAGAACTTCAGGAGGCTGTTTCCGGCACTAGCTGTCATCGTATCTGCTTTATGAACAAGGTATACCTTCGTCCCAGCTTCCATTCCTTTATAAGTAAATTCTTTTTGTAGAGCTTCCACCTGAGCTTTTTTTATAGACTCCCCATCCGGATGCAGAAGCATTACATCTGGATGGTTGCCGTGGGCAATGCGTTTGCACTCCACACAGGTTTCGCAAGGCCTGCCTTCTGTCTGCCTTGCACAGAAAATACTCTGAGCCATAAGCAGGGCCACATCTTCCTTTTTGCTGCCGTGCATGCCTTCAAAAATATAAGCATGCGACAGCCTATCTTTTCTGATAGCCTGCCGCAGCATGGTCATTACTGTGGGCTGTTCTATTTCCATATCCGTCCACTTCATTTATTAACGCCTGCCTTAAAACTTCTCAAATCGTTCTACATCCATAATAAACACAGTTGCCCCGCCTACCTGCACCTCTACTGGATAAGGAACGTAGGAATCGGCATTTCCTCCCATGGGAGAAACAGGAGCTACAAGCTGTTCGCGTGACTTACAGTGATTCTTTATTATATCAAGGAC
This sequence comes from Sinobaca sp. H24, assembly GCF_023845525.1. Lineage (NCBI taxonomy): Bacteria > Bacillati > Bacillota > Bacilli > Caryophanales > Sporolactobacillaceae > Sinobaca > Sinobaca sp. H24. The sequence goes on from NZ_JALBWT010000012.1 coordinate 60,251, forward strand.
GGCATCTGTCTCTTCATCTTTTATGCCTATGAGGAATGTCGTACTGCCTGCCTTTAAAAATCCACCGGTGCTGGCAAGCTTTGTCGCTTGAAAATCGCGTTCTACTAAGGCATTCGATAGTCTGTTGCTGTCTTTGTCCTGAACTACGGCCACGATTAACTTCACGGCTGATCCCCCTCTTTCTATAGGATAATATAAGTAGGTTTTCTTTAATATTACTGGAAATTATAAAAATCGCAAGCAGGAAATCCGGAGCTGTTATCCTTTATCGAGCAGCCTGACTTGAATAATCCGTACAGCCTCCTCTATAACCTCTTCTTTTGATTGATCAGCATCCACCCGCTCCATACGTTCTGGAAAACGCTCCAGCAGCTGATGATAAGCCTGATGCACAGAATGATGAAAAGGCATCGCTTCGCCATCAAGGCGATTAAACTCTCTATTCTGGTTCTCCAAAATACGGGCCATTCCGTTTTCCGGAGAAATATCAAAAAACAAAGTCAGATCCGGCATGCAGTCCTCAATAGCAAAAGCATTAACCTGATAGACAGCATCTATTCCCAGACCACGGGCGGCTCCTTGATAAGCGAGACTGCTGTCTACAAACCGATCGCATAAAACCACACATCCCTGTTTTAAGGCAGGGAGAACTACCTCCACCAGGTGCTGCCTTCTGGCTGCTGCGTATAAAAGAGCTTCAGTTCTGGCATCCATCTCCTGATGGTCAGGATCTAAGATGAGCGCTCGGATTTTTTCAGCGATGGCGACGCCCCCCGGCTCTCTCGTTGTAACTACTTCTTTTCCTGTCTGCTTCAAAAATTGTTCCAGCTCATGCATTGCCGTTGTTTTTCCTGAGCCTTCTCCACCTTCTAACGTGATAAACCATCCTTTATGAGTCATCTGCCAGCCTCCATCATCGTTTTAACCTTCCAGGTGCCCTCGCATGGATGCACTCCTTGCACACGGCCTCCCTGATAAAGCCATTCATTTAAAAATTCCCAGCGATCTCCCGTCAGCACTTCTCCTTTAAAAAAACAAGGGAACACCGGGAGGATAAGGGATAATATCAACCGCTGTCCTACAATATTCAGCTTCTGTCAGTGTTTTTTCCTTCTGCTTTCCATGAAAGACCACGGGGACTATTCGTCCCTCCGTGATAAGTTTATCTGTAATAGGCGACAAAGGCATCGCATTATAAAGATTTTCGGCCGGAGTTGTCTGTGTTAATTTTTGCAGAGCCCTTGAAGCTTTGTTCTTCGTTTCTTCGGTCCACGCTTGCCGCTCAAGCGGCAGAATAAGAAGAACCGTTTTTACAGTGGAAAGTTCCGGGTACAGTCCTTCCTCTTCTAATAAGGAAGCAAGCTGCCATCCTGTATAGCCTGGCGGCGTTTTAATAATACACTTTAATGGATCTTTATGGTAGGGCACCGGCGGGACATACAGGTTAAAACCAATATTCTCCAGAGCCTGCTCTGTCCCGGTGAAATGTTCGTCCCATTGTTCGGGTGAAATCTGCTTCTTCTGATCCAATGCATATTGTCTGGCTCCATCCAAAGAGGCCATAATGGGATACGAAGGACTGCTGGATTGAAAAATAGCACAGGCAGCCTGAACTGCTTCAAAGGAAAGACGGCTGGCGGAGCCGATATGTAAATAAGCACCCATCGTCATAGCAGGAAGCGTCTTGTGAGCGGAGTGTACAACTGCATCTGCTCCCTGCACGAGACTGGAAGTCGGAAAGTAATCACTCACCGCAAAATGGGCCCCATGCGCTTCATCGACTAATACAACACCTTCTTTCTCGTGAACCAGAGAAATAATATCACCTAAAGAAGAGACTATGCCGAAATAGGAAGGAGATGTCAAAATAATGCCTTTTGCTTCCGGATAAAGCGCATATGCCCGTTTCACTGTCTGTATATCCAAACCTAATGTAAGTCCTGTGTGTTCATCGACAGCCGGCATTAAAAAAATAGGCTTCAGACCGGCCAGACGGATAGCATTTATAACAGACACATGCGCATCCCGCTGCACCAAAACCACAGCTCCTTTTTCAAATGCCCCAAGTATCATCGCCTGGTTTCCGGAGGTCGATCCCCCTGTTAAAAAAAACGTATGACTGGATTGATAAAAAGAAGAGGCCAGTATCTGCGCTTCTTCAATGATTCCTTCCGGTGCATGCAGATCATCAAGGCCGGGAATCTCTGTGAAATCATAGTTCAGTATCGAAGCAAACATAGTTTTTTCGCCATAGGGAACAATACGGCCATTTTTATGACCCGGCACATGAAAAGAAACAGGTTCCTTTTGATGGTGGGCAAGCAGAGCATTTAGTAAAGGGGTATGGGCAGTCATAATAAACCTCCTGTTTTCCTTTAAATGTTTCACGTGAAACAGAAATAATAATAGAAAAAGCACCTTTTCCGTAGAGGAAAAGGTGCTTGCAGTAGCCCGGCAACGTCCTACTTTCACAGGGGGTCGCCCCCCAATTATCATCAGCGCACAAGAGCTTAACTTCCGTGTTCGGCATGGGAACGGGTGGGACCTCTTGGCTATCGTCACCGGACAAGGCTGGTTCCTTCAAAACTGGATAGCGACATCCGAATGGAAAAAGTTGTTGGATAAGTCCTCGATCGATTAGTATTGTCAGCTCCATGCGTCGCCGCACGTCCACCTCAACCTATCTACCTTGTCATCTCCAAGGGATCTTACTCACTTGCGTGATGGGAAATCTCATCTCGAGGGGGGCTTCATGCTTAGATGCTTTCAGCACTTATCCCGTCCACACGTAGCTACCCAGCGATGCTCCTGGCGGAACAACTGGTACACCAGCGGTGTGTCCATCCCGGTCCTCTCGTACTAAGGACAGCTCCTCTCAAATTTCCAACGCCCGCGACGGATAGGGACCGAACTGTCTCACGACGTTCTGAACCCAGCTCGCGTACCGCTTTAATGGGCGAACAGCCCAACCCTTGGGACCTACTTCAGCCCCAGGATGCGATGAGCCGACATCGAGGTGCCAAACCTCCCCGTCGATGTGGACTCTTGGGGGAGATAAGCCTGTTATCCCCAGGGTAGCTTTTATCCGTTGAGCGACGGCCCTTCCATACGGGACCGCCGGATCACTAAGCCCGACTTTCGTCTCTGCTCGACTTGTAGGTCTCGCAGTCAAGCTCCCTTTTGCCTTTGCACTCTGCGAATGATTTCCAACCATTCTGAGGGAACCTTTGGGCGCCTCCGTTACTGTTTAGGAGGCGACCGCCCCAGTCAAACTGCCCACCTGACACTGTCCTGATCCGGATCACGGACCGAGGTTAGAATAGTCGTACAGCCAGGGTAGTATCCCACCAATGCCTCCACCGAACCTAGCGGTCCGGCTTCCAAGGCTCCTACCTATCCTGTACAAGCAGTACAACCATCCAATATCAAGCTACAGTAAAGCTCCATGGGGTCTTTCCGTCCTGTCGCGGGTAACCTGCATCTTCACAGGTAATATAATTTCACCGGGTCTCTCGTTGAGACAGTGCCCAAGTCGTTGCACCTTTCGTGCGGGTCGGAACTTACCCGACAAGGAATTTCGCTACCTTAGGACCGTTATAGTTACGGCCGCCGTTTACTGGGGCTTCAATTCAAAGCTTCTCCCCAAAGGGGATAACCTCTCCTCTTAACCTTCCAGCACCGGGCAGGTGTCAGCCCCTATACTTCGCCTTGCGGCTTCGCAGAGACCTGTGTTTTTGATAAACAGTCGCTTGGGCCTTTTCACTGCGGCTCTCCTGGGCTATTCACCCGAAAGAGCACCCCTTCTCCCGAAGTTACGGGGTCATTTTGCCGAGTTCCTTAACGAGAGTTCTCCCGCGCGTCTTAGAATTCTCATCCCACCCACCTGTGTCGGTTTGCGGTACGGGCACCTTTTTCCTCGCTAGAGGCTTTTCTTGGCAGTGTAGGATCGGGAACTTCGGTACTTAATTTCCCTCGCCATCGCCGCTCAGCCTTGATGAAGAGCGGATTTGCCTGCTCTTCGGCCTAACGGCTTGGACGTGCATATCCAGCAGCACGCTTGCCCTACCTTCCTGCGTCCCCCCATTGCTCAAATGGAAAGGAGGTGGTACAGGAATTTAAACCTGTTTTCCATCGCCTACGCCTTTCGGCCTCGGCTTAGGACCCGACTAACCCTGAGCGGACGAACCTTCCTCAGGAAACCTTGGGTTTTCGACGGAAGGGATTCTCACCCTTCTTTTCGTTACTCATACCGGCATTCTCACTTCCAGGCGCTCCACCAGTCCTCACGGTCTGGCTTTACAGCCCCTGGAACGCTCCCCTACCACGATCCCCCGAGGGGGATCCTCCACAGCTTCGGTACCGCATTTAGCCCCGGTACATTTTCGGCGCAGAGTCACTCGACTAGTGAGCTATTACGCACTCTTTCAATGGTGGCTGCTTCTAAGCCAACATCCTAGTTGTCTAAGCAACTCCACATCCTTTTCCACTTAATGCGGATTTAGGGACCTTAGCTGGTGGTCTGGGCTGTTTCCCTCTCGACTACGGATCTTAGCACTCGCAGTCTGACTCCCGGACAACAAGTCTCTGGCATTCGGAGTTTGACTGAATTCGGTAACCCGGTAAGGGCCCCTCGTCCAATCAGTGCTCTACCTCCAGGACTCTTATCCGAGGCTAGCCCTAAAGCTATTTCGGGGAGAACCAGCTATCTCCGAGTTCGATTGGCATTTCACCGCTACCCACACCTCATCCCCGCAATTTTCAACTTGCGTGGGTTCGGGCCTCCAGTAGGTGTTACCCTACCTTCACCCTGGACATGGGTAGATCACCCGGTTTCGGGTCTACGACCGCATACTAATACGCCGTTGAAGACTCGCTTTCGCTGCGGCTCCGCCTCTTCGGCTTAACCTGGCATACGATCGTAACTCGCCGGTTCATTCTACAAAAGGCACGCCGTCACCCATAAACGGGCTTCGACTACTTGTAGGCACACGGTTTCAGGATCTGTTTCACTCCCCTTCCGGGGTGCTTTTCACCTTTCCCTCACGGTACTGGTTCACTATCGGTCACTAGGGAGTATTTAGCCTTGGGAGATGGTCCTCCCGGATTCCGACGGGATTTCTCGTGTCCCGCCGTACTCAGGATCCACTCCGGAGGATCAGCGATTTCGGCTACCGGGCTGTTACCGTATCCTGCGGGCCTTTCCAGGCCGCTTCGCCTATCGCTGATCTTGATAACTCCGATGGAGTGTCCTACAACCCCAGGATGCAAGCATCCTGGTTTGGGCTGATTCCGTTTCGCTCGCCGCTACTCAGGAAATCGCATTTGCTTTCTCTTCCTCTGGGTACTAAGATGTTTCAGTTCCCCAGGTCTGCCTTTATCTACCCTATGTGTTCAGGTAGAAATACTATCGGATTAACGATAGTGGGTTCCCCCATTCGGACATCCCCGCCTCACAGCTCACTTACAGCTCCGCGGGGCGTATCGCCGTTCGTCGCGTCCTTCATCGGCTCCTAGTGCCAAGGCATCCACCGTGCGCCCTTTCTTACTTAACCGTTTTTCCGTCAAAAAAACAGCTGGCGCCTGCATATGCAGGGCTTGCTTGGTCTTTTTGTTTCGTTGTCGCTATCCAGTTTTCAAAGAACCAGGGTTCATCTTGCGAGAGGGTATCCTCTCAAAATGGAATGAAAACAACTGCGCGCACTCCGGACCGGTGGTCCGGGGTCGATCCACGAATCAAAGCTCCGTAGAAAGGAGGTGATCCATCCCCACCTTCCGGTAGGGATACCTTGTTACGACTTCACCCCAATCATCTGCCCCACCTTCGGCGGCTGGCTCCCAAAGGGTTACCTCACCGACTTCGGGTGTTGCAAACTCTCGTGGTGTGACGGGCGGTGTGTACAAGGCCCGGGAACGTATTCACCGTGGCATGCTGATCCACGATTACTAGCGATTCCGGCTTCATGCAGGCGAGTTGCAGCCTGCAATCCGAACTGAGAATGGCTTTGCGAGATTGGCTCCACCTCGCGGTTTCGCATCCCTCTGTACCATCCATTGTAGCACGTGTGTAGCCCAGGTCATAAGGGGCATGATGATTTGACGTCGTCCCCACCTTCCTCCGGTTTGTCACCGGCAGTCACCTTAGAGTGCCCAACTGAATGCTGGCAACTAAGATTAAGGGTTGCGCTCGTTGCGGGACTTAACCCAACATCTCACGACACGAGCTGACGACAACCATGCACCACCTGTCATTTTGTCCCCCGAAGGGGAACCTTCTGTCTCCAGAAGTAGCAAAAGATGTCAAGACCTGGTAAGGTTCTTCGCGTTGCGTCGAATTAAACCACATGCTCCACCGCTTGTGCGGGCCCCCGTCAATTCTTTTGAGTTTCAGCCTTGCGGCCGTACTCCCCAGGCGGAGTGCTTAATGCGTTAGCTTCGGCACTAAGGGCATCGAAACCCCTAACACCTAGCACTCATCGTTTACGGCGTGGACTACCAGGGTATCTAATCCTGTTTGCTCCCCACGCTTTCGCGCCTCAGCGTCAATAACAGACCAGAGAGCCGCCTTCGCCACTGGTGTTCCTCCACATATCTACGCATTTCACCGCTACACGTGGAATTCCACTCTCCTCTTCTGCATTCCAGTTCCCAGTTTCCAATGACCCTCCACGGTTGAGCCGTGGGCTTTCACATCAGACTTAAGAACCGCCTGCGCGCGCTTTACGCCCAATAATTCCGGACAACGCTTGCCCCCTACGTATTACCGCGGCTGCTGGCACGTAGTTAGCCGGGGCTTTCTGGTGAGGTACCGTCAGGGGGCGGCCCTGTTAGAACCGCCCTTGTTCTTCCCTCACAACAGAGCTTTACGATCCGAAAACCTTCATCACTCACGCGGCGTTGCACCGTCAGACTTTCGTCCATTGCGGATGATTCCCTACTGCTGCCTCCCGTAGGAGTCTGGGCCGTGTCTCAGTCCCAGTGTGGCCGATCACCCTCTCAGGTCGGCTACGTATCGTCGCCTTGGGGAGCCTTACCTCTCCAACTAGCTAATACGCCGCGGGCCCATCCTCCAGTGCATGGTCCGAAGCCATGCTTTTACAAGCGATCAGGAGATCTGCTTGATTATCGGGTATTAGCTCCGGTTTCCCGGAGTTATCCCCGTCTGAAGGGCAGGTTGCCCACGTGTTACTCACCCGTCCGCCGCTCAATTCCCCGGTTTCCCTCCGAAGAGGTCCGCCGGGTCATGCGCTCGACTTGCATGTATTAGGCACGCCGCCAGCGTTCGTCCTGAGCCAAGATCAAACTCTCCATGAAAGTTGATGCTTAGTTCTTGCTGGTCTTACATTGCGCAGCAGCCTTCTGCCGCGACTTCTTGTTCGCGCGTTGTTTTCATTCCATTTTCAAAGGACACTTATTTACGTTGTCGTCTCTTAACGACTTCATAAATTAACACTTGCGTGCAAAAAACGCAATACATAATTGTGATAAAATAATGAACGTTTTTGAGTTGTTTTCTCAGCAACGTTTTCAACTATACCATCTCTATTATAAAATAACAATAAAAAAAATGCATTACTTATTAAAAAAATTTCGTTACTTTATATCGTAAATAAAAAACAGGAAGACTTCCCCGCTTTTACTCAGATGGTATTGATTCAAAAAGCAGCTTTTCTCCATCAAAGTAAAAACGCGGATCATAAACTCCCAGCTCTGTCTCATCTTTCGTTACCACTACGAAAGGAGCCCACTCGATTAATACTTCAGCCCGTTTGTTTTTTTCCAAAAGAGGATCAAGATTTACTTCTTCCTGGGAATAAAGAGTCTCTGTCAGTGATTCTCTTCCGAAGGCATTGTGATTTTTAATGGTAACAACCTCATTTTTTTTACCAATAACATTAAACGAGCCAGGAACAAAACCCGCAGAAAGCTCTACTTGATCATACCTGTCTTCTACCTGGTTAATAATAAACGTTCCCTGCAGCCCCTGTATGGAAGTGTGAAGAGCCGCCAGAACGAGCACGGTTCTCCAGACCCTCGGAGCAGAAATATCTTTGTATTTCCATTTAATAAAAAAGGCGCCCGCAAACAGAGTCCAAATAACCACATCAACAATAGGAAGAAATCCTAAAGCTACCCTCGTGGAACTTAGAGGTTCAAACCAGCCCGTTCCCCAGGCATTTAAACCGTCAAGCGTATTATGGATAACTACGTTAATAAACGCCGCGAAAAAGATCAGCCAATGCTTTTGCTTCCAGATGATAAAAGCTGCTGAAAAAATCAACAACGCCCAAACAGGAGCCATAAAAAAAGAATGCGTTAATCCACGATGCCAGAGAAGCCCCATGATCTGCCCCGTCTCCGTAAGACCCGTAAAGACGTCAGCATCAGGAGCCTGGCTGCCGACTAAACTCGCAAAAAAAATGGAGCGTTTGACCGGTTTATCGAGACCAGATTTATCAATAGCTCCATAAGTCGCCATTCCAAAAAGAGCATGTGTCAGCGTGTCCATTTAATACCTCTTCTCTACCAAGGGTAAGTCTGTCTTTGTACTGTACCTTTTCTTTCTATAGAAGAGCAACGTTTTTGACCTGAGCACGCCGGTTCCCTTATTTAATAAAAAACAGCAGGCATAAACAGCCGGCTTGTTATTTATTCTTTTGAAGTGCCTGCTGATAGCGCATTTCCTTTAAAAGAAACATATACTTTGCTTTCTTTATCTTCAAATAAGCAATTGTCTCAGGAGAAGGATCAAGGCTTTTTTCAACATTAAGCTGAAATGATTGAAATTCGCGCTTCAGCTCTTCTGTTTTTTCGATAAGGCTTTGCTGTCCGGCATGATAAATCTTGTTTTTTTTGAACAAAGAAGCGCCCTCCTTTTTTGAATACTATTCATTATAAGGAGCCCGTCGTTATTTTATAGTTCCCGGCGGCCTTCTATTGCTTTGGAAAGCGTCACTTCATCTGCATATTCCAGATCTCCGCCTACAGGAAGACCATGAGCAATTCTTGTCACTCTCATACCAGAAGGTTTAACGAGCCTGGAAATACATCGCTGTAGCTTCCCCTTCAATAGTAGGGTTTGTTGCGATAATAACTTCTTTTACTTCATCATTTTGAAGCCGTTTGATCAGCTCAGGTACTTTAATATCTTCTGGACCAATACCATCCATTGGGGAGATCGCGCCATGGAGAACATGGTACTGTCCGCTGTACTCCCGCATTTTTTCCATTGCAATAACATCCTTAGAGTCCTGTACTACGCATATAATAGATTGATCCCGCTGCTTGTCTTCACAAATTCTGCACGGATCTGTATCTGTTATAAAATGACAGTTAGAGCAGTAGGTTAAGTCGCGTTTAGCATGAACCAGCGCTTTCGCAAAATCCAGCACATCATCTTCTTTCATATCCAATACAAAGAAAGCAAGGCGGCCTGCTGTTTTCGGTCCAATACCAGGAAGTTTCATAAAGCCTTCAATTAGTTTAGAAATTGGCTGTGGATACTGCACCTTTTCCTCCTTTTAGAACATTCCAGGCATATTCATTCCTTTAGTAAATTTGCCCATGTCCTGTTCAATCATTTCGTCTGCTTTCTTAAGAGCCTCATTAGTAGCGGCAAGGACGAGATCCTGCAGCATTTCTACATCTTCAGGATCTACAACGTCCTGGTCGATTTCGATATCGACAATACGTTTGTCTCCGGAAGCAGTAACTTTAATAGCTCCGCCGCCTGCTGTTGCTTCTACATTCTTTTCTTTTAGTTCTTCCTGCGCCTGAGCCATTTGTTTCTGCATTTTCTGCATCTGCTTCATCATATTTCCCATATTGTTTTTCATTATTATTCCTCCAATAGTATATTAGTCTTTTATTTCTAAAAGGTCTTCCCCCACCAGTTTCATCGCTTCATCAACAAAAGGATCTTTTTCCGGTTCCTGTTCCTGTTCTTCAGAAGCAGGCTGGCGGCTTTTATATTCCTGCTTCACCTTTTCCCACTGCTGATTTAAAAGTGTGACTGCTTCAAGCGCCTGTCCTGTTACTTCTTTAATGGAAGACTCTATAGCATCCCGGAATTTTGTATCAACCATGCTTCGATGCATTTCATTCTGAAAAGCCAGAATCAGTTTTTCTCCATTTGTTGCTACCGGCTTAGCATCACTGATCCACGCATGACCCGGTACACTTGTCTGCTTTACCTTCTGCATAACAGCTGCCCACTGCCCTGTCAGCTCCTGAAGCTTCTGGCGATCTGCACCCTGAACTGCTTCCCGTACTTTTCCATCATTGCCCAGAGCCTGTCCTCCGCCGCTTCGCGGCTGCACTTTCCTCTTAGCAGCCTCAGAGCGGGAAGAGTCTGCGGGCTTTTCAGGCGCGGGTGCTTCTTTTACCTTGTTCAGCTTTTGTTCGAGCTGCTCTATTTTCTTCTCAAGACGTTCGTAAACGTCAGAGGATACAGGAGCACTCTCTGTTTTAGATGCCGGCATGGCAGAGGAGGCATGAGCCGTTTGGATAAGCGCCATTTCCAGGAAAATCTTAGGGTGGCTGGACCATTTCATCTGCTGGAAATGGGTATTGAGCTCATTGAGTACCTGATAAATCCAGGAAAGTTCTGCCTGTTCGGCCAGCTCCTTAAATGTATCGTCCACCATGACTCTATCTAGAATTTCATCAACATTTGGTGCGGTTTTAGCGACCAGCATGTCTCTTAAATAGTATATAACGTCTTCCATGAATCGAACAGGATCTTTTCCATCCTGAATCAGCTTATCTGCAGCTCTTACGGCAGCAGAAGTGTCTCCTGCAAGAACAGAACGTATGGTTTCCGCCAGAAAACGCTGGGAAACCGCCCCGGTAATGGCTAATACATCATCCGGCGTAATAGTATCCTCTGCAAAAGAGGAAGCCTGATCCAGAAGACTGAGTGCATCCCGCATTCCGCCTTCCGCCGCCCGTGCAATAAGCTGAACAGCTTCTTCTTCCGCCGTCCATTCCTGCTGCGTAATAATGTAATTCATTCTATCCGTCAAAGCTTTAGTTGTTATTCGTTTGAAATCAAAACGCTGACACCTGGATACAATGGTTAGCGGAATTTTATGCGGTTCTGTGGTAGCGAGAATAAAAACGGCATGCTTTGGCGGTTCTTCCAATGTTTTTAACAGGGCATTAAAGGCGCCTGTGGAGAGCATATGAACCTCGTCTATAATGTATACCTTGTATGAAATATCGCGGGGAGCGGACATGACATTTTCCCGTATATAGCGGATTTCGTCTACTCCGTTGTTGGATGCGGCATCGATTTCAATGACATCCACTACAGATCCATCTGAAATCCCTCGGCAGGCCCGGCATTCGTTGCAGGGTTCTCGAACAGGAGCATGCTCACAGTTAATCGCTTTAGCAATGATTTTGGCGGCGCTTGTTTTTCCGGTTCCCCGCGGACCGCTGAATAAGTAGGCATGTGAAAACTTTTCTTGTTCGAGCGCATTTTGAAGCGTTTTTGTAATATGTTCCTGGCCTGCCATATCTTTTAACTGCTTTGGCCTCCATACCCTGTATAATGCCTGATAGCCCAATCCTCTGCCTCCTTTATTAACATACTTCTGTTTTTAATTATACCGATTCTACAAACACTTTTCAAAAATGATATCCGTTTTCTTCATTATAATAATGAAGAAAAAAGAACCACTCTCAGGAGAGTCGTTCTTTTATCATATGTATAAAGCCGTGCACCTTCTGTCGACAATGCTTTCATGCACGTTACCTATGCAGTTAGCTCGAACCGGGCAGCTCTGCGGCACATAGAAGAGTCCGCTTACTGCTGCTTCCTTCCGGACCTGACAGGATTCACGGGTTTCCATTGCGCAGAACCCGGTTGTCAACACCACTTACATAGGGCAGGCTGCACAAAAGCATAGCCTCGAGAAGGGATTCAGTCTCGCTATAGCGGATTGCGAGTACAGGGCACCGCTACCTCCCCACCTAGCACGGCAAATTGGATAACATATTCAGGCGCTTTATGCGCAACTTTTAGTATATATAGTTTTTTGTTTGAACGCAATAGGTTCGGCTTTATTCTTCTGCCTGATTTTCGTCTGCTGTGCTCTGCTCTTTTTTTTCCAGTTCAGCAATTTTTGCCATAATAATATGCGGCGGCGTGTGCATAATGTGCTCTAACGGCATATTGAGCTTTTTGCCAGCATCTGAGCCGTTTCCGCTGAAAATTGATTAGGTGCCATTAATTATCCCCCTGTTTTATTCATCGTGTTCGTTTACTATATCATGATGAATCATTGAATCCAACTTCTCCCGCTCTCTTCTTTTGAAGCGCTCTTCTTTTTTCTTTCTCTGAGTTCCAAAAAAAAGGAGGAAAGATAGTGCCGCATTCCTCTTCCATCACTCCGCGTTCGACGAGGGCCTGATGATTAAAACGCGGTTCATCTAACAAGTTCATCAATGTGCCTGCACAGCCTGCTTTCACATCGGCCGCTCCGTAGACAACCCGGACAATACGAGACTGAACAATGGCTCCCGCACACATAGGACACGGCTCCAGGGTGACATAGAGCGTACAGTTCTCCAAGCGCCAGTTCCAAGCATTCGGCACGCCTGCTCAATCGCGGTCATTTCAGCATGAGAGCCCGCCTGCTGTTTCGTTTCCGCTGGTTGTAGCCATATCCGACGATAACGTCTTCTTTTACGATCACCGCACCGATCGGTACTTCCCCAGAATTCGGGCTTTTTCTGCCAGTTTCAATGCCTCTTTCATCCAATATACATCTGTATGAGCCATGGCCTGTCCCCTTTTATCACTTTTCTTCTATCATACCGAATTTGCTTTTGTCGTGCACTGACTTATAAAAAGCACAAAAAAAGCTGCCCTTTGCAGGACAGCTTTGTTATTAATAATGGCGGAGGAGGAGGGATTCGAACCCCGCGGGCGATGAAGCCCCTGGCGGTTTTTCAAGACCGCTCCCTTCAGCCAGACTTGGTACTCCCCGAATGGTTAAAAACTTTTGGCTGACAAGGAATATAATAGCATATACAAAATACCGGTGCAATAGAAAATAAAAGAAAGAGCAATTTAATTTTGCTCTTTCTTTGGTTTTAGCGTTTTCCACCTTTGGATCGAACGCATCCGAAGTCCATCTCCGATAAAATTAATGGAGAGAACCACAAGAAGAATAGACAGACCTGGTGGAATCCAGGCTTCTGGAGCTCCTGAAGAACTCGTATACTTCTTGCTTCGTTTACCATGTTTCCCCATGTAGGAGTAGGCTGCGGAATACCAAATCCTACGAAACTTAACGCAGATTCTAAAATGATCATCGTTGCCATCATAATTGTAGCGTTCGATAATCGGACCGACAGCATTGGGCAGAAAGTGCTTCGTAATGATACGCCAATCTGAACATCCGATTGATCTTGCTCCAAGAATAAATTCTTTTTCCCTGATTGATAAAAACGTTCCTCTCAGAATTCTCGTAATGTTCGGCCAGGTTGTCGCTGCAATGACTACTACAAACAATGTAATAGTTATATTTTGAATAATCGCGATTACCGTAAGAACAAAAAGAAGAAATGGAAGCGTAAGAACAACATCAGCAAGTCTCATAATAATACCGTCTACAATACCGCCGTAGTACCCTGCAATAGAGCCCAAAATCACTCCAATCACTAATGTACAAAACATGGCGAAAAAGCCAATAAGCAGCGTAACCCTCGCTCCATAGACCAGTCTGGCAAAATTGTCCCTGCCGGAACTGTCGGTGCCAAGCCAATGGTCAGAGCTTGGCGGCTGCATCACGTTGATTAAGTCAGACTGCGTTGGGCTGTTTGGGGTCAAAAATGGTGCAAATACAGCCACTAAAGAGAAAAACACAAGAATGACAAGTCCTGATATCGCAAGCTTATTTTTCATAAATCGCTTTACCGCTAACTGAAGGGGGCTGTGGCCTTTTTGTCCGGAAGTAATAATTGGTTCTACTGGTTGTGGATTCTGCATAGCATATGCCCCCTCAATCGTAGCGTATTCTTGGATCGACTACGGCGTAGAAAATATCCGCCAACAGGTTGCCGACAAGAATCGCTACCGATAATATCAAATTAATACCCATAATAACCGGGTAATCTCTGTTAACAATAGACTCTAAAAACAATGTACCAAGGCCTGGATAGTTAAATACAGCTTCTGTAATAACAGCCCCGCTCAGCAGCGTTCCAAATTCAAAACCAAGAAGTGTAATAATAGGAATTAAGGCATTCCGGAGCGTATGTTTATATAGGACGCTTTTAGGTCCCATCCCTTTCGCCTTAGCTGTTCGTACAAAATCACTTCCCTGAATATCAAGCATTTCACTTCTCATATAGCGCATGTAAATAGCCGTACTTGCCAGGCCAAGCGTTAAACCGGGAAGAACTAAATGATGGATCCGGTCAAAGAAATATTCCAGGCCGGTCGCTCCAATAGTGGAAACAGAGCCCTGCGTTGGGAACCATCCTAGTTGGAAGCCAAAGAAATAAATCAGCAGCAGCCCGGCAAAAAAGTTTGGTGTAGCAAGGCCTACAAAAGCAAATGTTGTAGCGCCGTAATCTGCTACAGAATAAGGTTTTCTGGCGGAATAAATACCGATTGGCAAAGCAACAATAATCGTAATAAATAAAGCAAAAATAGATAAGTACAAGGTGTTTACAATACGTGACATGATTAAGCCTTCTACCGTACGGCCGTTGTAGTTAATAGAATCTCCCAGATTCCCCTGGGCCACGGACCCTACCCAGCTGAGGTATTGAACATGAAACGGCTCGTTTAATCCAAGCTCCTCTGCCCGCTGTTCGTATACTTCAGCCGGAACGTTAGGATCGATATTTTCTCCGGTTAACGGATCGCCCGGTGCTAGAAACGCTAAAAAATATACGATCAAAGATACTGCCAGCAGCATAGGAATAAATAATAATAATCTGCGCAATATATATTTATACATCTATTTCTCCTCCTGCCTTTTTCAGAAAAGACTGGGCATTGCCAGAATTTCTGCTTGCATGATGTTGTAAGAGCCTCTTCCGGCAGTCTTTTCTCAAAAATTCAAAAGCAACAGCTGAATCTCTCTTATATACTTATGTATTGAAAAATAGTTTGGATGCATGGATCGAGATCCATACATCCTTCTATTTTCATGAAAATTACTGCTCTAAATACCACTCATGCGAGTTATCAACAATGGTATGCGGCTTTCTAACAATGCCCTGCAGGGCGCTGTTATGAGCGAATACGTTGTTTTCGGCATATAGTGGAACTTCTGGAAGTTCGTCAGAAAAGAGCTGTGCCCACTCTCCATACTTTTGCTCGCGGTACTCTAATTCAAATGCATCCGGAGCCTGCATTGCTTCTTCAATTAACTGGTCGCTTTCTTCACTGTTCCAGCGAAGATAGTTGTAGGCAGCATCTGATTTATGGATACCTGATGGATCCGGATCACCGGAAGCCAAAGACCAGCCTGCTAGATACATATCTACATCATTTGAGTTGCTTTCAATATGCTCGAAGTGAGCAGCTGCTTCACGCGGATTGTTTAAATTCACATCAAGTCCTACAGCTTCAAGGTTTTCTTCGATAATTGGTGCGCTTCTTTCACGGATAAGGTTTCCAGTTGGATAGTCCAGATTCAGCGTAAAGGCTTCGCCGTCCGGGTTTTCGCGCATACCGTCTCCATTTGTATCTTCGTAGCCTGCGTCATCTAAAATTTGATTTGCCGTATCTTCGTTATACTCGTAGTTAGTAACAGAGTCAGGGTTAAACGCCCAAGATGCTTCTGGGAACGGTGCATTCAACACTTCACCATGTCCGTAAAGAAGTCCGTCAATCATGCCCTGTCGGTTAATCGCATGAGCAATCGCCTGTCGAAGTTCAACGTCCTGTACTTTTTCATTTGGCTCCCATGAGTCCGGATCCGTCAGTGAATCATCCGGGCCTCTATTGTGCTTGAAACCAAGCAGCTGATAACCAAGGTCCTGCTGCTCAAACATTGTAATGTTTTCCATTTGTTCTACGGACTCTACGTCGCCTTTAGGAACACCGCCTGGATCTTTAATAAGATCTACATCTCCGTTTTCAAGCAGTCCTGGAATAATTTCCTGGTCCATTACCTGCCATTGAATGTTATCCAGGTTAGGCTCTCCGCCCCAATACTCTTCATGCTTGGCTAAAAGATACTGCTCGCCTTCCTGTAATTCGGAAAGCTGGAAAGGACCTGTTCCGATTACTTCACCGGCGTTCAGGGAAGCACCCGCTTCCGGCATTTCATCTACAGGAATGTCAGCAAAAACGTGCTCAGGAATAATCATAAAGCTTGTGTTATAAAGGGCCGTTGGGTTCGGCTCGGCAAACGTAAATTTCACGGTATTCTCATCGACTGCTTCTACTCCTTCCAGAGTATCAGCCTCTCCGCTTGAATATTCCTCAAAGCCGGCCAATTTATTTACATAATCGATACGCAGGCCGCCTGCGTTAATATATTCCGGATCTGCAATAGATTCATAAGTAAACACTACATCATCAGCTGTAAAGGCTTCGCCATCATGCCACGTTACGCCTTCCTCCAATGTATAAGTAAGTTCTGTCTGGTCGTCGTTGAATTCCCAATCTGACGCAAGTTCCGGAATGAACTCAAGGTTTTCATCCTGTGCCACCAGTGCCTCGTGCGTAAAATCAAGAATGTTTGCTTCATAAGCATCGCTGTAAAAGATTGGATTAAACTGGCCTTCAGGTGCGGAATACATTGCAGCCGTAATTGAGCCGCCTTCCTGAGGTTCGCCGCTGGATTCGCCGCCTTCTTCAGAATCCCCTCCTCCACTGCATGCAGACAATACTAAACCAAAAGACATCATTGATAGAAACCATGTTTTGTTTTTCAAAAAGATACCCCCTACTATATTTTATAATTACTCATTATTGAATCCTTACAGGATTCACCCCCTATACGTAATATAACCGGCTGATTAGTCTTTAGATGCATATTCCGGGCTGAGCACAGCTCCAGTTTTTGAATCAGTATACAAGTGGCATGCTACTTTATGGTCACCCCCTACATCGACAAGCTCAGGCCTTTCACCACTGCATCGGTCATGAGCCTGCGGACAGCGCGTATGAAAAGGGCACCCTGCAGGCGGATCTGATGGACTTGGCAGATCTCCCTGCAGATGAACTTTTTTCTTTCTTTTTTTTACATCCGGTTCGGGAACCGCTGAAATAAGTGCCTGAGTGTATGGATGCAGGGGCTGGGAGTAGAGGCTGCTTTTTGGAGCTATTTCTGCAATTCTTCCTAAATACATCACAGCTACACGATCACTAATATGTTTGACTACACTTAAGTCGTGGGCAATAAACAAATAGGTTAAATCAAAATCATCCTGCAGCTGTTTCATCAGGTTTAATACCTGCGACTGGACCGATACATCGAGAGCAGAAACCGGTTCATCTCCGATAATAAATTTAGGTCTGGTGGAAATAGAACGTGCTATTCCAATACGCTGACGCTGGCCGCCCGAGAATTCGTGCGGATATTTAAACCGTGCATCTCCGCCAAGACCTACTGTTTCCAGAAGCTCAATCACTCTTTCTCTGCGCTGCTCTTTTGTTAAATTCTCATGAAGAAGCATCGGCTCTTCAATCAGTTCCCCAACGCTCATCCGTGGATTTAAAGAACCGTACGGATCCTGGAATATCATCTGCATGTCTTTTCTCGAAGGTCTTATTTTCCGCTGCGATAACTTAGAGATATCTTTATCATCAAAAATGACTTTTCCCTCTGTTGGTGTGTATCAAGCCGCAAAATAATTCGTCCCAATGTAGATTTTCCGGAACCGGATTCTCCTACAATACCCAGCGTCTCTCCTTTATAAATATCGATGGAAATATCATCAACTGCTTTCACATGAGAAACAGTTCGTCTCAATATGCCGCCTTTTATAGGAAAGTATTTTTTTAAGTTTTTAATCTCTACCAGCTTTCCTTCGCATGGAGAGCAGGAACCTGGCTGTCTGTCCTCTTCCGTTTACTCTATTACTGAACTGGGTCAATGGCGTCTGCCTCCTTGGAACTCTGACTGTAAAGAATGCAGCGCACCTCGTGGCCTGGCTCATCTTCGTATATAGGAGGCACCGACTTGGTACACTCTTCCATGACATGCTACAGCGGGGAGCAAATCTGCAGCCCTGCGGGAAATCAGTGGCAGGGGGCACGGGCCTGGAATCGATTCTAATATTGTTTATCATCATCAATTTTTGGCATGCTGATTTAACAGCCCTACAGTATACGGATGTTTCGGATTCTCAAACAATTCATTTACCGCAGCTGATTCTACAATCTGCCCTCCGTACATAACCATTACTCTATCCGCCGTTTGCGGCGACTACGCCGAGATCATGAGTAATGATCAAAATAGCCGAGTGATTTTTCTTTGATATCAAGCAAAATCCAAAATTTGTGCTTGAATCGTTACATCGAGCGCAGTAGTCGGCTCATCTGCAATAATAAGCTTTGGATCACAGGAAAGGCGATGGCAATGATTACTCTTTGTCTCATTCCGCCGGAAAGCTGGTGCGGGTATTCATGAATCGTTTGTTCTGCACGGGGGAAACCAACCAGCTTAAGCAGTTCAATCGCTTTCTGCCTGGCTTCTTTTTTCTTCATTCCTCTATGTTTAATCAGCGGTTCTGCTATTTGCATCCCAATAGTGAATACAGGATTTAATGACGTCATAGGCTCCTGAAAAATCATTCCTATTTTATTGCCTCGTACTTTTATCATTTCCTTTTCAGAGAGATCCAATAAATCCTGATTTTCTAATTTGATGGATCCTTCCACAATCTTTCCGGCAGGTTCTGGTACAAGCCTCATAATCGACATGGATGTTATGCTTTTTCCGCTGCCGGATTCACCAACCAAAGCTACTGTTTCTCCGTTATGTATAGTAAAATCGATTCCATCAACAGCTTTGGCTGTTTTTCCATTTTCTAAAGAAAAATATGTTTTCAGCCCTGACACTTTCAGCAGCTCGGTCTGATTATTACTCATGAACCCACCCCAATTTATTAATTTACCTCTGATTTAC
Source organism: Sinobaca sp. H24 (assembly GCF_023845525.1). Classification (NCBI taxonomy): domain Bacteria; kingdom Bacillati; phylum Bacillota; class Bacilli; order Caryophanales; family Sporolactobacillaceae; genus Sinobaca; species Sinobaca sp. H24. The sequence continues at coordinate 79,354 of NZ_JALBWT010000012.1, forward strand.
CAAACGTTCATGAATTCTCTGCTTGTATGTACGAAAATGAATCCTTATACTGCTTCAGCTCTACGTTTACGTCAGCATTTAAAATACCTTCAATTTTTGCAAGTTCCTTGTTAACAAAATTCACTAAATCCTCATTACTCTTGAAATAAGCTTGTATAATAAGATCATGTTTACCTGAAAATGCTCCTACGAACCTTACTTCTGGATGCTTCTGCAGGGACCTTGCAATATCTTCCTGCGCCCCGAGCCTCGTTGAAAATCCTATAATTGCCTGCACCTCCAACCCCACTTTGTTTGGATTGGTATGAATAATAAATTCAAACACACCGGCACTAAGCATCTTGTTGATACGTGAACGTATCGTTCCCTCACTGCATTCTAAGTATCGTGCTATTTCACTGTAAGATCTTTTTCCATTCTCCTGCAGGTATCCAAGAATGGCCATATCCGTACTATCCAGCTGGCTCATTAGGCATCACTTCTTTTCTTTATGTATATTTCGCTGATTTCTTTACTATTTATTACGAAAAATGAAACAAATCGATAAAATATTGAGATAATTCGCAAGATTTTTTTATTTGATTAACGTAATTATAAGTACTACATAGAATATTTGCAATATTGTTTTTATATTTTTATTAAATTTAAATGACAGATTATCTAACAATGACTACTGCGAAAATATCAAATCTCCTGTTAAATAATACATTGATAACGCTTACATTACAATTTTTTTATGAAATATAATAAAAAATTCGTAGACAAAAAACAGGAGAGCTATTCGCTCTCCTGCTTTCTTAGAAAAAATTGGTTATTTACTTAGCTGAAATATGCGTTTTTCCACCCATATAGCCTTGAAGTACTTTAGGAATACGTATTGAACCGTCCTCCTGCTGATGATTCTCCATTAAAGCAGCTACCGTTCGTCCTACCGCTAATCCGGAACCATTAAGCGTATGGACAAATTCTGTTTTGGCTTTTGGCTCCCGCTTAAATCTAATGTTAGCGCGGCGGGCCTGAAAATCTTCAAAATTACTGCAGGATGAGATTTCTTTATAATCTTCGTAGCTTGGAAGCCATACTTCAATGTCATATTTCTTAGCGGCTGTAAATCCTAGGTCTGCGGTACACATGTTCAGTACGCGGTAAGGAAGCTCCAGGTCCTGAAGAACCTTTTCAGCATGACCGGTTAAAAGCTCCAGCTGCTCGTAGGAGTTTTCCGGATGCACAAAACGCACAAGTTCTACTTTATTAAACTGATGCTGGCGAATCAAACCTCTCGTATCCCGGCCGGCAGACCCTGCTTCTGAACGAAAGCAGGCACTGTAGGCAGAATAACCAAATGGCAGCTTCCAGCCTTCAATAATTTCGTCCCGGTGCATATTAGTAACCGGCACTTCGGCAGTAGGGATCAAAAAGTAGTCCTCTTCGCGGATGTTGAACGCGTCTTCTTCAAATTTTGGAAGCTGTCCTGTTCCCGTCATGCTTTCTCGGTTAACCATGTAAGGAGGAATCACTTCTTCATATTCATGCTTATCTGAATGAAGATCCATCATATAAGATATCAACGCACGCTCCAGCTTGGCTCCGGCTCCTTTATAAAAAACAAAACGGCTGCCGGTCACTTTCGAGGCGCGTTCAAAATCAAGCATACCAAGCTCCACTCCAAGATCCCAATGTGCTTTTACAGGAAACGAAAAGGAAGGCGCCTCGCCCCATTTCCGAATTTCTTCGTTATCCTCTTCACTTTCGCCAATCGGACACTCTCATGGGAATGTTCGGAATCGTAAGCATGAGCTGCTGCAGGTCTTCTTCTACCGTACGAAGCTCTTCGTCATACTTTTTCATATTGACGGATACATTTTTTGTTTCATCAATCAAATCCTGCGCATCTATGTTTTCCCGTTTGCGTTTGGCTACTTCCTGAGAGACTTCATTTCGCCTCTTTTTTAATTCCTCCGTTTTTTGAATAAGACTTCTTCGGCTTTCGTCAAGCTCTAGAAAACGATCGAGTTCGTCAATATTCTCGCCTCTTTTTTCCAGCTTTTTCTTCACTTCATCAAAATCTTTTCTTAGTCTTTTTACGTCCAGCATACTGCTGCCTCCTCTGATTTAATAATAGAATTTCAAACAAAAAACTCCCGCCCTTTATAGAAAAGGGACGAGAGTTCACCCGCGTTGCCACCCAGATTGCAGCATAGCCTGCTGCCTCTTTGTTCATCTGCTAACGGGGATGAGCCGGGAGAGGCTACTTGGTGTTCACTTCTCCACTCCGGATTGGATTCCTGAAGAACCGGTGCCTGCTTCCACCACTGCACAGGCTCTCTGTGTTCCGATTGTCTTCAGTACTAGTATCCATCAACGCTTTATACAGGCCTGACCGTTTCCTGCGCCGGCCTTGTTTCTTTTGCTTCTTTAACCATTTTAACAAAAAATTGATGCAGACGGGCATCATCTGTTAATTCCGGATGAAATGAGCAGGCCAGCAGATGATTCTGCTTCGCTGCTACAATTTCTCCTTCATACTCCGCCAGAATGTCAACGGATTCTCCCGTTTCGGAAATGAGCGGGGCCGGATAAAGACAGCTTCTACATCGTCAGCCACCTGATCGACGACGAGCGTCGTTTCGAAACTCTCCCGCTGTCGCCCAAAGGCGTTTCGTTCCACTTTCATGTCCATTAGCTGCAGATGGCCTTCTTCGTCTGAGCCTTCAATTCGTTCAGCCATAAGAATTAAGCCGGCACATGTACCGAAAATAGGCTTTCCAACCTCTGCAAAATCGCGGAGTGGCTGAAAAAAACCATATTTGTTTACTAAACGGCGCATGGTCGTACTTTCTCCTCCAGGAAATACAAGGCCGTCCAAGTCATCTAGCTGCTCAACCCGTTTAATAATTACGACTTCTGTATTTGGAGCTTCCAGGCTTTTTACATGTTCCCGGACAGCTCCCTGTAAAGCAAGCACACCAATTTTCACCATATTAGCATTCCTTCTTTCAAGCTTTATAATAGCGGATTACCAGCCGCGGTCCTGCATACGGTCACCTGGAGCAAGCGTGGAAATTTCAAGACCTTTCATCGCTTCTCCAATGTCTTTTGAAACGCGTCCGATTAATTCATAGTCGTCATAATGAGTCGTAGCTTCTACGATAGCACGGGCAAATTTCTCCGGCTGATTGGATTTGAAAATACCGGATCCAACAAACACACCGTCTGCGCCCAGCTGCATCATAAGCGCTGCATCAGAAGGAGTAGCAATTCCTCCTGCAGCAAAATTCACGACAGGCAGGCCTTTATTTTCCTGAATCTGCACAAGAAGCTCAAAAGGCGCTCCCAGATTCTTTGCTTCTGTCATTAGTTCATCACGGGACATACCGATAACACGCTTCACCTGAGACTGGATCATTCTCATGTGACGAACGGCTTCAACAATATTTCCTGTGCCGGGCTCGCCTTTTGTACGAAGCATGGAAGCTCCTTCGCCTACACGACGCATAGCCTCTCCGAGATCTCTGGCTCCACATACAAATGGAACGGTAAATTCGCTTTTATCCAGGTGATAGACTTCATCGGCCGGTGTTAATACTTCACTTTCGTCGATATAGTCTGCTCCGAGTGCTTCAAGTACACGAGCCTCTACTATGTGACCGATACGGGCTTTAGCCATGACAGGAATCGATACTGCTGCCATTACTTCCTCTACAATAGTAGGGTCAGCCATACGAGCCACTCCGCCCGCTGCACGGATGTCAGAAGGTACGCGCTCGAGTGCCATAACGGCCACTGCTCCTGCTTCTTCTGCTATTTTAGCCTGTTCGGCATTAATGACGTCCATAATGACGCCGCCTTTTTGCATTTCAGCCATACCTCTTTTTACGCGATCTGTTCCTTTATCTGCCATTATCCTAATCCCTCCGCTGTATAATACTGCCTGGTTACTAAGCAGTCTATCTCTATTTATTACAAAGCTTCTCCTTTATTGAAAACTTTCCTTAAAAAGGCAATAGGATAACTCTGCATTGCATCACTATTCCCATTGTATCACTGCTTCGCCAAGGAATAAAGACATTCGCACGGGCTTTCTGTAAAAAAGAAAAAGAAGAATATTTTATAAAATATTCTTCATCCAGTCTCCTGCATTATAACGAATGCTGTTAAATAAGCCGCCTACATTATCAAGAGCAGAAGAAAACCAGGTAGCTTCTTCAATCGTTTCGTCTGCAATAAGAGGTACACGATTTGGTACTCTCATCGAATCCAGCAGGTACTCACCGCCGGTACCATTTGTTTGAAGACGTATGGTACCAACTACATCGCCTTTTTTAACTGGAGCCTGCAGATTTCCTTCTTCATCCACTTTTTCCGAATCGAGCATTGTATCGATTTGAGGTTCTTTTCCTCCTTCTTCCACGTATGCTGAAATATTGTCACCGGCCACTACAGCAACTTCATCATTTCTGCCTTGTGACACTGGTAAAGTACTGCTTCCCTGAAGGCTTTCACCCTCTTCTACGTACTTGTTCTCCGAAATCACATCAAATCCATAGTCGTACAGTTTAGCGGTTTCCGTAAAACGGGCATTTCTGGACTCTGTACGCATAACAACAGAAATATACCGGCGCTCATCTCTTTCCACTGTTCCCGTGAAAGCATTACCAGCCAAATTGGTAGATCCTGTTTTTAACCCGTCTACTCCTTCGTATTCCTGTTCAAATCCAGGCAGCATCCAATTCCAGTTTTCTAAAACGACTTCATCATTAGTGCCTTCTCCAAACAACACTTCTTCTTCAGAAGCAATCTCAAGTATCTCCGGATAATCATTAAGGAGATTATACGCTAATATAGCGGTATCTCTAGCAGACATCATATTTTCTTCGTCCGCTCCCGTACCGGAAGGGTGTTCTCCAGCCATCGAAGTATTGTTCAGTCCGCTGGCATTCACGAATTTATAATCACTCATACCAAGTTGTTCTGCTTTGGCATTCATCTCATCAACAAAGGCCCGCTCCGAGCCGGCCAAATGTTCTGCCAAGGCTACAGTGGCCCCATTAGCAGAGTCTACAGCCATCGCTTCATAAAGTTCTTCGACCGTGTAGGATTGTGATTCCCGCAGAGGGACGTTAGCCAATCCCGGTCTTATCGATAAAGCAGCTACTTTGCTGCTGATTTCCACTTCGTCTTCCCATGATATGCTCTGTTCGTCTATAGCTTGATGGACTAAATATTCAGCCATCATTTTGGACATACTTGCAGGGGGTAGACTTGTATCAATATTGTCCTGATACACAATCTCTCCTGTCTCAGCATCTACTAAAATCGCAGCTTCTGCCTCTAAAGCAGGAGCCTCTGCTTCCACATCCATATGCAAGCCGACCAGCATCATAACGGCTATAGCTAGAGCCAGGCTGGATTTTAATAAGCTCTTCATAAATGTAACGCACCTCCGAAATATACTTCCGTTAGTTTATCACAGCCGCCTGTAAAAGAATAGACAACAAAATGTAACTAAACTCTAATATTTCATTATTTCCATGCAAAAAAACACTCAAGCCAAGTCTGCTTGAGTGTTTGCTGTTTAGCCGCTGTATTACAGGCTGTAGTTTGGGGATTCTTTTGTAATCTGTACATCGTGCGGATGGCTCTCACGCAGACCTGCATTCGTGATGCGGATAAATTGTCCATTTTCCCGAAGGTCTTCCAGAGTAGCGGTACCGCAGTACCCCATACCGGCACGAATGCCTCCGATCAACTGGTGTATCGTATCAGCAAGTGGTCCTTTATACGGTGTTCTTCCTTCGATACCTTCTGGTACAAGCTTTTGGTTATCTTCCTGGAAGTAACGGTCCTTGCTGCCTTTTTCCATAGCAGCCATAGAACCCATGCCGCGGTAAACCTTAAACTGACGTCCCTGGAAAATCTCGCGCTCTCCCGGGCTTTCTGATACTCCGGCCAGAAGGCTTCCGAGCATAACCGCATGGCCGCCGGCTGCAAGCGCCTTTACGATATCTCCGGAATATTTAATGCCTCCATCTGCAATAATCGGTACGTTGTGTTTTTCTGCTTCTTCAGCGCAGTCAAAAATAGCTGTAATCTGTGGAACACCTACACCGGCCACAACCCGTGTCGTGCAGATGGACCCAGGACCAATACCGACTTTTACAACATCTGCGCCCGCTTCGATTAAATCACGAGTACCTGCTGCTGTTGCCACGTTTCCTGCGATTAAAATCACATCCGGGAACGCACTGCGGATTTCGGCTATTTTATCCAATACACCTTTGGAATGACCGTGTGCTGTATCAATAACTAGAGCATCAACACCTGCATCAACAAGCAGTTCCACACGCTTTAACACATCTGCAGTTACACCGACAGCTGCTCCGGCAAGAAGACGTCCGTGTTTATCTTTAGCCGAATGAGGAAACTCAATAAGCTTTTCGATGTCTTTGATAGTAATTAAACCTTTTAACGTACCATCTTTTTCTACAAGCGGAAGCTTTTCGATCCGGTGCTGTTGAAGGATTTTCTCTGCTTCTTTTAAGGTAGTTCCCACCGAAGCGGTAACAAGGTTGGTTTTAGTCATAACGTCTTCAATTTTAATAGAGTAGTCTTCAATAAAACGAAGATCCCGATTCGTCAAAATACCAACAAGCTTTCTGCTTTCATCTACAATCGGCACGCCGGAAATACGAAACTTACCCATTAAATGCTCCGCATCAAACACCTGACGATCTGCGGTCAGATAAAAAGGATCGGTAATAACGCCGCTCTCCGAACGTTTTACACGGTCTACCATTTCTGCCTGCTCTTCTATGGACATGTTCTTGTGGATAATGCCAAGGCCGCCTTCTCGTGCAATGGCAATGGCCATGCCGGCTTCCGTTACGGTGTCCATGCCGCACTAATAATAGGAAGGTTCAACGGAAGTTTGTCTCCTAATGACGTTTTTACAGAAACGTCCCGGGGATGAATCTCTGAACGATCCGGGATCAAAGCACGTCATCAAACGTTAACCCCTCTTTTCCAAATTTATCTTCACGCATATGATATTCATCCTTTCCGCCTGTAAGTTTTTTCGATCATTTCTGATCTGTAAATGCCCATTTCATGCTGGTGACTTACGATTTCCTCATATCTTATCATTTTTTTCTGTACTGTCACGACTAATATGCATATGTTTAAACATTCCGAAAACTGGTAGGGCTTACTTTTCCAATAATAGGAAATCAGCTTTTTATACAGCCATTGCTATATAAAAAGCAGCCCCCTGATAAAGGGCTGCCCGTTATTTATTCTTCTTCAGGCTCTTCCGGGCCGTCATTGGTTGTATCGTTGGTTTCATTATCTGTTTCTGTTGGTTCCGCATCTTCTGAAGAAAGCGGATCTGCCGTTTCACCTTCCAGCAGTTCATCTTCAAGTAAAGCTTCTTCTTCAGGAGAATCTACAGGAGCTACGGTAGACACGAGTTCCCCGTCGCCAAGACGGATTAAACGGACTCCCTGGGCATAGCGTCCCATCGTAGAAATTCCTTCTACGCTCATGCGGATCAGCACGCCGTGTGCCGTCATAATCATGATTTCCTGCTCTTCTCCTACACATCTCATTGCAATAAGCGTGCCGTTTCGTTCCGTCAGGTTGGTCGCCTTCAAGCCTTTACCACCGCGGTGCTGCACCTTGAATTCACTGATTGGAGTACGTTTACCGTATCCTTTGTCTGTAACAACCAGTACATCACGGTCCTCGCTTGCAATGTCCATGCCGACGATTTCATCCTCACCTGTTAAACTAATTGCTTTTACGCCGGATGCTGTACGTCCCATTGCGCGGACATCCTGTTCAAGGAAATGAATAGCCATGCCTTGTTTTGTTCCGAGAATAATGTGGTCTTCTCCTTTTGTAAGCCTCACGCCGTAAAGCTCATCGTCTTCTCTAACGTTAATGGCAAACAGACCGCCTTTACGAATATTGGAAAAAGCGGATAAAGGAGAACGCTTGGATATTCCTTTTTTCGTAAGGAAGAATAAATACGTGTCGTCCGTAAATTCTTCTACAGGCATCACCGTACTAATGTATTCATCCTTCTCAATTTGAAGAAGGTTGATCGCCGGTATACCTTTAGCCGTCCGTGAGAGCTCCGGTATTTCGTAAGCTTTCAACCGATAAGCTTTTCCTTTATTCGTAAAGAAAAGAATGGTCTGATGGGAGCCTGTAGTAAACAAATGCTCTACGAAATCCTCATCATTGGTTCCCATCCCCTGTACGCCGCGTCCGCCGCGCTTCTGGCTGCGGTAGGTGCTGCTGAGCATCCGCTTAAGGTAGCCATTGTGCGTAATGGTAATAACCACGTTCTGTCTTGGGATAAGATCTTCATCCTCTATCTGGTTTTCCCCTGCTTCAATGCCTGTTCTCCGTTTATCATTAAAACGGTCTTTTACATCCTGCAGTTCCTCCCGGATAATCTCGAGGACCTTTTCTTCACTGTTGAGAATTGCTTTAAGCTCATTAATACGCTCTAACAGCTCCTGGTACTCGTTTTCAATTTTGTCGCGCTCCAGGCCGGTTAAGCGCTGCAGTCTCATATCAAGAATAGCCTGAGCCTGTTCATAGCTGAGACCGTATTCTTCCATAAGGCCGTTGCGGGCTGCATCGGTTGTCTGGGATCCGCGGATCAATGCAATAATTTTATCAATATGATCCAATGCAATACGGAGACCTTCTAAAATATGAGCTCTCGCTTCAGCTTTTTTTAATTCGAAGGCTGTACGGCGCTTAATCACCACTTTTTGGTGTTCCAGGTAATGGTAAAGCATTTCTTTTAAATTCAGTACTTTTGGCTGGCCGTCTACAAGAGCCAGCATGTTAATACCAAAGCTCGTCTGCAGGGAGGTCTGCTTATATAAGTTGTTTAAAAGAACATTGGCATTGGCATCTCTTCTAACTTCAATGACAATTCTCATGCCATTTCGGTCAGATTCATCGCGCAGATCCGTAATACCTTCGATTTTTTTATCACGGGCCAATTCAGCAATTTTTTCAATCAGACGTGCTTTATTGACCTGATAAGGAAGCTGATCCACAATAATCGTCTGTTTACCGTTTTTCTGCTCTATGATTTCTGCTTTTGAACGGATAATAATAGAGCCGCGGCCGGTCTGGTACGCACGTTTAATGCCCAGACGTCCCATAATGGAGGCACCTGTCGGAAAGTCAGGTCCCGGTATATATTCCATCAGTTCCGGTATTGTAATATCCGGATTGTCCGCCACAGCAAGAACGCCGTCAATGACTTCTCCAAGCTGATGGGGAGGAATATTCGTTGCCATCCCTACAGCAATACCAGAAGCTCCATTTACAAGAAGGTTAGGGAAACGGGCCGGGAGTACAATCGGCTCTCTTTCGTTTCCATCATAGTTTTCCTGAAATCAATCGTGTCCTTGTTCAGGTCACGTACCATTTCCATGGAGATCTTGGCCAGACGCGCCTCTGTATAACGCATTGCAGCAGCGCATCCCATCGACGGAACCAAAGTTGCCGTGTCCGCTGATCAGCATATTACGATAGCTGAAATCCTGCGCCATCCGTACCATCGTTTCATACACTGCCGAATCACCGTGTGGGTGATACTTACCAATGACTTCGCCGACAATACGTGCAGATTTCTTAAAAGGTTTATCCGGTGTCATGCCGAGTTCGTTCATTGCATACAAAATACGCCGGTGAACCGGCTTCATTCCATCTCTAACGTCCGGAAGAGCACGGCTTACGATAACGCTCATCGCGTAATCCAGGAAAGAGGTTCTCATTTCCTGGCCGATATTTATGCCTGTTACTCTTGATTCATTCTCTGCCAATGTTGTAACCTCCTGTTTCGAGCCGTTCTAATTCCTGATTATGCCCCGCCGGGCGTGGTTAAATGTCCAGGTTTTTCACGTAGTGGGCATTTGCCTGTATAAAGTCACGGCGCGGTTCCACACGCTCTCCCATTAACATTTCAAATACTTCATCTGCTTTCATTGCATCTTCTAGTTCTACTGCAGCAGGGAACGGCCTTCAGGATCCATCGTCGTCTCCCAAAGCTGGTCCGGATTCATTTCACCAAGACCTTTGTAACGCTGTACACCCGGTTTAGGCTGGGCCGCAAGTTCCGAAAAGATCTGGTCTCTTTCTTTTTCATCAAAAGCATAGCGGATCGTCTTTCCCTGTTTCACTTGATATAAAGGCGGCTGGGCGATATAAATATAGCCTTTTTCAATCAAAGGTCTCATATAGCGGTAGAAAACGTCAGAATCAACGTCCGAATATGCGCCCCATCGACGTCCGCATCGGTCATAATAATAATGCGGTGGTATCTTGCTTTTTCAATATCGAACTCTTCTCCAATGCCCGTACCAAGTGCTGTAATAATCGTACGGATTTCATTGTTTCCAAGAATTTTATCGAGCCGTGCTTTTTCTACGTTAATAATTTTCCCGCGGAGCGGCAGAATCGCCTGAAAATGGCGATCTCGTCCCTGTTTGGCTGAGCCTCCGGCAGAATCACCCTCTACGATGTAGATCTCGCTGATCGAAGCATCTTTGGATGAACAATCGGCCAGTTTACCAGGAAGAGAACTAACTTCCAGAGCGCTCTTTCTTCTTGTTAACTCACGGGCTTTTTTGGCTGCATCCCTTGCTCTTGAAGCCATAAGACCTTTATCTACAATTTTTCGGGCCGTATCCGGGTTTTCAGCGAGAAAGCGGGAAAAGTGTTCACTGAATAATGAATCAGTAACCGTACGGACTTCGCTGTTGCCAAGCTTTGTTTTTGTCTGGCCTTCAAACTGCGGGTCTGGTATTTTTACGGAAATAATAGCTGTCAGACCTTCTCTGACATCGTCTCCGACTAAGTTAGGATCACTTTCTTTAAATAGATTGTTTCGTCTTGCGTAATCGTTTATTACCCTGGTTAGTCCTGTCTTAAAGCCGGATTCATGCGTTCCGCCTTCGTGGGTGTTGATGTTATTGGCAAAGGAATAAATGTTGCTTGTATAACTGTCGTTATACTGCACAGCAATTTCTATTTTTGTTCCATCTCTGTCTGCTTCAATAAAAATAGGCTCTCCGTGAAGCGCTTCTTTCTGGCGGTTCAAATACTCTACAAAAGAAGCAATTCCGCCTTCATAGTGGTATTCTACTTCTTTTCCATCTTCCCGTTCGTCTTTGAGGGAGATACGAAGTCCTTTATTTAGAAAAGCAATTTCACGCAGACGGGTTGCCAGAATTTCATAATCAAATACCGTTACCTCTGTAAAAATATCAGCATCCGGCTTGAAATGAATTTTTGTTCCCGTAACATCTGTATCTCCTACCATCTGCAGATCCTGCTGAGGCACACCTTTGCGGTATGTCTGCTGGTATACATGACCCTCACGGTGAACTTCAATTTCCAATATCTCTGACAGCGCATTTACGACAGACGCTCCGACACCGTGAAGGCCTCCGGATACTTTATAGCCGCCGCCGCCGAATTTACCGCCTGCGTGCAGTACAGTCATAATAACTTCTACAGCTGGACGTCCCATTTTTTCATGGTTTCCGACCGGGATTCCGCGTCCATTATCCTGGACGGTAATACTGTTGTCCTTTTCAATAACAATGGAAATGTAGTCACAATAACCACCCATTGCTTCATCAATGCTGTTATCGACAATCTCCCACACAAGTGGTGAAGTCCTCTGGAACTAGTTGAGCCAATGTACATGCCGGGACGTTTTCTAACTGCTTCCAGGCCTTCGAGGACCTGAATCTGGCTTTCATCATATGAATTTGGATCCATTGCCAATTACATTCACCTTCTCTTCCATTACCGTATTCCAAATGTATACCTGTCTGTTATTCTTCGCTGAAATCTTCTATTTCTGAAATGACCTGCGCCGACGCTTCAATGTTAAAGAAGAAATGGGGGATAAGTACACTTTGTCGTGCGTAACCACTACTGATTTCGTATAATCTTCCGTAATCTCTACGACCTGACTGTTCTGCCGGGAGTCCATAAAACGGGCGGTGTCTTTTGAAGAAGCATGCGAAGTTTCATCGAGAATAGCGACTACATCCTTTGACCGATAATCATATCCCCGCCCAAATGAATAAACATAAGCCTTCCTCCCTACTTTGCTGGTGTCAGCAGACCATTGCCTGCGTGAAATGTTGAAGCTTTCTTTAGCGTTTCATGTTCAATGCCGTCAATACTCGTAGTCGTGACAAATGTCTGCACCTTTCCCTGAATCGCATGAAGAAGATGAGACTGCCTGAAATGATCCAGCTCTGAGAGAACATCATCAAGAAGCAGAATTGGGTACTCTCCTATGTTGTCATGGATAAGTTCAATTTCTGCCAGCTTCAGCGACAGTGCTGCTGTACGCTGTTGTCCCTGCGAACCATAAGTCTGTGCTTCCTTGCCATTTATTTTTAAAATAAGTTCGTCACGATGAGGACCGACCAGAGATATGCCGCGTCTTATTTCACGATCCGCGGCTTTTTCAAAGGCCTGATGGAGAGCGGCGGAAATTGCCTTTTCATCCATTCCTTCCTCTACTTCTGTAGACGAACTATATTCAATTTCAAGCTTTTCCATCTGCCGGCTGATCTGCCAATGAATATCCTGGGCCCAGGTGCGCAGCATCTTTAAAAAAGAAAAACGCCTTCCGATAACTTTAGAGGCCGTTTGGACAAGCTGATCTGTCAGCACCTGCAGCATCATATCCTGTTCTTTCGTAGCAGATGGAAAGATGTCTTTTAGCAGCTGATTTCTTTGTTTGAGTATTTTCTGGTAAATGCCCAGATCGTGAAGGTAGACCGAGCTGATCTGGCCTATTTCCATATCGAGAAATCGTCTCCTCAGGTTAGGACCTCCCTTAACGAGAGATAAATCTTCCGGAGCAAACATAACGACGTTGCAGGAGCCAATGTACTGGCTCAGCTTTTTCTGCTCCAATCCATTCACTTTTGCTTTTTTACCTTTTTCCGACAAGATCACCTGAAGGGACGCAGGGCCGTTTTTTTTTGTGATTTCCGCACTGATTCTGGCAAAATCCTGATCCCACTGGATTAACTCTTTATCCTTGGAAGTCCTGTGCGACTTAGCAAATGCAAGTACGTGAATGGCTTCCATAAAGTTTGTTTTACCCTGTGCATTTTCTCCAAGTATAACATTGATTTCATTTTCAACCGGAAGGGTCAGCTGGTTGTAATTTCGATACTGCTTCAGGGAAATTTCGTTTATATACAATCTTTGTTCCTCAATTAGAGCTGGAAGCTATTTCAAAAACTCCAGCGCCCTCAATCTCAACCACATCGCCGGGATACAGCTTACGGCCTCTGCGCTGATCCTGTTCTTTGTTAACAAAGACGGTATACTCCAGCAGAAAAATCTTAGCCATGCCGCCGGTATCAATAACTCCGGCTTCTTTTAAAAGCTGTCCGAGCGTTATATATTCTTTCGTTATTTCAATCGTATTTTCCATATAACGGGCCTCCTATGCCAAAAATGAACTGACATACTATATCATCTTATATTTTACTAAATTTCCGCCTATAAAGCCAATATGAAATCGACGCTTACATACTTGCTGCTGCGCTCTTTCATCAGAAAAGCCCCTGGCTTTTTCAACCCAGAGGCATAAGTGTTATTTAGTACGTTCTTACAGGAGAGAATAAATGCAGCATTTGATCATGGTCTGTCGGCTGAACGGTAAAAGGACTCATTGCTCCGGTGAAACGGATCTTAATCGTTTCACTATCGATTACTTTTAATGCATCCATAATGTTTTTGCCGTTAAAAGAATGCGCAGTTCTTCTCCCTCCATTGTATCACATGAAATCTTTTCTGTTACCTTCCCTACTTCTGCAGAAACAGAACTTACTTCTATTTCGTTGTTCTCCATTGTTTTCAAGTTAATAACATTGTTTTTTGCTTCTCTGGAAAGAAGAAGTGCGCGTTCAAGTGAAGATAGAAGTTCTTTTGTACGGAGCACAAGCTCCGTTTTAGCATGATCAGGAATCATATTTTTTGTAACCGGGTATTTACCGTCCAGAAGTCTGGAGAAAAACAGAAGGTTTTCAAATTTAAACAATACTTGGCTTTCCGTAACAATAATATCTACGAGTTCGGTAGAATCTTCGAGCACTTTATTTAATTCGTTCAGGCTTTTTCCTGGGATGACAACATTCGACAAAGACATAGCGCCCGTTTTTGTCTCTACTGAAGCCTTACGCATAGCAAGTCTGTGACTATCTGTTGCAGTACAGATTAATTCAGATTCTTCCCCTTCCAGGTTTACACCTGTCAACACGGGGCGTGTTTCCTGAGTGGACACGGCGAAAACAGTCTGGCGCACCATATCTTTAAGAAGATTCTGCGGCATTTGAAAATGATTGTCTTCATCAAGCTGTGGAAGTCTTGGATACTCCTCTGGATCAAGACCGTTAAGGTTAAAAACAACACTGCCTGAACGAAGAGTTGTGGCAAATTGATCCTGGACCGCGACTTCAATCTCTTCTCCCGGAAGCTTTTTTACAATTTCAGCAAAAAAACGGGCCTGCAGCACAATGCTTCCTTCTTCTTTGATCGTTACATACTCTTTTTCACCGTCACTGACAGGTATAAATGTTTCAATAGATATATCTGAGTCACTTCCGGTCAATGTTACTCCGTAATTAGTTGCTTCTATCTTGATTCCTGTAAGGATTGGAATGGTAGTTCTGGAGGAAACAGCTTTGTGTTACATGCTGAACACTGTGAACGAAAGCATCTCGTTGAATTGTAAAATGCATAGGTAGACTCCCTTATTATATATTTTAATAATTTATAGTCGTAGTAGTAGGGGGTGTTGGCAGTGTGGATAAGTTAGACAAGCCCAATCACCCCTAGGTTATCCACATGTGGATGGATTGTTAATAACTAAAATGTTATCCTCACTATGCTTTGAGCTGATCCATAAGCTCTTTAAGCTGCTTTTGAAAGTCGCTGTCTGAATGAACGAGTTTAGATATTTTCTCATGCGCATGAATAACCGTTGTATGGTCGCGTCCTCCAAATTCTTCTCCAATTTTAGGCAGAGAAAACTCGGTCATTTCCCTGGAAAGATCATAGCAATCTGTCTTGGAAATGCAAAACCTTTGTACGTTTTTTTTGCTTTCAGCTCCTGAGGCTGCAGGCTGTACTGGCTTGCGACCAGACGCTGAATATCCTCAATTGTCACTTTTTTTGGTTTGCTGTTTGGAATAATATCTTTCAATGCTTCTGCTGCCAGATCGGCATTCATATCCTGATTGATCAAAGAATAAGCGACGACCCTGATTAAGGCACCTTCAGTTCACGAATATTGGTATCTATCTGGTTGGCGATATAAAGCATGACTTCATTTGTATATCAAGCTTTTCCGCTTTTGCTTTTTTTCTGAGGATAGCAATTCTCGTTTCCAGATCAGGTGGTGTAATATCTGTAATCAGCCCCCATTCAAATCTGGAACGAAGCCGGTCTTCCAGGGTAGGTATTTCTTTAGGCGGCCGATCGCTGGAAATAACGATTTGTTTAGATTCCTCATGAAGAGCGTTAAACGTATGAAAAAAACTCTTCCTGTGTTTTGTTCTTTACCGGCTAAAAATTGAATGTCATCTATTAACAGTACATCTACATTTCTATATTTGTTCCGAAAGTTTACCGTTTATTGTCCCGGATGGAATTAATAAATTCATTAGTGAATTTCTCTGAAGATAGATAGACGACTCTGGCGTTTGGATTATGATCAATAACGTAATGCCCGATTGCATGCATTAAATGGGTTTTTGCCAAGTCCAACTCCCCATAAATAAACAGCGGATTATATGCTTTTGCGGGTGCTTCTGCTACGGCGAGCGAAGCAGCGTGGGCAAAACGGTTTCCAGATCCGATAACAAATGTATCAAAAGAATACTTATCGTTAAGCATACTTTTAGGCACGTTCTCCGAATTGTCTTCTTTTTCTCTTTGGCATTAGGCGCAGCCGGTACTGTGAATTCATCTGCGTGCTCAGCTTCAGGAATAATGAATTTTACATCCAGTTCCGAGCCGGTTAGATCATTTAATGTATCAGATATTAAAGAAGAATAGCGGTTTTCAAGCCAGTCGCGGGCAAACTCATTTGGTGGCAGTAACCACGATAGTGTCATCGTATATTCTGAGCCCTGGTTGCTTTCAGCCATGTTTCATAGCTTGGCTTGCTTACTTTTTCTTTCATAATTTCAAGCGTTTTGATTCCATAAGTCATTAATATTTTCCAGCACTCTCTTACCCTCCTTTTCGTCTCTCTTTACTGCTTTATCTATTACATAAGCGGATAAAAAAAACTCGGTTCACCACCGAGTCTGGTGTATCCATCTATTTTTTTTGCATGCCGGTCCCATAGTACACGGTAAAACTATTCAATGCTACCAAGGAAAAAATTTAATAGCATTTAACCTATGTATAAGGAAAAATTCGTATAACTTTTCTTAAAGGAGCTCTTGATAAGAAGTGGATAACAACTAGTATAGTAACATAATCGTCTTATCCACATGAGTCTTTTTTATGTGGAAAAACTATTCAGAGCCTGTGGAAAGTTATGCACAAAGTTATCAACAGGTGTGGATAAGTATTTTAGTTCACAAAGTTATCCAGAGGAAAACATAACTATCATATCAAAATAAAAAGCGAAGACAACGGACTTTTTAATAGTTATCCACATAATCAATAACTTGTGGGCTATACTTGTCCACACTACTATATTGTGTGTATATCCTGTAAGTAATTCTTTTAAAAGATAAAAATATGGCAAAAAAGTTATCCACACTACTTTTTATTTTGGGAGCTGCTGTTATTTTTTTCTGCCGGAGGTTTCATCAAAAGATTGCTATTGACAGATGCCCCTGTTTCTCTATATAATTTTACGGGAATGTGCAAGAGATTATATTTCAGTAAAGTACCCTTTCGGCTTAAGCAATCGAATTGATTCTTTTGAGAATATAAAGGCTGGGATATAGAAGAAACAAAGCACAGCAGAACGATAAATTACTCACCAGGAGGTGCTAGGAATGGGAAAACCAACGTTTAATCCAAATAATCGTAAGCGCAAAAAGAATCATGGCTTCCGTACAAGAATGAGTACAAAAAACGGCCGTCACATTATTAAAAACCGCCGTCGTAAAGGAAGAAAAGTACTATCTGCCTAAGGCCACTGATATTGACAGTGGTCTTTTTTTACTTTTCCTTACAAGAAGCACCGGCATATCCTGCTTAAATAAGCTGCAGGGCTGCTGTGCTTTCTGTAAGGGCTTGTTTTCTCAAGCAAGGCAGCTCTTTTGCTGCTAATTAAGCATACGGTCTGTTGAAGGCTTTGGCGGAGGTGCCGCTGTTTGAAAAAAAGCGCATAAATTAAAAAAGAATCATGAGTTCAGCACAGTCTTCGATAAAGGATCCTCATATGCGAACCGCCAGTTCGTACTATATGTTCTTAAGAAGCCTGCTCAGTCTGAATACCGTGTAGGTGTCACCGTGAGCCGTAAGCTTGGAAATGCGGTTACTAGAACAGGATGAAACGACTTCTTAGAGAAGTATTAAAAGAGCTGGATGATTTTCTTGATCCAAAAAAGATTATGTTATTATCGCTCGTAAGCCGGCTTTAGAAATGGAATATGAAGAATTAAAGAAAAGCTTTAAACATGTATTGCGAAAAAGCGGCAGCCGATCTTCCTAAAATAGGAAGCAGGCTTTTCTTTCTTTATCTTTTATATTCGCTAAAATGGTTAAGGGCTCTTTTTTTTGAGAAAAGCGAACGCTTACTTTTATATTTCAATATTTTACCATTATAATTGTATATATTTAACATTAAAATAAACCATACATACAAAATTTTAACTTAATGGAATTATTTGTAATTTAATAAATTCTCTTTTTCTTAAATGAGGCCCGGAGTATTACACTATATTGAAGATGGTTTTTATCAAGGAGGAAGCGTTTGTGCGAAAGAAATTAGGTTTAGTGGCAATGCTTGTTGCTTTAATGACTGTCATGGCCGGTTGTTTTGACGTAAATCAGCCAATCGATGCAGACAGTGAAGGTATTTGGAATTCGTATTTTGTTTATCCATTATCGTGGTTAATTATTTATATTGCAGAGGCAATGGGAGAAAGCTACGGCATGTCTATCATCATAGTAACGATTATGCTTCGTATTTTGATTCTTCCTTTAATGATCAAACAGACTAAAAGCGCAAAAGCAATGCAGGAAGTGCAGCCTGAGCTTGTAAAGCTGAGAGAAAAGTATTCAGCTAAAGATCAGAAGACGCAACAGGAACTGCAGCAGGCGACAATGAAGCTATTCCAGTCCAAAGGAATTAATCCGTTAGCCGGTTGTCTTCCTATTTTCATTCAAATGCCTATTCTCATCGCTTTTTATCACGCGATTATGCGGACGAGAGAAATTGGCACACACGAGTTTCTATGGTTCCAGCTTGGTCAGCCGGACTATATACTTCCAATCATTGCAGGTGTTACTACCTTCATTCACAGAAAATGATGATGGTTTCAGATAATCCTCAGATGAAAATGCTTATGTATATGATGCCATTTATGATTGGTGGATTTGCTTTCTTCTTCCCATCTGCCCTGGCGCTTTACTGGGTTATTGGTAACCTGTTTATGATTATCCAGACGTATTTCATTACAGGGCCTGGTGCAAGAAACAAACGTGATGCAAAAGCAGCAGCCGAGGTCAGTGATAGCGGACCGAAAGAACCGAAAGCTGGAGGAGTGAAAAAGAAGTGAAAACAGTAACGGTATCCGGAAAAACAATAGAAGAAGCGAAAGCTAACGCACTATTGGAATTGAGTATTGAAGAAGATCAGCTTGATTATGAACTCGTACAAGTTCCGGTAAAAGGTTTTCTGGGCTTATTTAAAGGAAAACCGGCTATTATTGAAGCGAAGATAAAGCAGGATCCGACGAAAGAAGCGGCTGCTTTTCTGACTCAGGTTTTAAAAGAAATGGGTACAAAAGCTGAAATAGTAATAACAGAAAAGAAAAAAGAAGTTCTTTTTGATATTCAAGGCGAAGATCTTGGAGTGTTAATTGGAAAACGGGGAAAGACGCTCGATTCACTTGAATACCTGGTTAATCTAGCAGCAAACCGTTATTCTGATAAATACTCCCGTATCACGCTCGATGCCGAGAATTACCGCGAACGACGCCGTGAGGCGCTTCATCAGCTGGCAGAAAGACTTGCTGATAAAGCCCGGAAAACGAAACGGAAAGTAGTGCTGGAGCCTATGAGTTCGCGGGAACGAAAAATCATTCATGCAGCGCTTCAAAACGAAAAAGATATCGAAACAGCTTCTGAGGGAAAAGAACCTCACCGCTATGTAGCTATTTTCCTTTCGAAAAAGTAGCAGACGTTTTTCTCATACTCAATACGGATATTATTACGCCGAGCCATTCCTGATAAGCAGGAGTGGCTTTTTTGTGTATAAAAAGTAAGAATAATTTACAAATGACTGAGAGTTATCCACATGTGGATAATCTATGCTTTCCCAAAATGCATTCCTATGCTATTCTATTTAGTTAGGAATACAAAACTAGATGAAATAATGTAAGCAAACTATTATTCATTCTGAGGAGCGAGAGTTA
Organism: Sinobaca sp. H24; assembly: GCF_023845525.1. Taxonomy (NCBI): domain Bacteria; kingdom Bacillati; phylum Bacillota; class Bacilli; order Caryophanales; family Sporolactobacillaceae; genus Sinobaca; species Sinobaca sp. H24. The sequence continues at coordinate 99,030 of NZ_JALBWT010000012.1, forward strand.
GAATGGAATTTGATACAATAGCCGCTATTTCCACTCCGGTCGGCGAAGGAGCTATTGCCATCGTCCGATTGAGCGGGGAGCAGGCTTTTTCTATTGCTGATACACTATATAGAGGTAAAAAAAGTACAGGAAGCAGATACTCATACGATTCACTACGGTCATATCATGGATCCGCAGACAAATGAAACGGTGGAAGAAGTGATGGTGTCTGTGCTTCGTGCTCCCCGGACATTCACAAGAGAAGATATTATAGAAATCAACTGCCACGGCGGGTTGGTGTCGGTTAATCGGGTTCTTGATCTGGTACTTAGTGCTGGAGCAAGGCTGGCTGAACCAGGGGAATTTACCAAACGGGCCTTTCTAAATGGTAGAATTGATCTTTCGCAGGCAGAAGGTGTTATGGATTTGATTCGTGCTAAAACTGATAAAGCAATGCATGCGGCAGTGAAGCAGGTAGAGGGCAGATTTTCAGAACGAGTAAGACGATTACGCCGGGAGCTGCTTGAAACAGTAGCTCACGTAGAAGTGAATATTGATTATCCTGAATTTGATGCCGAATCAGTAACGCTCGACAATTTAAAAAAACACACCTCACATGTAAAAGATGAAGTAAACAGCGCTCTCTACGGCGAAGCAGGGTAAAATTCTCCGCGAAGGCCTGGGAACAGCTATCATAGGGCGTCCCAACGTTGGTAAGTCTTCTTTGATGAACAGCCTGATTCATGAAAACAGAGCTATTGTTACGGATATTCCCGGGACGACCCGTGATGTCCTGGAAGAATACGTTAATATCCGTGGTGTTCCGCTGCGTCTTATTGATACTGCCGGTATTAGAGATACAGAAGACATCGTAGAAAAAATTGGCGTAGAGCGCTCCAGAAAGGCTCTGCAGGAAGCCGAATTAATCTTTTGGTCCTTAACAGTGCAGAAGAACTTTCTGTAGAAGATGAAGCGCTGTTTAAAGCGATACATGGACTAAATGCGGTAATACTTTTAAACAAAACAGATCTGGATAAAAAAATAGATGAAACCGTGTACGAGAACTGGCATCCGGCCGCCCCGTTATTGCGGCGTCTTTATTAAAAGACGAAGGTATTGATGAACTGGAGCAGGCAGTATCAAGCCTCTTTTTTGAGGAAGGTATTGAAGGTTCCGATTTAAGCTATATTTCCAATGCCAGACATGTTGGTTTGTTGAATCAGACTAGACAGACTCTTGAAGACGCCCTGGAAGCGGTTGAAATGGGAGTTCCTGTCGATATGATTCAAATTGATATTACGAGAGCATGGGAAATGCTCGGTGAAATTATTGGAGAAAATGTGCACGATGGATTGATTGATCAACTCTTTTCTCAATTTTGTCTAGGTAAATAAATCGAAAAATAATAACTAAATTACTTTTTTTCCATATTTAACTATTATAAGGAGGCACATGAATGAATTATGAAGGCGGTACGTATGACGTTGTAGTCATCGGAGCCGGGCATGCAGGAGTTGAAGCTGGACTTGCGGCAGCTCGTTCAGGCTCAAAGACATTGATGCTCACATTGAATCTCGACGCTGTTGCTTTTATGCCATGTAATCCCTCAGTCGGCGGTCCTGCAAAAGGAATTGTCGTACGTGAATTAGATGCTCTCGGCGGAGAGATGGCAAAGAATATTGATAAAACGCATATTCAAATGAAATGTTGAATACCGGAAAAGGGCCTGCTGTAAGAGCTCTTAGAGCACAGGCCGATAAGTTTATGTACCAGCACGAAATGAAAAACACGATCGAAGAACAGGAAAATCTTACCCTGCGCCAGGGCCTGGTCGAGAAATTGATTGTAGAAGATAATGTATGTAAGGGTGTAGTAACAAACACGGGAGCAGAATATAGAAGCAGTACGGTCGTAATTACAACCGGAACGTACCTGCGCGGGAAAATCATTCTGGGAGAACTTGCTTATGAGAGCGGACCGAATAACATGCAGCCCTCGGTGCAGCTTTCTCATGAACTAAAGGCTCTTGGTTTTGAACTCGTTCGTTTTAAAACGGGCACCCCTCCACGTGTAAATGGCAATAGTATCGATTACAGCAAGACAGAAGTACAGCCGGGAGATGATCAGCCCCGTGCTTTCTCCTATGAAACGACTAAATTTATTACCGATCAGCTTCCTTGCTGGCTGACATATACAGGAGAAGCAACGCATCAGATTATTAATGATAATTTGTCACGATCTCCAATGTATTCCGGCATGATTGAAGGAACCGGACCGAGATACTGTCCTTCTATAGAAGATAAAATTGTCCGCTTTAACGATAAGCCGAAGCATCAGATCTTCTTAGAGCCGGAAGGCAGAAATACAACAGAAGTTTATGTACAGGGATTGTCAACGAGCCTGCCGGAGGACGTGCAGTTCAAGATTCTGCAGTCCATTCCTGGTCTTGAAAATGTTAAGATGATGCGTCCGGGCTACGCTATTGAATATGATGCGATGGTTCCTACACAACTGTGGCCTACACTGGAAACGAAAAAAGTAGAAAATTTATTTACTGCCGGCCAGATTAACGGAACATCTGGTTATGAGGAGGCCGCGGGGCAGGGCCTTATGGCTGGAATGAATGCTTCGCTGAAAGCTCAGGGTAAAGAGCAGGTTATTCTGGATCGCTCCGATGCCTACATCGGTGTAATGATTGATGATCTGGTTACAAAAGGCACTAATGAACCGTACCGTTTATTAACGTCAAGAGCAGAATATCGTCTGCTTCTGCGCCACGATAACGCCGACCTCCGCCTGACAGAAATAGGCTATCAGGCAGGTATGATAGAGCAGGAGCGCTATGATCGTTTTCTATCAAAGAAAGAAGCGATTGAGCAGGAAAAGCAGCGTATGAAAAAGGCAAGCATTCAGCCGAGTCCTGAACTTGAGGAAATGCTTACTTCAAAAAACTCTTCTCTTATTAAAGAGACGGCAACAGCAATGCACCTGCTGAAACGTCCGGAGCTTGGATACGACGATATTTTTCCATTTACCGGCTTCACGAGTCGCGTTACCCCGGATGTTGCCGAGCAGGTTGAAATTCAAACAAAATATGAAGGCTACATTTCCAAACAGCTTGATCAGGTAAATAAAATGAAAAAAGATGGAAATGAAGAAAATACCGGAAAATCTGGACTACAGTGTTATCAGCGGTATTGCGACCGAAGCACGCCAAAAGCTGACCGAAGTAAAACCATTATCAGTAGGCCAGGCTTCAAGAGTTTCGGGAGTGAATCCTGCAGATATTTCTATTCTTCTTGTTTATCTGGAACAGGGAAAGCTTGCCAGAGTAGGGGAAGCATAAAAGGAAGCTGAGCGTCCGTTTCTTACGGACGCTTTTTTCTAGGCAGCGACGCTAGGTGAACAAACAAAGGAGGAGAATGATGAGCAAAGCACAATTTCCGGCGTGGGCAGAGGCAGAAGGCATCACTCTATCCACCCATCAGCTCAAGCAGTTCGAAGATTACTATACGCTGCTTGTTGAATGGAATAAAAAGATGAACTTAACAGGTATTACAGAAGAAGATGATGTCTATGAAAAACACTTTTTTGATTCTATTACTGCAATAAAAGCATTTCCAACTACAGATAGACCACAGAAAGCTATTGATATCGGAGCAGGAGCGGGTTTTCCAAGTATTCCTTTGAAAATATGTTTTCCTCATATTGAAATGACGATTGCGGACTCGTTAAAAAACGGATTACGTTTTTAAGAGAGGTGGCAGGAGTCCTCGGTTTAAATGATATTCACTTTGTTCATGAGAGGGCAGAACAGCTGGCCCGGATGAAAGACCACCGGGAATCCTATGATATTGTAGTAGCAAGAGCAGTGGCTCGAATGCCGGTCCTTGCAGAGTTGTGTCTGCCTTTTGCCAAAGTAGGAGGTACGTTTATCGCAATGAAAGGATCTACAGGACTGGAGGAAAAAGCAGAAGCGGAAAAAGCCTTCAGCCTGCTTGGAGGAGTATGGAAAAATGAATTTTCATTTACACTTCCTGTAGAAAAAAGCCAGCGCTGTATTCTGCAGGCTGTGAAAGAGAAAAAAACACCAAAGGCCTATCCCCGTAAGGCGGGAACTCCTTCTAAAGAACCTATCGTTTAAAATATGCTATGACAGCCTGAAGCATTAATCAGGCTGTTTTTGTATATATACTGAAAAATAAGGAAAAAGCGCAACAAAAAGAGAACTGTTGCGAATTTTTTCACAAAACATGATAGAATAAAAAAAGAAAGAAAATCCGCTTAAATACAGTTTTTACTAATACTATTCGGATATTCCATCCAGGCTTTACATATAATAAATGAAGCAGCAGGAGAGAAAGTAGGTGTAACGATGGCCAAAGTAGTAGCCATTGCTAATCAAAAAGGCGGCGTTGGTAAAACAACAACAGCAGTAAATATCAGCGCATGCATTGCATATCTTGGAAAAAAAGTTCTTCTCGTCGATATGGATCCTCAAGGAAATGCTACGAGCGGAGCCGGTATCGAAAAAGGCGAAGTAGATAAATGCATTTACAATCTTCTCGTCGATGATGTAGAAATCAAAGACATTATTCGGCCCGGCAGTGTGGATAACTTGGATGTTGTTCCCGCTACTATCCAGCTTTCCGGCGCTGAAATTGAGCTTGTTTCTACCATTTCCAGAGAAGTTCGATTAAAAAATGCACTTCGGGACGTTATTAAAGATTATGACTACATCATTATTGATTGTCCGCCTTCTCTCGGGTTGTTAACGATAAATGCACTTACAGCCTCTGATTCGGTTCTTATTCCAGTGCAGTGTGAATATTACGCATTAGAAGGGTTGAGCCAGCTGCTGAATACCGTCAGACTTGTGCAGAAACACTTAAATCATGACCTGGCGATTGAAGGTGTTCTTCTAACTATGCTTGATGCCCGTACGAATCTTGGACTGCAGGTCATTGAAGAAGTTAAAAAGTACTTCCGTGAAAAAGTGTATAAAACGATAATTCCAAGAAATGTCCGGCTGAGTGAAGCGCCAAGCCATGGCCTTCCGATTATCAGTTATGACGCCAGATCAAAAGGGCCGAAGTTTACTTAGATTTAGCAAAGGAAGTGGTGGCGAGTGGCTAAAGGACTAGGCAGAGGACTGAATGCTTTTTTCCCAGAGGAAAAAACAGCCAAAACAGAAGCAGTGAAGGATATTGATGTGAATCAGCTACGTCCGAATCCTTACCAGCCAAGGCAGGTGTTCGACAAGGAAGCTCTCCAGGAGTTGAGCGAATCGATTTCAGCACAGGGTGTCGTTCAACCTCTTATCGTTAGGAAAAGTATTAAAGGCTACGATATTGTAGCAGGGGAAAGACGCCTCCGTGCTTCGAAAATAGCAGGACTTCAAACCGTGCCGGCAATTGTAAAGCAGCTGACGGACGAACAAATGATGGAAATAGCCCTAATTGAAAATCTGCAGAGAGAAAATCTAAACGCGCTCGAAGAAGCTAAAGCGTATGAAAAGCTGATGGACCACTTGTCGTTTACTCAGGATGAGCTGGCAAAGCGCGTCGGCAAAAGCCGTCCGCACATTACAAATTACTTGAGACTTCTACAGCTTCCTAAAAGCGTTCAGCAGATGGTGGAGAAAAAGGAATTGACGATGGGCCATGCCCGAGCTCTTCTAGGTATTAAAGAAAAGAAAACAATTGAACAGCTGGCTCGTGATATTGTGAAAAACCAGTGGAACGTCCGGAAAACAGAAGAGATAATAAAGGGAATGCATGAGAAAAAGGAGGATGTTTCACGTGAAACATCAAAGCCTTCGCCCTCTATTTTTATTCGTTCGACGGAGAACAACCTTAAATCTTACTTTGGAACAAAAGTGGCAATCAAACAAGGAAAGAAAAAAGGAAAAATTGAAATTGACTTTTTTTCGGAGGAAGATTTAAAGCGGATTATTGAGCTTTTGGATAAAGATGAATAACCCCCTGTCCGGGGGTTTTATTTTGTTAAGATAAAGAAAGAGTAGAAGGTGAGAGGGCATGGTGTTATTAGGCACGCTGGTGAATGGGGCAGCAATCGTTGTTGGATCTTTGCTGGGGCTGGTCTTTCATAATATTCCGGAACGATATAAAACGACGATTATGCAGGCCCTGGCCCTGGCGGTTATGCTTTTAGGCATACAAATGGGGCTGGCAAGTGACCAGTTTTTGATTGTTATTGGAAGTCTTGTAATCGGAGGTTGGATAGGAGAAAGAATTCAGCTGGAAGATATGTTGAACAGGCTTGGGAAATGGATTGAGAAACGAAGCGGAGCTGGAGGAAGCGAAGGAGCAGTGGCTAAAGCGTTTGTTACAGCTACCCTCGTATATGTAGTTGGAGCAATGGCTGTACTTGGAGCGCTGGACAGCGGATTAAGGCTTGATCATAACGTTCTTTATACCAAGTCTATGCTGGACGGTTTTACAGCGGTGTTATTCACGGCAACCCTCGGTTTTGGTGTTGCGTTCTCCTTTATACCAGTGGTATTGTATCAAGGCAGTATTGCTCTGCTGGCGGGCCAGATTGACCAGTTCGTGCCGGTGGAGCTAAGGGAAATGTTTATTACAGAAATGACAGGTACTGGTGGGATTATGATTCTGGGGATTGGGCTGAAGCTTGCGGGAATTCTTGATATTCGGGTGGCTAATCTGCTTCCGGCTATACCGGTCGTAGGAGCTATTGTGACGGTGATATATTTATTATAGTATATGTAAGCCGATTCTCTCGGCTTTAAAAAATCAGGCTTCGTGTTTAACGGTTTTCCCACCTATGGGAACCGGACGGTCCTGATAGGCTTTTTTGATTAATTTCTTTCCCTGCAGGCGGCGGTCGGCAAGAACGAAACTCTCTGAAAGACTCTCTGCCATCTGCATAACAACATGAAGACGTGTATTCTGAAGCACAAAAAACTCCATCATTCCTCCTACGTTGACGATACCCGTAATGTGTACCTGTCCGACAGGAGGAAGATTCTTTTTCATTGCAGCTCCGGGATAAACTGGACCGTCTTCGAAATGTAATGATCCAACATTCTTAACTCTTCCAAGACAGGCATCTACAGCAATAATATATGGAGAGGTATAACGCAACTCAATATCAGCTAATACTTCTTCCAAATTAACAGCATGCACAGGAGAGGCAAGCGTGCCGTAGATTTTAAAATTATCAAGCTTGTTTTTGGCGAGCAGGGTACCGGTAAGTGGTCCCAGAGAATCGCCGGTAGAACGATCGGTGCCGATGCATACGATTACTATTTCAGAAGTTTCCGGGACAGTTGATAAGACATCTGTTAAAGTATTAGAAAGAATCGCCGGTGTCTGCTCGGATTCAGTGTCCAAGTATAAAGAAACAGGTGAATGACCTGGTCGGCTTTGTTTCCTGAACATACAGTTCTCCTCCTTAAATAAAGCATTTGACTGTAAATGACATATTACTTCTATATACCCGCTTTTATATGCTTTAATTTAAAAAAGCAGCCGGGTTCTAAAAATAAATCTTTATACCCTTTAAAATGGTAAAAAAAGGATAATAAGACTGGGGGCATAAAATGGCACTTGACTCGTACCAAATGCATGACGTTGTTCAAATGAAAAAAGCACATCCCTGCGGGGAAAACAGATGGGAAATTATCCGACTTGGCGCAGATATTCGTATAAAATGTCAAGGGTGCGGGCACAGTGTCATGCTTCCAAGAAGAGAATTTCAGAAAAAATTGAAAAAAGTAACCGGAAATACAAAAGAAGATCCTAAATAACGTTTCTTCCTTGTGTTTCCCGAAACGCCTTTCTATACTAATAGAAAGAAATAGGCTTTAATAAGCCGATGATTATGAAAAAGGACGTGAAAAGATGGCTTTAACAACTGGTATTGTAGGTCTTCCTAACGTAGGGAAGTCTACTCTTTTTAATGCAATCACACAGGCTGGAGCAGAGGCAGCCAATTATCCATTCTGCACGATTGATCCGAACGTTGGTATCGTAGAGGTGCCTGACGAGCGTCTGCAGAAATTAACAGCGCTTGTGAAACCTAAAAAAACCATTCCAACTGCATTTGAGTTTACAGATATTGCAGGGATTGTAGAAGGAGCAAGCAAAGGCGAAGGGCTTGGTAATAAGTTTCTGACACATATTCGTCAGGTGGACGCTATTTCTCATGTAGTTCGCTGCTTTGATGATGGTGATGTGACACATGTGTCCGGCAGCGTCGACCCCATTCGTGATATTGAAGTAATTAATCTCGAGCTTATTTTAGCTGATATGGAATCAATCGAGAAGCGTGAAGCAAAAGTAGCTAAACTGGCAAAATCGAGAGATAAAGATGCGTTGGCAGAGCATGCTGTACTGAAAAAGCTGCTTGCTGTTTTTGAAGAAGAAAAGCCGGCCCGCGCTCTTGACTTAACAGACGAAGAACGGAAAATGGTCAATGGCTTTCAGCTTCTCACTATGAAGCCCATCCTATACGTCGCGAACGTAAGTGAAGAAGATCTTGTCAGCGGTGAAGATAACGAAATGGTAAAAAGAGTGAAAGAGTTTGCTGATGGTGAAAAATCAGAGGTCATTACGGTGTGTGCGAAAATTGAAGCAGAAATTGCTGAACTGGATCCGGAGGAAAAGCAGGAGTTTCTGCAGGATCTGGGTATTGAAGAATCCGGTTTGGATCAGCTGATCCGCGCAGCTTATGTGCTTCTCGGCCTGCAGACTTACTTTACAGCAGGTGAGCAGGAAGTGCGCGCTTGGACCATTACCGGCGGCACCAAAGCACCTCAGGCAGCCGGAGTGATTCACACCGACTTCGAACGCGGCTTTATCCGCGCAGAAACCGTCAGCTACGAAGATCTTACAACGACAGGTTCGATGAATGCAGCCAAAGAAGCCGGCAAAGTCCGCTTAGAAGGTAAAGAGTATATCGTAAAAGATGGAGACGTTATTCATTTCCGTTTCAATGTTTAGAAAATCACCTTCACGTATTGCTATAGAGTAGTTTCTATGCTAAAATTATACATTGTGAGTAAAATCGTTTTATTAAATTTTGCTCCTTGCTCTTTTCAAAGAAAAAGAGCCTTAGACCAAAAGGAGGTGACGCAATATGCGTAGGTACGAAGTACTTTACATTATTGCTCCAAACGTAGATGAGGATGGCGTGAAACAGACAGTTGAACGCTATAACGAAATTCTGACGAAAAACGGAGCAGAGATCGAAAAAGTAGATCAAATGGGAAAACGCCGTCTAGCTTATGAAATCAATGATTTCACTGATGGACATTATGTCGTGGTTTACACGAAGGCTAATTCCGAAGCTACTAGTGAATTCGATCGTCTTGTTAAAATAGATGATAACGTAATCCGCCATCTTATCGTTAGAAACGAAGGCTAATATCTAAAATGGGGAGGGGCACTTATGATAAATCGTGTAGTTCTAGTTGGACGATTAACTCGTGATCCTGAATTGCGATACACCCCTAATGGTGTAGCCGTGGCAAATTTCGGCATTGCAGTAAACCGCCCGTTTACGAATCAGCAGGGAGAACGCGAAGCGGACTTTCTTAACTGCGTAACGTGGAGAAAGCAGGCCGAAAATGTAGCAAACTTCCTTAAAAAAGGAAGCCTTGCCGGTGTAGACGGACGTCTTCAGAGCCGCAGTTATGATACCAGGATGGTAAACGTGTATATGTTGTAGAAGTACAGGCCGAAAGCGTTCAGTTTCTTGAACCTAAAAATGCAGGCGGCGGCGGTTCTCAAAGCCAGGGAAACTATGGCGGAGGAAACAGCGGCGGCCAGCAGGGCTATGGGCAGCAGAATCAAAATAAAGGCTCATCTAATTTAAATGATGATCCATTTTCAAATGATGGCCAGCCTATCGATATTTCAGATGATGATTTACCATTCTAATCCCCTTCTCCTGAAATAAAATGTAATATATGTAAAAAAACAAAGGAGGATGAAAAACATGGGTAAACGCAGAGGTAAGCGCCGGAAAGTTTGTTACTTCACGGTGAACAAGATCGAAAAGATCGATTATAAGGATGTAAATCTTCTTAATAAGTTCATTAGTGAGCGTGGAAAGATTCTTCCACGTCGTGTAACAGGGACTTCCGCAAGATATCAGCGTATGCTGACTAGAGCGATCAAACGCTCCCGTCACGTAGCATTGATTCCATATGTAAGAGAACAATAGAGCAAGAGAATAATTAGAGCTTTTCTCCGGGGAACTTTCAGCGGGGAAAAGCTCTTTTATACTTTTTGAAGACTTTCAGCTGACCGTCTGACCTTCATAAAAACAAAGGGAATGACTGTTATCAGGCCTGCTTTCGGTACGCTTGCGCATTTATTATTACATAAGCTACAATGAAGCAATGCCTGTTCTGCAGGCAGCTTTTTTGAGCATGTGATCAGCTTTTTTATACAACAGATGGGGTGAACGGATTGCAGCGGACGAGAAGCTTAACGGAGGGTGCAATACTGAGCGGATTATTTATTATATTAATGCTGCTTACTATATTTGTCCCTCCTCTTGTTTATATTTTATTGTGGTTTTTGCCACTGCCTTTTCTGATTTATACTGCACGCTACGGTCTTCGAAGCGCGCTGGTGATGTTTATTGTTTTGTTTCTGCTGTCTTTATTCATCGGCGGCCTGACAGGGGTTCCATTCGTGTTAATGTTCGGCCTCGGCGGTATTACCGTCGGCGAAATGATCCGCAGAAAAAAAGAGCCTTTGTTTGTTTTAGTAGGGGGATCGCTCGCATATGTAACGAGCCTTATGGTAATCTATGCGGTAACGATTCTTGTATTTAATATTAATCCCGTGGAAACACTTCAAAATGTAATGAGAGATTCAGCAGTGCAGGCAGAATCCATGCTGAATTCGATCGGTCAGGATGGAGCGGACAGCGTAGAGGCAATGAGTGAAGTCATCATTCAAATTGGCTATATGATTCCTGTCATTATGGTAAGTGCCGGTGCCGGATTCGCGGTTATCACGCAGGTGATTGCCCATTACTTTTTAAAAAGACTGTCGATACCGTATCAGCCATTTCCTCCTTTTCGGGAATGGAATTTTCCAAAGTCGCTGCTTTGGTTTTATCTGGCAGCAATTGTGCTTACATTGATTGGAGCAGAAGAAGGCACCACTCCTTACCTGCTCATCTGGAACGTTTACTGGTTTCTTGGAAACATTATGATTATTCAAGGGTGTACAGTAGTCTTTTACTACTGCTATAAGAAATCACTGCCCAAAGCGCTTCCAATTATTTTCGTTATTTCCTTAGTAATTTTACCAATTATTCCACTCTTTGCGCGAATCTTGGGTATAATTGATTTAGGCTTTCGTTTGAAAGAACGACTGGAAACTGACAAGAAGTAGGGGTTGACATTATGCCTAAGTTCTTATTAAGACGCTGGCACGGCTTACACGTTGTTGCTCTATTTATCCTTGCCTCTTTCTTCATCGGAGCACTGATGATTTACCGCTGGGAATTAGGCCTGGCCGGATTTATTCTTTTAGGCGTGATGGTTTTTTATGTCGTTCAGGCCAGAGCATCTTTTGAACGGGATCTTGAACGCTATATAGCCACTTTATCCCATCGTGTTAACAAAGCCGGCGAAGAAGCTGTAACCGAGCTTCCGATTGGTATCTTGTTGTATGGAAAAGAATATGAAATTGACTGGGTGAATCCTTTCGTTCATGAACTGCTCCCCGGCCATTTCCTAGGGAAGGGACTGGACGAAGTTTCTTCAGATCTCATTCCGGCTATAAAAAAAGGCGAAGAAGAAGTACAGATCAGCTTAAATGACAATTACTATACCGTGTATATTCGTCACGAAGACAAGCTTTTGTACTTTTTCAATATGACGGAGACAGCGGAAACGAACAGATTGTATGAAGAAGAACAATCGGTAGTCGGTCTGATATATCTGGATAACTATGATGAAGTGACTCAGGGGATGGATGACCAGCTTCGAAGCAGGTTGAAAAGTCACGTAACGTCCGCGCTGAATCATTGGGCCAGCGACTATGATATTCTGCTGCGAAGTATTGCCTCGGACCGATTTATAGCATTTATGGACCAAAAAGCTTTGAAGGAAGTAGAGAAAACGAAGTTTGTGCTTCTCGACGAAGTACGAGAAGTAACAGGAAAAGAAAAGGTGCCGATTACGCTTAGTATCGGTATAGGAACAAAGGAATCTTCCTTACGGGAGCTTGGCACACTAGCTCAGTCCAGTCTGGATCTGGCGCTTGGCAGGAGCGGCGATCAGGTAACTATTAAAGAAAAAAATGGCAAAGTGCGCTTCTACGGCGGCAAATCAAACGCCATGGAAAAGCGGACCCGCGTGCGAGCCCGCGTTATTTCCCACGCCCTGCGGGATTTTGTACTGGAAAGCGATCAGGTGGTGGTCATGGGCCATAAGAATCCTGATATGGATGCTATTGGAGCAGCGATCGGTGTTTTGAAGATTGCAGAAGTAAATAATACGGATGCCTACGTCGTCGTTGATCCAAATGAAATCAACCCGGACGTTCAGAAGCTTATGGAAGAAATAGAAGCTCATGAATATCTGTGGTCCCATTTTATTACTCCGGAAGAAGCAATGGACGAACTGACACGTCACACGCTTCTTGTGGTCGTCGATACGCACAAGCCGTCTTTGGTTATTGAGCCGAAGCTTGTAGATGCAGTTGACCGGATTGTTATACTTGATCATCATCGCCGCGGGGAGGAAATTATTAAAGATCCCGTGCTCGTGTACATGGAGCCGTATGCTTCTTCAACGGCAGAGCTTGTAACAGAACTTCTCGAATACCAGCCTCAGAAGCTGAAGATGGACGTACTCGAAACGACAGCTCTGTTGGCGGGGATGATCGTCGATACGAAAAGCTTTGCTATTCGAACAGGTTCCCGGACGTTTGACGCCGCTTCGTTTTTAAAGTCACACGGGGCAGATACGACGCTTGTACAAAAGCTTCTTAAAGAAGATATTGAGCAGTACGTGAAACGCTCGCATTTAATTGAAAAAGCAGCCATCTATAAAAAAGGCCTGGCTATTGCGAAAGCATCTGAAGGGGAAACATATGACCAGATTCTTATCGCTCAGGCGGCAGATACGCTGCTGACGATGAACGACGTAAAGGCCTCATTTGTTATTTCCAAGCGGGCCGACGATAAGATCAGCATCAGCGCCCGCTCTTTAGGTGAAGTCAATGTCCAGCTTATTATGGAAACGTTGAACGGAGGCGGCCATTTAACCAATGCCGCAGCCCAGTTAAAAGAAACTACGCTTGAAGAAGCGGAAAAGCAGTTGAAAGCAGCAATTGATGAATATATGCAGGGAGGTTCTTCTGAATGAAAGTAATATTGAATGAAGACGTTAAAGGTAAAGGAAAAAAGGGGGATGTAGCCAATGTATCGGAAGGCTATGCCCGCAACTACCTTTTTCCAAATAAGCTTGCTGTAGAAGCAAACGCAGGCAACATGAAAAACCTGCAGGCCAAACAACAGAGCGATGACAAAAAATCAGAGCAGGAACTGGAAGAAGCAAAAGCTTTTAAAGAAAAAATTGAAAGCAAAAAAATTGATATTAAAGCAAAATCCGGAGAAGGCGGCAAGCTGTTTGGCGCCGTGTCCTCTAAGCAGATTGTTCAGCGCCTGAAAGAAATGGATTTAAAGGTCGACAAGAAAAAAATTGATCTTGATGAACCGATCCGTACACTCGGCGTTACCAAAGTGCCGGTTAAAGTACATCCGAAAGTAACAGCCACTATGAATGTCCACGTTGTCGAAGAATAGAAAATCCGGCCCTCTCTCTTACAGAGGGGGTTCTTTATTAGGAATACATAAGAGCATCATAGAAGGAAAGGCAGGACGACCAGGATGAGTGATATGTATACAGATCGAATGCCTCCCCAGAACATTGAGGCCGAACAGGCTGTCCTTGGAGCTATATTTTTAGAAAGCGAAGCATTGATTACGTCTTCCGAACGATTGGCTCCCGAAGATTTCTATAGAGCCTCCCACCAGCGGATTTATCAGGTGATGCTCGAGCTTGGGGAAAAAGGAAGCCCGGTCGATCTTGTTACCGTCACCTCCTCTCTGCAGAATTATCAGTGGCTGGAGGAAGTGGGCGGAATTTCGTATTTAACCGACTTGGCAAATTCCGTTCCTACAGCAGCGAATGTAGACTTCTACAGCAAGAGCGTTCAGGAAAAATCCTTGATGAGGAGACTGATCCGAACGGCGACAGATATCGCAACGGACGGGTACAGCAGCGAATCGGAAGTAGAAGATATTTTAAATGAAGCGGAACGCAGTATTCTGGAAGTTGCCAATCAGCGAAGCTCCAAAGCGTTTGTTTCCATAAAAGATGTATTAATTGAAACGTACGACAATATGAAACACTTCAGAACAGGGAAAGCGATGTTACCGGTATTTCGAGCGGCTTTATGGAGCTCGACCGTATGACTGCCGGTTTTCAAAAGAATGATCTTATTATTGTAGGCGGCACGCCCTTCGATGGGTAAAACGGCTTTTGCCCTGAATATTGCCCAGAATGTTGCTACGAAGACAGAAGAGAATGTAGCTATTTTCAGTCTGGAGATGGGAGCCAGCCAGCTTGTCCAGCGGATGCTTTGTGCGGAAGGAAATATCGACGCTTCGCGTATGCGGACAGGTGCTCTCCAGGAAGAAGACTGGGAAAAGCTGACGATGGCAATGGGAAGCCTTTCCAACGCCGGCATTTATATTGACGATTCTCCCGGTATCCGAGTGAGTGATATCCGGGCAAAATGCCGGAGGCTCCAGCAGGAAAGAGGGCTGGGGATGATTTTAATAGACTATATGCAGCTTATCCAGGGTTCTTCTGCACGCGGAGGCGAAAGCCGCCAGCAGGAAGTGTCCGAAATTTCCCGGAGCCTGAAAAGCCTGGCCCGCGAACTGAATGTGCCAGTTATTGCGCTTTCCCAGCTTTCACGTGGAGTAGAATCCAGACAGGACAAACGCCCGATGATGTCCGATTTAAGAGAATCGGGAAGTATTGAGCAGGATGCCGACATTGTATCTTTTCTTTATAGAGAGGATTACTACGATCAGGAAGGCGAGAATCAGAACATTATTGAAATTATCATAGCAAAACAAAGAAATGGTCCGGTCGGCACAGTAGAACTGGCTTTTATTAAAGAATATAATAAATTCGTTAATTTAGACCGACGTCACGATGAAGGAAGCGCTCCGCCTATGTAGGAGCGTTTTTTTGTGACATTATTACGAACAAAAATAACAGTCTTCATTTAGAATGTTCGTGTTTATTGACTTTCCCCCGGCTAGTTGATACACTATGTAAGGGTTTTTTGAACACGTTTTACATACCAAATTATAAATAGATCGTTTAAATATTCTGGAGGTGGGAGTCATGTCATCCATCGTTATCGTAGGTACACAATGGGGAGATGAAGGTAAGGGTAAGATTACCGATTATTTATCAGAGAATGCCGAAGTAGTAGCCCGTTATCAAGGGGGAAACAACGCCGGCCACACAATCGTGTTTGGGGGAGATACGTATAAGCTTCATTTGATCCCGTCCGGTATTTTTTACAGTGATAAAATCTGTGTGATTGGAAACGGAATGGTTATTGATCCAAAGGCTTTGGTCGAAGAGCTTAAATATCTCCATGACCGCAATGTAGATACGAGCAACCTGCGTATCAGCAACCGTGCCCATGTCATTCTTCCTTATCATATCAAACTCGATATTGTAGAAGAAGAGAGCAAAGGCAGCAATCAGATTGGAACGACAAGAAAAGGCATCGGTCCTGCTTATATGGATAAAGCAGCACGTACAGGCATCCGTATTGCTGATTTGCTGGATAAAGAAGAATTTCGTGAAAAACTGGACCGCAATTTAAAAGAAAAAAACCGTCTGCTGGAAAAAATTTATGAAACAGAAGGATTCGAGCTTGAAGAGGTGCTTGAAGAGTACTATGAGTACGGTCAGCTTGTATCAAAATATGTAGACGATACATCCGTTGTGTTAAACGATGCGATTGATCAGGGGCGCCGCGTGCTGTTTGAAGGCGCACAGGGCGTTATGCTTGATATTGATCAGGGAACGTATCCATTTGTTACATCTTCGAATCCTATCGCAGGCGGCGTTACAATCGGCTCCGGTGTAGGTCCTTCAAAAATTCACCATGTGGTTGGTGTATCAAAGGCTTATACCACAAGAGTAGGCGATGGTCCTTTTCCAACGGAGCTTTTGGATGAAACCGGGGATAAGATCAGACAAGTAGGTAATGAATACGGAACAACGACCGGACGTCCGCGCCGTGTCGGCTGGTTTGACAGCGTAGTTGTCAGGCACGCCCGCCGGGTAAGCGGTATTACCGACCTTTCTATAAACTCTATTGATGTCCTAACCGGCATTGAAACACTTCGTATTTGCACGGCTTACAGATACCGTGGAGAAGTAATGGAGCATTTTCCGGCGAGTTTGAAAGTGCTTGCTGAATGCGAGCCTGTTTTTGAAGAGCTTCCAGGCTGGACAGAGGATATAACAGGAGTTAAATCACTGGATGATCTTCCTGTTAATGCCCGTCATTATTTAGAAAGAATTTCTCAGCTTACCAATATTCCATTAAGCATTTTTTCTGTAGGTCCGGATCGTGATCAGACGAATATGGTCCGCGGCGTATGGGGCGTATAATACGAAAGCCAGCTGCATGTTCTCTTCGGAGGCATGCAGCTTTTTTATACTAAAGAAACCTATGATATCAGGCTTTTGCAGGCGTTATTATTTTCTTGAAAAAATAGCTTGAAAATCAATTTACGGCGTGGTACTATTAATGATGTTGCTGAGAAAAGCAATAAACACATAAGAGCCATTAGCTCAGTTGGTAGAGCATCTGACTTTTAATCAGAGGGTCGGAGGTTCGAATCCTCCATGGCTCACCATTTCTTCTGTATATGAACTATAGCGGCCCGTTGGTCAAGTGGTTAAGACACCGCCCTTTCACGGCGGTATCACGGGTTCGAATCCCGTACGGGTCACCATTTATATAAATAGAAGCATACTACTTACAAAACAGAATAAATACGGCTCGATAGCTCAGTCGGTAGAGCAGTGGACTGAAAATCCACGTGTCGGCGGTTCGATTCCGTCTCGAGCCACCATTTAGTAAAAACCCAAAGCCTTGGATAGGATATCCAGGCTTTTTTTGTTCTCTTGTAATGGATTGGTTTCGGGATATATCGAAGGAGAAGAGAGAGGAATGGAGAGCGCACGTCTGCTGCGGCCTCTCTTATAGAAAAATCACCTTGGGCGAAGAGTCTTTGCAGCTGTGTTACAATAGTAGTAATACGTTTGTGTATTTTTACGAGAAAACAGCCCGAAAGCATGTGTATGGAACAATAAAAATAATGAAGTAAGAAAATAAGAAATGGAAGTGAGCGAATATATGGACGAAAAGGTTCTTGTCGTAGATGATGAACAGCCCATTGCAGATATACTGGAATTTAATTTAAAAAAAGAAGGATTCCAGGTAGAGTGTGCCTATGATGGGAATGAAGCGCTTGAAAAAGTAAATGCCTTTAACCCGGATATCGTTCTGCTTGATATTATGCTTCCTTTTAAAGATGGCATGGAAGTGTGCCGGGAAATCCGCAAAACCTATGATATGCCGATTATTATGCTTACTGCAAAAGACTCGGAGATCGATAAGGTGCTAGGACTTGAGCTTGGAGCGGATGACTATGTAACGAAACCTTTCAGCAACCGCGAAGTTATTGCACGCGTAAAAGCTAACTTACGCCGCCAGCAGGTGGCTCCGGAAGAAGGGTCCACTAAACAAAAAGAAATTATCATTGGAGATTTGACAGTAGACCCGGACGCTTATCAGGTATTAAAGCGCGGCGACCCTGTTGATCTGACGCACCGCGAATTTGAACTGGTGCACTATCTGGCCCGTCATATTGGCCAGGTGATGACAAGAGAACATCTGCTGCAGGCAGTGTGGGGGTATGACTACTTCGGTGACGTCAGAACGGTAGACGTTACGGTACGGCGCCTCCGCGAAAAAGTCGAGGACAACCCAAGCTATCCATTATGGATCGTAACGAGAAGAGGAGTCGGCTATTATCTTAAGTATCCGGACCAGGAGAAGTAGAGATGAAGTTTTTCAACTTTTTCAAATCCATTCATCTGAAGCTGATCGCTATTTTTATGCTGCTCATTTTTATTGCGATGCAGGTTATCGGGGTGTATTTTACCCGGGAGCTGGAAGCCCAGCTCGAGAGCAATCACTATGACATGCTTGAAGAGCGGGCGGACCTGCTTGAATATAATGTGCGTCAGGAAATGACCCGGGACCGGGATGAAGAAGAAGAGCCTCTGCAAGAAGACATAGAAAGTCTGCTCCAGGAATTTTTCTCCATTGAAAACTCGCAGGTTCAGGTTATCGGACCCAATCAGGTTGTACTTGGCACCTCCAACTGGAACAATGACTATATTGTCGGCCAGCAGAGTACGGAAGTACGTGTGAAGCGGGCGCTGTTAGGTACGCCCGACTCTACAGAAGTGAGAAATCCGGATGGAGACCGGCTGCGTGTCATGGCCATCCCTGTCGAGGCAGATGGAGTCGTTCAAGGAGCTATATACATTTGAAGCAAATATGAACGAAATTTATGATGAAGTAGATGAAATCAACCAAATTCTCTTTACGGGAACCATTATTGCACTTATTATTACCGCTGTTTTAGGTATCCTGCTATCCCAGACGATCACAAGACCGATCGTAGACATGAAAAAGCAGGCAAGGGTAATGGGGGAAGGCGATTTTTCCCGGCAGGTAAAAGTATACGGGAACGATGAAATCGGCCAGCTTGCCCACTCCTTCAATAATTTGACGCTTCGATTAAAAGAATCGCAGTCTACTACGGAAGGGGAGCGCAAGAAGCTGAGTTCTGTTCTTGCCCACATGACCGACGGTGTTATCGCTACCGATGAGCTTGGAAGAATTATTCTGATGAATAACCGGGCGGAGCAGCTGTTGAACCTTGATCAAAAAGATATTATCGGTTCTTCCCTTCCGGAAATTCTTCATTTATCAGAAACGATTACGCCAAGCGACTTATACGATTACTCTGATTCTATCCTGCTTGATTTCAGCGACGAGGAAAATGACTTTCTGCTGGAAGCCAGCTTTTCTGTTATCCGAAATGAGGATGGCCCTGTGAATGGTTTAATTACGGTGCTTCATGACGTAACAGAGCAGGAGAAAATTGAAAATGAACGACGGGAATTTGTGGCCAACGTTTCCCACGAACTGCGGACCCCTCTGACGACTCTGAAGAGCTATATGGAAGCGCTGGAGGATGGAGCGATGCAGGACGAAAAACTCGGACCGCGTTTTCTGAAAGTAACTCAAAACGAAACAGAGCGGATGATACGACTTGTTAATGATCTGCTTCAGCTTTCTAAAATGGACAGCGATGATTTAAGGCTTAATGCAGAAACCGTAGACTTAGCAGAAGTCATGCACCAAATTGCAGATCGCTTTGAGATGATAAACAAAGACAAGAATATATATTTTGACCGCCAGTTTCCTTCGTACCCTATTTACGTGGATATGGACCGGGACAAGATGATTCAGGTGTTTGATAATATTATCTCCAACGCTGTGAAATACTCTCCGGACGGGGGTACGATAACGTTGCAAATGATACCTAAATCCCGGGATGTGGAAATTGAAATCATTGATGAGGGATTGGGCATTCCAAAAGAAAGCCAAAACAAAATTTTCGACCGTTTTTACCGGGTAGATAAAGCACGGGCAAGAAATCTCGGCGGAACGGGACTCGGGCTGGCAATTGCCAAAGAACTGGTTCATTCCCACGGTGGTTATATTGACGTGCAGAGCGTTTGGAAGAAAGGTACGACGATCGCCGTTACGCTTCCTTATTCCTCCTATAAAAAAGCAGGTGGGGCCGAATGATAGAACGGATGAAATCCTGGACTCTGTCCCTGCTCGTTGTATTGAGCGTTGTTCTAACCTATCAGGTATGGACGTTTCAACCGGAATACGCAGCGCTTGAAGATACCACATATGTAGAAAGTGAGCCTGTCGGTGAAACCCGTTCGTTGTCAGATGCGGTCCTGCCGGAACAAATTGTACTTCACCAGAACGAAGAAATGACAGCTATAGAAAATAACGATGAAGCTTTTATGCAATTTTATGAGACTCTGCAGGAAGCTAGAATCGAAAATCTCGTTAATCTGACCAGCTCTGAAGAGGCAGGAACCGAGGTTAACGAAATCATTGAAAACAGCGGCGGGGACATGGCAGAAATCATTTTCCCGACCCCGATTGCCGGAGAACTGATTGAAGAGCTGTTTGAAATCGAAGAGGATACACCATATTCCTCGATTGAGACACTTGACCGGATGTACCTGGTCGATGACGGCCCGGATGCAGACGGCTTAAAAATTCTGCTCGTCTCCTATGAAGATGGCGGAAGCGTATTTGAAGGCAGGACAACGTTCAGCCTTTCTGATTTCCGCAGTGAATATTTAAATAACCTGGAAGCTTTTCCATCCGTCTTTGCTTTAGAAACGCCGGAACAGTCAGGTATTGAACGAAATATCTATCTGCCGGAAAATACGGCTACGTATTCCACAGTATCCTACACCACGTCAGAAATTGCGACCGATAACTTTCTGCAGCTGCTGTTTAATGAGCCGAATTACGTAGAACAGTATCAGGAGGACAACGGCGAGCTTTCTTATACTGATGGAAGCAGGATGGTGAATATAGCATCAGACGGTGACTCCTTCAACTACGTGAATCCAATCTACGGAGATAGTGCAGAAAGCAATCAGGGAAATGTTATTACTTCTTCCTTTGATTTCATTAATTCCCAGGGTGGATGGACAGATGAATATACGCTGTACGATATTGACAGCTCTGCCAGCCAGGAAGAAGCGACGTACCGGATGATGGTCCAGGGAATACCGGTCTATGACACCGGAGAACCCCAGACTTCGATTACCGCCGTAAAAACAGGCGGACAGATTGCAAACTATTCAAGACCGCTGTTTGAGCTTGATGCCAATCCCATTGATATCGAAGAAAATGTCACATTGGAATCCGGCCGGGACATTGTAGATCAGATGCAGGGACAGTTTGATATGGAAGATGTCCAGAATGTCCGTATTGGCTACAACGTCAGCAAGGATAATGAAGTAGTAAACTTTGATCCTTCCTGGTTTATTAAATACGGCGGCGAATGGTATCCTTTTGACGCAGCAGTAGAGGAGGAAGAGTAGATTGGACTGGAGCCGGACAAAAACCATTTTTATTGTAACGTTCCTGCTGCTTAACTCTTTTCTCGTCTATCAGCTGATGGAAAAAAGGGCAGGCAGCCAGTTGAATGTGCGGGCAGAAGCCACCATTGAAGAGCGAATGAGTGAAATGAATATTACCGTAACAGAAGATCTTCCTGAAGATATGGAGGAAATCAGCCATATTGTCGGCCAGGTTGTTGATATTGAAGAAGAAGTCAGCGGCATTGTCGGGGAAGAAAATGTAGAAGAGAACGAGGAAAACGACTTAGTTGAAGTTTCGCTGGAAGACCCGTATGATACACCAGAAGGTCCTTATGATAACGAAGCAGCACGAGAAGCCTTTAATGAGAGTGTTATCAACTTTGTGGAAAACAACGTGTATGAGGGAGAAGAATATGTTTACGGGGAATGGGATGACGAAAACCGGGAAATGCATTTTTATCAAACGTTTGAAGATGCTCCTATTTATACGAGTGAAGAAAATCAACTGGTGCTGAGGTTCAATGAAGACACCCAGATTACCGGATACTCGCAGATTTTTCTTGAACTGCAGGAGCAGGATGATAAAAAAATATGTTTCTACCTTGCGATCGAAAGGCTTCTGAATGAGAATTTAATTACCTTCAATGACAGTGTGACAGAAGTCGAAATCGGCTATTTTAATTTCTTTTCTCCTATCGGCAACAGCCGGGTATTTTCTCCCATGTATCAAATCACTATTAATGATGATGAAGAATATCTGGTTAATGCGATTGACGGCGCCATTCAGGAAATGACAGAGGTTGAAAGCGCCACCGACGAAGATACAGAAGAAGTGGACAGTCCGGAGGAAGAAGAGCCTCAGGAACAAGCTGAAGAACAGCAATCGGAGTGAATAGTAAGATGGGATTAACTTTTAGTGTATTAGCAAGCGGCTCGTCCGGAAATGCCATGTATATAGAGACACCGAAGAACAAACTATTGATTGATGCAGGCCTGAGTGGAAAAAACTGGAGCAGCTGTTAATGAGAGCAGCATGCGATCCGTCTGAACTCGACGGCATCCTGGTCACACACGAACATAGTGATCACATAAAAGGACTGGGTGTGATGGCGAGGCGCTATAAGCTTCCTATCTATGCTAACGAAAAAACCTGGGCTGCGATGGAACCGTTAGTAGGAACCATTGCAGCAGACCAGAAATTTCATTTTTCTCAAAGCTCCACTCAGAGTTTTTCGGATTTGGATATTCAATCGTTTCCTGTTTCCCACGATGCGGCAGACCCGATGTTTTTTGCCTTTCACCATGAAGGTAAAAAACTCGTGTTAGCCACAGATATGGGCTACGTGAGTGACACTGTAAAAGGAGTTATTCAAAACGCAGATATGATGGTATTTGAATCCAATCATGACATGAATATGCTGCGGATGGGACGGTATCCATGGAGCGTAAAACGAAGAATCCTTGGTGATTCCGGCCACGTCTCCAACGAAGACGCAGCGTATGCGATGTGTGATGTTATTGGAGAGCGCACAAAGCGAATTTATCTGGCACATTTAAGCAAGGATAACAACATGAAAAATTAGCAAGGATGACAGCCGAAACAGATTTTGAAGGAAAAGGTCATGGAGTTGGAGAAAGCATTCATCTCTTTGACACGGATCCTGTCATTCCTACATCTATCGTTACTTTATAATGCCCCCTAGGTCTTTTTAATAGACGCAGGGGTATTTTTTTCATAAAATGGATATAAATCAAAGGTACGTGAAGTTTTTCTGCTGAAGGAGGATGGGTATATAGATGAGCTACTATAACGATGAGGATTATAACCAGTTTAGCAGGCGCAGAAACCGCCGGCGCGGCGGTGGTTCCGCTTTTATTGGAGCGGTGTTTGGTGCGGGAGTAATGTTGTTTGCCGGGCCTTTTATTTATCAGTCAGGCTTTTATCCGGATTTCGGCAGTGAAGACGGAGAAATACAGCTGAGACAGAATCGCTCTTTTCCGGGGATCAGCAGAATGTGAATGTTTCAGTAAACTCTGATATAACAGAAGCTGTGAACCGGGTGTCGGATTCTGTAGTCGGTGTGTTTAATGTGCAGGAGAATCCTTCCGGTTTTTTTGAAGAAGGAGAGAGTGCGGATCAAGGCGTCGGATCCGGCGTCATTTATAAAATAGAAGGAGAAACCGCCTACGTGGTAACCAATCATCATGTTATTGACGGAGCTTCCAGCGTGGAAATCAGCCTGGCAGATGAGTCACGAATTTCGGCAGAGGTTGTAGGATCAGACGTATTAACGGATTTAGCCGTGCTTGAAATGGATGCTTCCGGCATTGAAACAGTTGCAGAACTCGGTAATTCTGACAATCTGCAGGTAGGAGAACCAGCTCTGGCAATTGGAAATCCGCTTGGTGCCGATTTGTCCGGATCAGTAACACAGGGAATCATCAGTGCAACAGAACGCAGCATCCCAGTAGATCTGTCAGGAGACGGCCAGCCGGACTGGGAGGCTGAAGTACTTCAAACAGATGCGGCAATTAACCCTGGGAACAGCGGAGGCGCATTAGTTAACATTGGGGGCCAGGTAATCGGTATTAATTCGATGAAAATAGCGGAAGGTGCGGTCGAAGGAATTGGATTTGCGATACCGACTGCCATAGCGATTCCGGTCATTGATGATCTGGAAACGAATGGAGAAGTAGTGCGCCCTCAAATTGGTATTGGTATTCGTTCTCTTGC
Organism: Sinobaca sp. H24; assembly: GCF_023845525.1. Classification (NCBI taxonomy): domain Bacteria; kingdom Bacillati; phylum Bacillota; class Bacilli; order Caryophanales; family Sporolactobacillaceae; genus Sinobaca; species Sinobaca sp. H24. The sequence continues at coordinate 123,089 of NZ_JALBWT010000012.1, forward strand.
CGAATACCCAAATACAGAAATACGGGAAACGCTGAATCTTCCTGATGATGTAGAAACCGGTGTCGTAGTCACCCAAATTTCCAGCGGATCCCCGGCCGAAGAAGCAGATTTGGCAGAAAATGATGTTATAACAGAAGTAAATGGAGACGCTGTGGCGAATACACACGATTTAAGAAGGTATTTATACACAGAGTCCGGCATTGGAGAAACCGTAACGCTTACGTACTATAGAGATGGTACAAGAGAAACGGTAGAAGTAACACTAGCAGAAGAACAACCATTTTAAATAGAAAGAAACAACGGACTCTCTGATGGTATAATAATCAGGGAGTTTTTTAATGGAGTGAATGTTCACATGTGGATAACTTTCTGCTGCCGGCTGTAAAAATAATTAATTATGATATATTTTTATAATTGTTTTAATAAAATGATGTGGATAAATAGTTATTTATAAAAATGCTAAGATGAAAATAAATAAAAAAGAAGGTGAGAAAATGATATTTTGCTGCGAAACCCATACGGATAGAGCGCTTGACGATGCTATTGAAGAAACAGGAACATTTCCGGTGTTCAGTGTAGTAATGGGTGAAGAGTTATCCACAGTTTGTAATTTTTGCGAAGAAAACGCTGTGTATAAAATAGAAGAATAGGAAAACAAAGCCTGTGTATATGTGGATAGAATTGTGGATAATGCAGAATGGAAGGAAAAAATAATGAATATTACTATTATTGCAGTGGGAAAATTAAAAGAAAAATATTTAAAAGAAGCCATAGCAGAATACGAAAAGCGGATGAGAGCCTTTGCAAAACTGCAGATAATCGAAGTAAATGATGAGAAAACCCCAGATACAGCTAGTGAAAAAGAAAAACTGCAGATTATCGGCAAAGAAGAAAGTAAAATAATGGATAAAATTACAAAAGATACTTATGTGGTGCTGCTCGAGGTAAAAGGACGGATGCTGTCCTCCGAAAAGCTGGCATCCACGATTCAGGATCTTGGAACGTATGGAAAAAGCCATCTTACTTTCGTTATCGGCGGTTCTTTAGGAACCGGGGATATTTTAAAAAACGCGCTGATTTAACATGGTCTTTCTCTGATTTAACTTTTCCCCATCAATTAATGCGCGTTATGCTGCTGGAACAGGTTTACCGTGCTTTTCAAATTAATCAGGGAAGTCCGTACCATAAATAAGCATTGCGATGTTTTCTATCTCATATGTCTGAACACGTCCTTTCTTGGGAACAGTACTAGTAAGAAAAAATTACAGGAGGCGTGCCATGGCAGAGTGGAAAACGGTAAGTCATTATTTATACGATTGTTTACGAGAAGAAGGAATAGAGGAAATTTTCGGCGTTCCGGGAGACTATAACTTTGCCCTGCTTGATGAATTGGAAACATACGACTCCATCCAATTTATTGATAATCGAAATGAACTGAATGCGGGATATGCTGCAGATGGATACGCCCAGGTTAAAGGAATTTCTGCACTGATTACGACGTTTGGAGTAGGCGATTTAAGTGCTGCAAATGCAGTAGCAGGTGCTTTCAGTGAGCAGGTACCGTTAATCGAAATTGTTGGTTCTCCGGCCTCTTCAATGCAGAAAAACGGGGTAAAAGCTCATCATACATTAATGAACGGGGACTATGACGTATTTCTGCGAATGCACCGGGAAATTACAGCCTATACGGTCAAAATTACTGCAGAAAATGCCATTAGGGAGATTCCATCGGCTATTTCAGCGGCTTTAAAGGAAAAAAGGCCGGTTTATATTGATATTCCCCAGGATATAGCAGCCGTGAAAATCGATACAGAGTCTGCAGCATTTTCATTTAATGAAACAGAAAATAAAACAAATCTAGCTGACAAAAGTGCAGAAGCGGTAGCAGAAATGCTTCAACAGGCAGAATCTGCTGTACTGCTGGTGGATATTTATGCAATCCGCTATGGTTTAAAAGACAAAGTGCTTCAATTAGCGGAGCACCTGCACATTCCTACAGCGCAGATGATGCAGGGGAAAAGCGGATTTAATGAACAACATCCCCAATATATCGGGATGTACGGTGGAGCTTTCGGTAATCAGGATGTGCGGGAATACGTGGAGAAAGCTGACGTTATTATCACCGCCGGCTTTTTGGAATCTGACTTTAATATGGCGAAGTTTACGGCAGACCTTCCATCGAAAAAAAGAATCGATCTGCAGCCTTCGGAGTTATTTATTAAAGGGGAGAGTGCAGGTAAAGTAAAAATGAAGGAAGTGATTGATGCCCTTCTTTTAAAAGAAAGGCCGACTTTCGAAAAATCATCCTACTTTCCTTCCTTTTATGACGAGCTTCCGGAAAAAGATGCACCGCTTCAGGCTGAAACGTATTATCCGGTTATCCAGTCTGCTCTCCGGCCGAAAGATATTCTCGTAGTGGAGACCGGCACCTTATCCTATGGTCTTGCACATGTGCGCCTGGCTGAAGACACAGTGTACATTTCCCAGGGGTCCTGGCAGAGCATAGGGTATGCGCTGCCTGCAGCTTTTGGAGCCCAGGTAGCAGCTCCGGACAGACGTGTTCTATTATTCATTGGCGATGGTTCTTTTCAATTAACTGCTCAAGGGCTCAGCTCAATGGCAGAACAGAACGTTAAACCAATCGTTTTTTTCCTGAATAACAGTGGATATACAGTAGAACGTTATTTAAATACGGATAATCCTCAGGCAGCATATAATGATATTCCCAGCTGGGATTACATTAAATTGGTGAGAAGCTTCTATGCGGAGGCACGGACCACACGGGTAACAACAACAGAAGAGTTAAGGCAGGCGGTTTCCCAGTTAGATGAAACAGATTCCCTGCATTTCATTGAGATTGTTGTAGATGATCACATGGATGCGCCGCTTCACCTTAAGCGGTTAAGAGAGGAATCATTGAAAAAAGAATAATAAAGGATATAAAAAGAGAGCCTTAAGCTAAAGGCTCTCTTTTTTGTTTAGACTAGAATGTGCCGGCTTACTTCCTGGAGGTATGCCATAAAACAAGGGTCTTCTGCAAATAGTTCATAATCGTATACGTAATAAATAAAGGGAGTATTACTTAAAAACAGTATTAAATCCTGCTGAACAGCCTCATCTAAAGAAGAGAATGAGACGGTCTGAATCATTTTCGGAGTGACGGGTTGAAGCAAATCAATGGATCCGGATGGTTTCTTTAAAAAAGACCAGATTTCTTCCAAAAAACTGCTCTTGGATTCTGAAAAACAAATACAATCGAAAGACTTGTTTAGTAGTGTAATTGTCATGATGATCAGTCCTTGTGGATTACTTTAAAAAATGGGAGTGGTTCTTTTCCCATATTATTACAGTTTATCACAAGTAAATTGAGCAGAAAACCCAAAAAAAGACAGCTGCATGCCAGCTGTCTTTTTGCTATTAATTTTGGAACTGTTCCATCTGCTGATTGATTTCATTTTGCATTTCAGGAGGAAGATTATCTCCTAACAAAACAGCCAGCAGGCCTATAACAATCAACAGTCCGGAAATAACCATACCGATCGTGCTGAAGATAATACCTGCGATCGCAAGGCCGCGTCCTGTTTTAAACGCCCGTTTCACAGCTCTCAGTCCCATAATACCAAGAATTAAACCAATAAGTCCTAATAGGAAGCCAACGGGAGGGACGAAGAAAGCCAACACAGAAAGAATACCTAATATAAGAGCTACTAATGCTTTGTTGTTCTTTCCTCCATCACCCGGTCTTCCATCATAATGCCGGTCGTTTTTCCGATCAACACCAGAGCGGTCCCGGTTATCAAGGCGCTCATCCCGGCGCCGGTGCTCGTCACGCTCGTCAAAGCGTCCTCTTTCTTCATGACGATCATTTCTGTCATTTAAGGGTCTGTCTTCCCCTCTGTCTCTGTCATCCATTACAGCCGGCTCTTCTCTTCTGTGATCGCGGTCGTCATCTGTCAGCGGATCCCGGCCGGAGGAACGGTCATCCCTCGGATCGAGATTATCCTTGCTGCGTTCGGATCGAAATCGTCTGTTTTCATTATCATCCATACTAACTCACCTCTCCTGCTTTCCTTTTATCTTTATAGAAGCATAGTTACTAATACCACCATTTAGTGGTTTCTAAGCATTTTATCTTTTGCGCCCCGGAGGACGTTTCTATATAAGGGGCAGCGGGTATAGAAGGCAGATGCCCCAAAGGAGAATCGTTTATGAATATTTTAGAAAATGATTGGGCTCCACTTCTCGAACAAGAGTTTGAAAAAGAATATTATGAAGAACTCCGGCAGTTTTTGAAGAAAAGAATACACAGAGCATACCGTGTATCCGGATATGTACGATATTTATAATGCGCTTCATTATACAAGCTATGAGAATACAAAAGTCGTTATTTTAGGACAGGATCCTTACCATGGACCAAATCAGGCACACGGACTCAGCTTCTCGTGCAGCCGAAAGTGAAAACACCCCCATCCCTTCAGAATATTTTTAAAGAATTAGAGGAAGATCTTGGGTTGGAGCCTCCCGGTCACGGCTATTTAAAAAATGGGCAGAAGAAGGGGTTCTTCTTTTAAATACAGTCCTTACTGTCCGTAAAGCAGAAGCCAATTCCCATAAAAATAAAGGCTGGGAAACGCTTACGAATGAAATTATCAAAAAGATAAATGAAAAAGAAGATCCGGTGGTTTTTCTATTATGGGGGAAGCACGCGCAGTCAAAGCAGGAATTAATCACCAACTCGCATCATATGATTATTACCTCTGCCCACCCGAGTCCTTTTGCCGCCCACCGCGGGTTTTTCGGAAGCAAACCGTTTTCACGGACCAATTCGTTTTTAAAGAAAGCAGGACGGCCTGAAATAGACTGGTCTATTCCAGAAAATACGTAAAACGAGGAGAGACTTTATATGATAAATACATCAGAAGTATCGTTGAACAACGGAGTCAGCATGCCATGGGTCGGACTGGGCGTATACAAGGCTGAATCAGGAGCTCCTACAAAAAACGCAGTGCTTCAGGCTTTGAAAGACGGATACAGAAGTATTGATACAGCTTTTTTTATGGTAATGAGAAAGTGTAGGGGAAGCCATTCAGGAAAGCGGCGTTCCGAGAGAGGAAATTTTCCTGACGACGAAAGTATGGAATGACGAACAGGGATTTGAACAGACAATGGAGGCTTTCGAACGCTCCCGCAGAATCTCGGTGTCGATGTTATTGATCTGTACCTTATTCACTGGCCGGTACCGGGTAAGTATAAAGAAACATGGGGCGCAATGGAAAAGCTATATGAACAAGGAAAAGTAAAAGCGATCGGCGTCAGCAATTTTACAGAAGAGCATTTGGAGAATCTAATGAAGGAAGCGAAAATAACCCCTGCTGTAAACCAGGTGGAGTATCACCCGAAAAACGCGCAGAAAAAGCTGCTGGAGTATTGCGAAACGCACGGTATTCAGATGGAAGCGTGGCGTCGCTTGGAAGAGGGGATCTGCTGGAAGATGAAACGATTAAACAAATTGCTGATAGACACGGAAAAACACCGGCACAGGTTTAATCCGCTGGTGCCTGGAAACAAAAGTTGTTACGATTCCGAAGTCGATTACCCCGGAGCGGATCACCGCCAACGCCCAGGTGTTTGATTTTTCCCTGACAGCTGAAGATATTCAGGCTATTGACGGAATGAACGAAGATCAACGGTATGGTTATCACCCGGATGACTTTCCCTATGACAAATAAAAAAGAGTAAGTAGACACTTCCTACAAAAAAACTACCTGTGTTCAGGTAGTTTTTTTGTGTTGCATTGAAACCGCTATCACGCTTACAGCACTAAAAACAGCAAAAAATAGGTGAAATCATGCATTCTATTTGCATGTAAGATTATCTAACAAAATACTAGATTCTGAAAATTTAAAATGTAGAATAACATTAACGCAGAGATGTTAACTAAGTTTACATTTGAGAGGAGAGATTGTAGATGGATCCAATTTTTAATGAACAATCTGTGGGTTATGATCGCATTTATTCTAGTTATTCTTATGCAGGGCGGGTTTTTTTTTGGAGGCCGGCTCAACACGAATGAAAAACGCCGGACATATTGCCGGTAAGACAGTATTTACGTTAGGAATTGCATCTCTTGTTTTCTGGGCTGTCGGTTACGGCTTCATTTATGGAGAAAGTCTTGGAGGTATTATTGGTTTCTCTGATTTCTTCTTTGGAGATGCAACGACAATGTTGATGGGCTGGCTGGTTCCGTGACTTTATCTTTCAGCTTGGTTTCGCTGCGATTGATTAACGATTGCATTTGGCGGATTTTGCAGAAAGAGCTAAATTATCAGCTTATATCGTATTGCTCTATTATTTTCAGCAGTCGTTTATCCAGTAGTCGCTCACTGGATCTGGGGCGGAGGAGGATCAGCGAACTTGGCAAGCAGGACTTGCCGGTTCAACGGTTTTCACTTAACTGGTGCAATGGCTGCAATGGCCGCAACGATTTTACTTAAACCGCGTATTGGTAAATTTAATAAAGATGGTTCTCCTAATGAACTAGCAGGACATAATCAGGTATTTACCGCTCTCGGTGTTCTTCTATTATGGGTAGGTTGGTTTGGATTTAACGCCGGTAGTACATTTGGCGTAGACGACGCATTCTTTGGCTTTGTTGCCCTTAATACACAAATCGCAGCAGCGGGCGGAGCAGTAGCAGCTCTTCTTATCGCTTGGGCGATTATCGGCAAGCCGGATGTACCTACTATGTTAAACGGTGCACTTGCAGGACTTGTAGCTATTACAGCATCCTGCGCATTCGTTGATCCGTGGGCTGCAGTAGTAATTGGTATTATTGGCGGACTGATCGTATTTGGAAGCATGAAGCTCGTAGAGAAGCTTGGTATTGATGACCGATCTTCGCTATCTCCGTTCACGGCGCAGCAGGTATCTGGGGTACCCTTTCTACAGGATTCTTTGCAACGCCGGCGTTGCAGAAATGAACGGCGGACGTGCCGGATTGTTCTACGGCGGCGGCTTTACCCAGCTTGGTGTTCAGGCAATCAGCGTTCTTGCATGCGGAATCTTCGCGTTTGTTGCAGCTTATGTACTGCTTCTTATTACAAAAGGAATCACGGGAGGCCTCAGAGTTTCTGAAGAAGAGAAATTATGGGTCTTGATATAAGTGAACATGGCAGCTATGGTTATCCTGAAGCATGAAAGCAGCAGAATCCAACAATTCTGAATCAAAGACAGGAGCGTAATATGACAAAATCTTCCGTATCTCCGCAGGAGGGCAAAGGCCCTCTTCACCTTCTTATGAGTCCTATGAAGATATTAAACAGCTCAAAGAGTCCCAGGTAAACGAGATTGCAGAAGACCCAATGAAGCTCAATGACGCACATGATGAGTGGATTAAGGAAACCATTGCTCTTGCTATACAAAAAGTAGAAAGTGAGCGGGGACCTTCTCCCGCTCACTTTGCTTTTTTTCTAATGGGAAGCGCCGGACGTAAGAACAGGCGACATTCAGCGATCAGGACCATGGGATTGTATTTGAAGGCAGTGATGAAGAGCATCAGTCCTATTTTCTAAAAGTAGGCGAAGAAATACGTGAAGGTATGGCTCATATTGGCTATCCCCGCTGTGAGGGAAAAGTAATGGCTTCGCATCCCCGCTGGTGCCACAGCGTAGATGGATGGAAAGAGCAGATTGACGGCTGGATCGAAACGGATACATGGGAAACACTGCGGCACCTGCTGACCTTTGTGGATGCAAGAACGCTCATAGGGGAAGCGGGTTTTCTGGAGGAAATCAAAAGCTATGTATTTCAAAAGGCAGAAGAAAACCCTGCTTTGTTAAAGCGGATGTCTGAAAACACCTCGTATCTGCATAAGGGAGTCAATGCTTTGGCAGGCTGCTGCCTGATGATAAAGGTCCTTATACAGGATCTATGCATATTAAAGATGTCGGCTTTTTCCCTTATGTACATGCAATGAGGCTTCTGGCGATAAAGAGGGCATTCAAGAGGCAGGAACAGCGAGCCGGATGGATCAGACAAGTGAAAAATACCCGTATGTACAGGGGAAAAAGGATCATTTTAACCATATGCTGAACCTGCGGGCTTCTTTTTCAAAAAAGCAGAAAACGTATGATGATGTGCATTATGTTCCGGTGAAGAGCTGAACAAAGAAGAAAAGCAGCAGTTAAAGAAAGCATTAAAAGAGGGAAAACAACTGTTTCAACAGACTAAAAAACATATGGAGTCAGGTGACCAGTAATGGTAATGAATAATATGTTTCAGTGGGTACGTCACTTTTCAGGAGTAGACCAGTCCAACCCTCAGCATCAGTCATTCATGAGACATCTGCAAAAAGAATTAAAAGCGGAACAGCCGCTGACAAAGCCTATATCTTCTCTCCGGATCACCGTGCTGGATCTGGAAACCTCCGGATTTTATCCGGATGGAGGGGACAAAATTCTTTCTATCGGAGCTGTTAAAATCAAAAACAGCAAAGTACAGACAGATGAAACATTTTATACAACGGTCCAGGAGCCGGATGCTCTATCCAAGGAAATTGAAGAACTTACCGGCTTAAATAAGGAAGAGCTGCGTGAGGCTCCGCTGCTGGCAGATGCGTTGACCTCATTTTATAATTTTGCGCAGACGGATCTTCTCGTTGCCCACCACGCGAGTCATGAAAGGAAATTTCTGCAGCACGCCACCTATCAGGCAATTGGTACAAGTTTTAAGCACCGTCTGCTGGATACATCATTTTTGATAAAATAGCTGCTCCCGATCATGCCCTTCACACGCTCGACGATTGGTGCGGGCATTATAAAATCCCTGTAGAAAACCGGCATAACGCCCTGGGGGATGCAGTGATGACGGCAGAGCTGTGGAAAAAGGCCGTAGAGCAGACAATGGAACAGGGATTTGAAACACTTCATGATGTATATGCTCATTTAAATAGCCGGACAAGATAATCATATCTTAAATGGAGAAAAGGAGGAGAGGAGGGTGAAAGGCCATATTCCCCGCCATACCGCATGTTTTCCTATCAGCGTAGTGCAAGAGTTAACTCATTTATCCGCACGTCAAATACGATACTACGAGGAACAGGGGCTGATTTCTCCGGAAAGAAATCAGGGTAATCAACGGCTGTTTTCACTAGCAGATATTGACCGGTGCAGCGACATTAAAGAGCTCATTGACCAGGGGTTGAACATAGCCGGTATTAGAACCGTGCTGGCTGCTAAAAAAACATCAAAAGAAAAAAAGATGAATGTGCCGAAGCGTTCCATTCCTAAAGAAAATCTGGATAAACTACAGCCTCATTTAAAAAAACTAGATGAGCTGGAAAACTAAAATGAGTCTTTGTTCTTCGTTTAATGATAGAGTACAACGGGTATTTCTATCACTACGGAGGTGTTGTAAGCATGGCTTATATTCTAATTGATGACATGCAGATTCCTGCAGTGAAGTACGAAGAGAAGGAAGCCGCTAAAGAAGCCGCTGCCGAAAAAGAAGTCGTTGTAGAAGATAATAACAATAAATTCTGGGTAATAGACGAAGAAAGCTACGCTAAAATTGAAGGGTTTGGCTATACCATTGTCTAATACCTGATTCCGAAGGTACTGCTTTTATAATGAAAAGCAGTACTTTTTTCTATACTTTGCCTCCAGTGCTGAAGGAAATATATGATATACTATTATTACGGAAACCGAAATAAAAAGGAGTGAATAGTAATGAATACCTCTTTATCTCTGCAATGGAATTTGGATTCTATCTTTTCAGGAGGCAGTGATTCAAACGAGCTTCGTAACTACGTGGACACTTTTCATCAGCATTTAAATAAACTTGAAGAAAAGCTTGTGGCTGTGAAGACGCCGGAAGACGAAAAAGAAGCCGACGAATGGCTTACGTTACTAACAGACCTGCAGCAGCTGTCTGCAGAATTTCAAGAAATTTCTGCCTTTATCGGCTGCCTGAATGCACAGGACATGAATGATACAAAAGCCCGGCAGTGGCAGGGCAATATTAAGCCGTTCCGTTCCCGGATCGGTGCCTGTGCTTCTGAACTGGATGCTCATATTGCTAAAATGGATCCGATGCTGTTTGAGAAACTGCAGCACACCGAAAAAGGAAAGCCTATCGCCTTTGCCCTGAAAGAAAAAAAGCAGTGGGCCGAGAAGAAATTATCACCGGAACAAGAAAAGCTTGTTGGAGAACTTTCTCAGGACGGCTATCATGGCTGGAGTGAAATGTACCAGACTCTGGTAAGCTCGCTCTCGATTCCATTTGAAGAAGACGGAAAAACATCTTATTTATCAGCCGGACAGGCACAGAATAAACTAGAAAGCAGTAATAGAGACAAGAAAAAATGATGTTTAAAAAGTGGGAAGCAGCCTGGGGCGAAAAAGCAGATCTGTTTGCAGAAACACTTAATCATCTATCCGGCTTCCGCCTGGGTCTTTATGAAAAAAGAGGGTGGGAAGATCCTTTAAAAGAGCCGCTGCTGATTAATCGAATGAGCAGGGATACACTCGACTCCATGTGGAGTGCAATCGAGGGCATGAAGCCGCTGCTGTATACATATATGGAGCGTAAAGCCTCTTAATGGGCGTGGAGAAACTGGAGTGGCATGATGTTCATGCGCCTTTGGCGCAGCAGGAGATGCCTCGCATCTCGTTTGATGAAGGGGCGAAATTGATTACGGAACAATTTGAAGACTTCAGCCCAAAACTGGCGTCTTTTACCAAACTGGCGTTTGAAAACAGCTGGATCGAAGCAGAAGACCGGGAAAACAAAAGGCCGGGCGGATTTTGTACAACTTTTCCTATAAGTAATGAAACAAGAATTTTCATGACGTATGAAGGAACACCGTCCAACCTGGCGACGCTGGCACATGAAATCGGACATGCTTACCACCAGCATGTAATGGAAGGCCTGCCTTATTACTCTACACGCTACGCCATGAATGTAGCGGAAACGGCCTCAACGTTTGCAGAACAGATTATTGCGGATGCATCGATTAGAGAAGCTAAAACGAAAGAGGAAAAAATATCGCTTCTGGATGCCAAAATCAATCGGGGAATGGCATTTTTTATGAATCTTCACTCCAGGTATTTGTTTGAAACCAGATACTATGAAGCAAGAAAAAACGGATGGCTGTCGGCTGCAGAAATCAGTACGATTATGACGGAAGCTCAGCGGGAAGCCTATGGGGACAAGCTGCATTCCTACGACCCTCATTTTTGGGCATCCAAGCTGCATTTTCATATGACCGGTGTCCCTTTTTACAATTTCCCATATACATTCGGCTATTTATTCAGCATGAGTATTTATGATAGCAAAACAAGAAGGAACGGCTTTTGAAGAAAAATATACGGCGCTTCTTCGCGACACAGCAAGCATGACGACAGAAGACCTTGCCTGGAAGCATCTTAATGAAGATATCACCGCAGTCGAATTTTGGGAAAGTGCAGCAAAAAGCCTGTTAAAGGATACGGAAGATTTCATGAACCTCACAAAGTAAAGGGAGCGATTGGAATGGCAGAAGAGGTGCAGTATGAAACGTTGATGGAGGCGTTGAATATTCGTATCGTCACGCTCGAAAAAAGAAAAAGTTGTGGCGGAAATGCCGGTAGATGGGAAGAGTGAAGCAGCCGTTTGGGCTTTTGCATGGAGGAGCGTCCGTGGCTCTTGCTGAAACTGCAGCCAGCGTGGGAGCTTACAATCTGGTCGATCAGGATAAACAGTTTGTGGTAGGCCTGGAGATCAACGCCAACCATATCAGGAGCAAAAAAGATGGAATAGTTACAGCGGTTGGTGTTCCTCTGCACGTAGGACGATCTACGATGGTCTGGGAAGTGAAGCTGACGGATGAAGAAAATAAGCTGCTTTGCGTGTCCCGTTGTACGATCGCAGTGAGATCAATACAGTAAGCAGAAAGGCCGTCCTAAATAGGGCGGCTTTTTTATGGGTTCAGCAAAGGAACCAGAACGAAAATTCCAATTAAGACACCCAGTATAAAAATGATTATATTTCTAATGGTCATAGATATCCTCCTTTTTTCCATTTTTTTGATCGTATCATATTTTCTCAAAAAGGGTCACAGAGTTGCTACTTAACCGTGACAATACAAGATGCTATACTATACAAAGCACAGAAAGCCGAAAGCAGGTGACGTATTAATGAATATTTCTATTCGGGCTTTGTTGGAAAAGATGGAAGAAGAAGAGCTATTTTTGATCTCAGATCATGCAGATAAAGAAGAAGAAAGCAGAAGTGAAAGCTCATGCACGAATATTGGAAGCATATTGTGGTGTGGCTGACGGCCTCTGATAAAGGTGCCGAACAGAGCCGGAAGCAGGCACCCAAGGCTCCAGAAACACGACCCGCCTCCATCCAGCAGGTAAAGGAGTCCACAGGTTCCCAGCCTGCCTCCACTGTTTCCAAGGAAGAGCTTCCCTCAACGGATGGCAGTTTATTTGATTTTTAAACAGAAATCTAAAGGAGAATAACTATGTGGAAACTATTTATTATTCTAGGAAGCGCTGAACGCGGCTGTTGCTGTCGGATTCGGTGCTTTTGGAGCGCACGGGCTTTGAAGGACGTATCAGCGCAAGGCTGATAGAAGTTTTATCAGACCGGCGTCCAGTATCATATTATGCATGCGCTGGGTCTTCTGGCCATTGGGCTGGTGGCAGCTCATATAGGCGGAAGTGCACTCATCGCCTGGTCAGGGCTGGCTGTTGTTTGCCCGGCATTATTATCTTTTCAGGCAGTCTGTATACAATGGCTTTTACAGGGATAGGCTGGCTTGTGGAGCGATTACGCCTATTGGCGGAACCGCCTTTATTGCGGGCTGGATTCTGCTTGTTATTGCAGTTATTAGAGCTTAATAATGTATAGATGTGTTAAACAGTAAAGAGAGGATGTTTTGATGTATAGAGATCTTATATTTTCATTAAAAGATATAGCAGTAGCGGCCGGAATTGATATTATGGATGTGTATTCCGGAGATATGGAGGTGGAGCATAAAGACGATGACTCCCCTCTTACGATAGCCGATAAAAGAGCCCATCAAATTATAGCAGCCGGTCTGGAGAAACTGGATGCGGATATTCCTGTATTAAAGCGAAGAGGGAAATATTGCTTCCTACGAAGAGAGAAAGAACTGGAAAAAGTTCTGGCTCGTGGATCCATTGGACGGCACGAAGGAATTTATTAAAAAGAACGGTGAATTCACCGTGAATGATATTGCGCTGATTGAAGATTCTTTTCCGGTTCTGGGCATTATTTAATGCACCTGCTCTTGATACGTTATACATAGGAGCAGGAGAAAAAGGGGCGGTGAAGATAGCTCAGGCGTCCAACCGCGGTTTTTGCTTCTTTGATGAAATGTGGAGTATGGGAGAAATCATCTCGCGCTTGCTTCCGGAAGGACCGGCTGAAGTAGTAGCGAGCCGCTCTCATATGAAATGAGGAAAACAGAAGCCTTTATTAATGAGTTAAAAGAAACACATGACCCGGTAAACGTCGTTTCTGCGGGAAGTTCGCTGAAATTCTGCCTGGTTGCAGAAGGACAGGCACATTTTTACCCTCGTTATGCACCTACGATGGAATGGGATACAGCGGCAGGGCAGGCAGTAGTGGAAGCAGCCGGCGGCTCCGTATTGGATGGACAGCAAAAATCGCTTTGTCTATAACAAAGAAAACCTGAAAAATGGCTGGTTTTTAGTGAAAGCAGAATAGAAATGAAGTAAAAAGCAGCATTTAAAGACCCTTTCTAAAAGGGTCTTTTTTGTTTCACGTGAAACGTATGCATGGAAAAGGAGAAATGTTGGGTAGGTAAATAATTACTGAAAAGTGAAAATAATGAGTTGTTTTCGTTCACTTTAAGGTAAAGTAATGGCAAAGGAGGGATTCAATGTTTAGTAACAAATGGCTTGTTTCGGGTTTTATTGCCCTTATTATGATATTAGGTTTTTCTGTCGACTCGAAAACAGGCGCAGGCAAATGAAACAGGTTAATCTTCAGGATCAAACAGTAATCAATATTCAGGACAAGCTTCGAAATATGAATTACTTAAACTCTGTTTCAACGGGGCACTACGGACCAATGACTACGGAGGCAGTAAGACAGTTTCAGGCTGACTTCGGGCTTCGGCAGATGGCGTTGCAGGACCGGCTACTATTAACAAACTGGATGAAGTAACATCTATCGCCCAGGTGGTTTATGGCGAAGCCAGAGGAGAATCGTATGAAGGACAGGTAGCTGTAGCTGCTGTCATTAAGAACAGAATAGAATCTTCAGAATTTCCATCCTCTGCTTCAAGTGTAATCCATCAGGTGAATGCATTTACTGCAGTACAGGATGGGCAGTATTACTTAACTCCAGATGCGACAGCATACCAGGCTGTAAAAGACGCATGGAGCGGCTGGGATCCATCAGCCGGCGCAAATTACTATTATAACCGGTTGATGCTACATCTTCCTGGATTTTTACAAGAAACGCCAAGACTATCTATCGGTAAGCACGTATTTGCTGATTGATAGATAAGCTGTCTCTTTAAAGAGGCAGCTTTTTTGTTTTTTAGATAATCGGGTAGATAGGAAAGGAGTGCTGGCAGGAAGAAAGGGGAAAAAGTGACTGAATACACCCATCATATTCTTATACTTATTTTTATAGGCTTTGTTGTGTTTACTCTTGATAAAAAGAGTGCCTTTTTTCCGGTACCAATGGTTCTGCTGATCATTGGCCTTGGATTGTCTTTTTTACCTTATTTTGAGCCGCTGTATTTAACAAAAGATATTATATTTATTTTTTCTTCCGGCCTTATTGTTTACTTCTGCTTACAAGTTTCCGATTAAAAGCTTAAAGAAGAATGCAATAACTATTACGATGCTGGGGACTATTGGATTAATGGCAACGATTGCGATATTCGGACTGGTTATATATTTCACTGCACCTGCCTTTGTGGAACTTTCGCTGGTAGCTGCATTTCTCATCGCATCGATTTTGGCTCCTACTGATCCTGTTTCTGTTACCGCCATTTTAGAAAAAACGTCAGATGACCCCAATGTATCAACGATCGTAGAAGGAGAATCAATGATAAATGACGGAACGAGCATCGTGATTTTCACTATTATTTCAGCAATGTTCGTTAGTGGAGAAACGTTTTCCATTGGCTCCTTTGCCGGTGAGTTTTTACTCGTTTCGGCAGGGGGCATCGTTTTGGGAATTACTGGCAGGATGGCTGGTCAGCAAAGCGGTGCACTGGATGCATAATCATACCTATCAGGTAATGCTGAGTCTAATTCTAGCGTATGGAAGTTTTTATATAGCAGAAGCAGCAGGGGTATCTGGTGTACTTGCCGTCGTCTCAGCAGGAAATTTTTCTTTCCGGAACCTTTAGTACAATGAGAACGAAGAAAGTCTTCGGTCCTATTTGGATGGTTTTTGGAAGTGGTGGAACCAGTCATTTTATCATTAATTTTTCTTCTTATAGGCATTCAAGCCGCAGAGTATCTTATATTTGATCAATGGATATTTGCAGCCATTTTATTCATATTTTCTCTTTTAGTGCGTTTTGTTGTAGTTGGAGGAATGCTTCATAATATCTTTGGCTATTCATCCCGGTTCAGCTGGCCGTCGGTATCCATTATTACTTGGTCCGGCATGAAGGGAACAATGTCTGTGGCGCTGCTGCTGAGTATTGAAGCTGCGGCAGGCAGCCAGGCTGATATAATTATTTCTCTAAGCTTTGCAGCCATTGTTCTTTCCTTAATTGTGCAAAGTATAGGGGAGTACCCTCTTACAAAAAAGTTGGAAAACAAGTCATAAGTAATGTTATTCTATTATAGTAGATTGAAGGAATAAAAAGGAAATCAGGGGTAATAAGCATGTCAGGACAGCCGGGTGGTTTTTGGAGAAGACTTGCAGCCAACATTATTGATGGGTTTATTGTCGGTATTGCCGGTCTTATTATTGGACTTATTGTTGTTACCATTTTTGGAGCAGAAACTTCTTCTTCTCCTGATGAAGGATGGAGCATAGGAGTCGACTTCGCTAATAACAGCATCAGTCTTCTCTACAGTTTAGCTCTGCCGGTACTTTGGTCCGGTTACACGGTCGGTAAAAAAGCATTGGGCATTCGTATTGTGAAGAAAGACGGAAGCAATGTAGGGATTGGTGCTATGCTGATGAGAGTGATAGTAAGCGGTATCGTTTATCTTCTCACATTAGGCATAGGCGTTATCGTATCCATATTTATGGTAGCGATACGCGAAGATAAGCGGGCGATTCATGATTTTATCGCTGGTACTCAAGTAACGACATCTCTTCCTCCTGCAAAAGAAGAAGCGCATTAAGACTATCCTCCAGTTAACTTCTGGAGGATTTTTTTAACAAATTAAGGAAAAGAAGTTTTAGAAATGGGAATTAAGGGCATTAAAAAAGTACTTGCTTATTTTATCTGGAAATAAGTACGCATCCCAGAACCTACATACAAACAATCAAATAAGGGGAGATTAACAAATGAAAAAGAAATCAGCAGTACTTACGCTGGCAGCAGCAACAGCAGTAGCTGTTCCATCCCAGGCTTTTGCAGAGGAAACTCCTGATGCGGTTTCTATTCTGGAAGAATCGAACAAAGCGATGATGGAGCTGGAAAGCTATTCGAGTGAAACGATGATGGAACAGACGGTTACTGATCCAATGATGGAAGGCGGTTCGTTACGACGACCACACATTCTACAGAAGATGTAGTAATGAATCCTTTCTCCATGAAGCAGACAGCAACTACTTCAATGGAAGGGGAAGCAGACACAACGCTTGATTCTTATTGGACAGAAGACGGCTTTTATCAGCAGGATGTAGATGGAAGCTGGATTAAGCTGGATGATTCATTTACAGGGGATATTAACGAACTAATGGCAATGTCTCAAAGCGGAGCACAAATGGAACAAACGGCCGCTCTTGGAGAAGACATGTCCGTGGAGGACGCAGGAGACAGTTACATCCTTACTTATGAAGGAGAAGGAGACGAGCTGATGGAATCTGCTGAGGAAATGCTCACTTCCCTTATGCCTGAAGAAGATACCGGTATGATGGCAGCCGCCATTTTTGAAGATATCACAGTAAACGATCTTGAGTATGTCATGACGATAGACAAAGAAACACACTATATGACAGAAACAACAATGAATATGGACATGGATCTATCTATTGAAGAGGAAAGCATTAATATTGTGCAGAATCTGGATATGTCCGTATTCAACTTTAACGGTGTAGATGAAATCGTTGTGCCTGAAGATGTAGTGAACAGTGCAGTACCAATGGACGCACTGGTAGAAGAAGAGATGGAAGAAGGCGGAGCGCTTCCTGACACAGCAACAAACAATCCATTCTATGCTGCTGCAGGAGCACTAGCGGCCGCAGCAGCCGGAGGCATGCTATTCTTCCGCCGCAGGTTTGCACGCAGCTAATAGTACCAAAAAACAAAGCCGTGGATTCATGGCTTTGTTTTTTTATGTATAAAAAGAAAGGTTCCACACTGAGGTTACTTTATATGAAGTAATTAATTAAGGAGTTCTTGAAGCCGAATAGAGGTAGCTCTATCAGCCAAATACACCTTATTCTCATGACCGATCAGTATTACAGCAAACCTTCCATCCGGCTGCTCTTCCGCCTGCATTAATCTTGTATCTTCGTCGGATAAATAAATCACTAGGTCATAATCTGAATCGTTCATTTTAATATTGGATAATTCTGCTTGATCCATTACCTGTTGAAATAGAAGAAGATCTTTATCTTCTTTATAATTCCGTGTTACTTTTTCGTTTATTCCGCCCAGCCCTTTCGAGGGAGAAACTTGTACTTGTTGAATCTTTTCTCCGGCGATTACCGGAATTTTTGTTTGGCAGCTGCTTAAAACAAGAATGATACATAGGATGATAGTATAATTCCATTTTTTTCTCATAGTGACCTCCTTTTTCCTTTATTTTACATAAATAAAAAGAAACGGTACATAGGAAATGAAACATACTACATCGTTTAAAATCCCTTCCGGCAGTCCGGAAGGGATTTCTTTTGATTCATATATGAGCGGACTATTTATTAATCGTCGTAGTCGACTTTCATCACATCGCCGGTTTCTGCATCAACATCCACATCAACTTCGTTGTTGTTATTGTCGTAAAGCTCCATTTCATAGTGCATTCTGCCATCGTCATCATCGAGTTCAATTTCTTTAACGGAAGCTCCGCTGCCAACTTCCTTCACAGCGATGGTTTTTGCATCATCCATGCTTACAGCCAGGCCGTTGGTGGAAGAAGCAGATTCGCGCTCCTGGTCATCATCGTCGTCATTGTCTCTATTCGAAGCAGCATCACTATCATTAGTCTGCTTGTTTCCAGAGCCGCTTATTCTTTCTTTATCGTCTTCTTTGATGAATTCCCCTGTTTCTGCATTATATTCCAGCTCGTATTCGAACTCGCTGCCTGTGATATCAATATCATATTTATACACACCGTCATCAGAATCGAGATCTACATCTGTTACAGTACCTGGATAATCCTGCTTAGCGATTTCACTGATTTCCTCTGCTGACAGCAGGTTGTTTTTTGCATCTTGTTTAGACGTGCTTACAGATTCCTTGTCATCCTCTTTGATGAATTCTCCCGTTTCCGCATTGTATTCTACTTTACTTATACTCCTCCCCAATAATATCCAAATCATATTTCTTCACGCCATCATCCGATTCCAGGTCGATATCGACTACTTTGCCCGGATAATCCTGTTTAGCAATCTCGCTGATTTCTTCTACAGATAGAAGTCCGCTGTTAGTATTATGCTCTTCCTGATTTTCTGTCTGTTCCTGTTCCTGCGAGACACCGCCCACCACTTCATCATTATCGGCAGAAGCGGAAAATTGATTCATTCCAACTGCAGCTCCTCCAAGACCTACTACACATGCACTTGCAATCATAAATTTTTTCATTTTGTATTGCCTCCTTGTTTGATTTGTTACCCTTATCATAAAGGCCTAAAATGAAAGAACACTGAATGCTTTATGAGAAAAGGATGAGAATTCCATAAGGGTTTCATTGATTTACTCATTCTGGAAGAATATCGGATCTTACCGTATAATGGGGAGCATACATAAAAGAGGGAGGCCCACATGGAAAAACTCTATATACTAATTATGTGCACGGGTCTGGCCGTGGCTGGTTACTTTGGTTATCAATGGTGGCAGGGGAGCCAATCGATGGAAACCATTTCAATAGAAGAAAGCGAAACTGAAGCTCCTGCTGAAACCAATAAGGCAGAGGCGGAGGAAGTGCCTATAGAAGAATCAGATAGTACGGATGCTGCAGAAGAGGAAACCGTGCCTGTCATGAGCGATGAAGTGACCGGTTACGAGCAGGGGGAAGAAATGGCCCGTCTGGAGATTCCTAGAATTGAAAATGCGTATCAAACGTTCTGGGGAGCAGATGATGCCACGTTAAAGCAGGGCGTGGGAATGTATGTGAGCGAATGGACGACGACTCCGGATCAAAAACGTCATACGGTACTGAGCGGACATAGAGATACCGTGTTTACGGAATTGGGGGAACTCGAAACCGGGGATATGCTGACTCTGGAATACGAAGGCAAACGATATGAGTATGAAATATCAGAAACGTGGATTACAGATAAAGACGATCGGACGGTCATTGTTGATAAAGAGAGTCCAACGCTGACATTGACCACCTGCTATCCACTGGACTATTTGGGTAATGCTCCAGACCGTTACATTATTCAGGCAGATCTCGTATCCGTTTCTGAATAAATTTTTTCTCTATAAAAAGAAACACCCGATCTTCAAGGATGCGCTGTTATAAGCGTCCTGAAGTGCCGGGTGTTTCTTTTTGTGTTATATTTTGCTGTTATTAATCTGACCTAAGATTATAGCCAGGCCGAGTCCAAGAAGAAACATGACAACACTTGCGAAAAAGAGTCCGATGCTTCCCGGAATACCTGGAAAAACGACGAATAGCGAACCAATAAGAAGACCGATCATCGTAGCGTACGTGCCAACCGAATGATTACGAAGCAGGAAGTGAATGAATTTACTCATAATAAGAATACCAACTACAATACCCAGGCCGACCACGATGATAACAAGAAAGTTCAAAGAAGAGACAGCAGCAATGACCGTAGGGTAAGCACCAATAATGAGAAGAACAAACGAACCACTCACTCCAGGCAGCAGCATGGCAGAACTTGCCAGCCATCCTGCAAAGAATAAAAATACATAGCCGCCAAGCCCAATGGAGGTCATAATCTGTCCGGTATCGTCCTGGAAAAAGCCTGATGCGATAACAATCGCAGCGGCCACAGCTAAAATAGTATAGTGTCTGGCTGTGAAAGCCCGGCGGTAGTCAGCTTCCCTCATAAGAAAAGGAATCGTACCTAAAATTAAACCGATAAAAAGAGAGAAGGTAGGCTCGGGATAATCGGCCAGAAGAAATTCAATCACATTGCTCAGCGCAAGGATCGCTGTACCCATCCCGATACCAAGAGGAATAAAGAAACCGAGCTGGCTTTTCCATCTTTTGTCGTTAATTTGTTAATACCGTCAATCAACCGTGCATAGATACCAAGTATCAGCGCCATGGTGCCTCCGCTTACCCCGGGGATGACGTCGCTCGTGCCCATAATAAAGCCGCGCAGCAGATTTTTCCATTCAATCATCTTATGTACTCCTTTAATTGCATTTTCAAAAAACAATCTGTATCTGTTATATCATGTTTATCGAAAAAATACGATAACTACCTTTAAACGGCAGAAAAGCCTGTTCCGCATCAAAAACGGACAGGCTTTTCATGTTTCTTTATTACTGTCCGAAAGTAAGCGGCGTTATGCCTGTTTCTTCTTCCCGTCTCAGACTCTTTTCAAAAACAAACGGACCAAATGGTATCACCGAGACGACCATGGCAACCAAGGCGCGCAGAAACGACCAGCGTCGCTGTACCCATACGACAAGAACCAGGGCAATATAAATAGTAAAGAGACCGCCGTGGGCTGCTCCTACAATAGTAACCGCCATATCCATACCGGCCATATATTTAAGAGGCATAGCTAAAAACAGCAGGGCAATAAATGAGATTCCTTCAATAATTCCAGTGAGACGCAGAGGTTTAAGCATAGAACGCATATGTTCATGTGCTCCTTTCTGTATTATCTGTTTAAAAGCATAGCACAGCATGTTCCTGAAGAACAAATGAAGGTTTTATGGCAGATGAACAAAAGAATGTATTCTATAGAATGGAAGTTAACAGGAAAAAAGTATATGACAACTGTCATATGAGCAATTGACTTTCATGACTTATAACTTAATACACTTCCCTATATGATAAGGGTATAAACAATAAACACACACGCCTATAGAAATGGGAGAGATTATATATGAGTAAAGCTAAACAGGCTCAATTACGAAAAACGGTAGCACCGTTTGAAAAATCAGATCAGGCAAAAAGCATCAAACAGCTTGTGAATACGATTATTCCATTCCTTACCTTATGGTTTCTGGCCTATCAAAGTTTATCGATTTCTATCTGGCTCAGCCTTCCCTTATCCATTATGGCGTCCGGCTTCGTCGTAAGAACATTTATTATCTTTCACGACTGCTGCCACCAATCGTTCTTTAAAAGCAAAAAAGCCAACTCTATTCTAGGTACAATAACTGGAATTATTACGTTGTTTCCTTTTGAAAAATGGAAAAAGAGCATTCCATTCACCATGCAACAAGCAGTAACTTAGATAAACGGGGCGTCGGCGATATTTGGGTGATGACCGTAGAAGAATACAAAGAAGCGTCACATTTGAAAAATTCTCCTACCGCTTGTACCGTAACCCGCTGGTTTATTCGGTCTCGGACCATTTTATCTTTTTCTTATTACAAACCGTTTCAACCGTAAAGGTCCAAGACGCAAAGAGCGTATGAACACGTATATTATTAATGCTCTATTGTTTATTTACGGTGTATTGATTGCGTCATCGGATGCAGGCATTCCTGCTCGTTCAGGGACCAATCTTGTTTGTTTCCGGTTCTCTTGGCATTTGGCTTTTCTATGTAGCATCAATTCGAAGATTCGTATTTCGAAGAAGAAAGCGAATGGGATTTTTTAAAGCAGCAGTAGATGGCAGTTCGTATTACAAGCTTCCAAAGGTGCTGCAGTGGGCAAGTGGAAACATCGGCTACCACCATGTACACCATCTCAGCCCGCGCGTACCAAACTATAACCTTGAGCAGGCTCATGAATCCTTTACAACAGGCTACAACAATTACGCTTGGTTCTAGTTTGAAATCTATTCGTTTCCGTCTCTATGACGAAAAGAATAAAACGTTGTAGGCTTTCGGGAAATAAGAAAGCGACATTAAAAGAAAACGCAATATTGGATAGGCAAAAGCGAGCTTTCAGGAAAAGTAACACCATATGAAGCCATTCCTAACAAAACGGGAATGGCTTTTTATAGAAATGCAGAGATTATGACACATAGAACATAAGAACAGTGCTAGAAGGAATATAAGCGAATTGTCTGATATACTTACAGTAGGAAATACAAGAAAACAAAGACACCAAGCCTTTAAGGAGACCGCTATGAATAACTGGTATCAAATTTTTCCGAAAAACACATGGCTCAGCACGTATGTGTGGATATTCTTTCTGCTCCGTTTATTTTATTTTTCGTCCGCCGTTTCCTGATATATTCTGGGCGTGATTTTATACTATTATTTTTCGTTGCGTACCGCTTGACCTTCTTGTCATCTCTGGCTTGTTTATTTTTGGGTAGGGGTCGCGATCGCATCAGCGTCATTATACTCTTTTTTACGGCTACGTTTATTTTCTCTTTTCCTTGCTTTTTTTATAGGAAATGTGAAGCATAAAAACATTTATATTTTGTACGGTATTCATTTGTTAACTACTATTGTGACGATTAATATTATGTTTTTTATGGAAAATGAATTATTTCTTTCCCAGTTTCCTTTTATCGTGATCAGCGTCTTGGTATTATCCTGCTGCCATTTAATACATTCAACCGAAAAAACGGGAAAAGCTGGAAGGGCAGCTTGAAGATGCCAACCGTAATTTCTCAAATGGTTGTCATGGAGGAGCGTCAGCGGATTGCAAGAGATCTCATTGAACTTCAGAAACTCTCGCTTGTAGCTTAAAGATCGATCTGCCGGGAAGCTGATTGATGCCAATCCGGAAGCAGCCAAACGGGAAATCAGTGACATCAGTCAGACATCACGGACTGCTCTAAAAGAAGTCAGGGAAATGGTATCAGATATGCGGGGAACAAAGCTGAAAGATGAATTAATCCGCATTGAACAGGTTTTAAAAGCGGCTGAAGTGGAATTTACTATTAAAGATGAAACGGTGCTTGAAAAAACACCGCCGCTTGTGGAAAATGTGCTCAGCATGTGCTTAAAAGAAGCGGTGACGAATATCGTAAAACACAGTAAAGCAACAACCTGCCTGGTAGAACTTCGGGAATCAGGGGATGAACTGAGCATTCGTGTGAAAGACAATGGGACTGGTATAGAAGGGAAAATAGATCCTACAAAGAAAACGGCCTCCACGGAATGGAGGAGAGGCTGGAGTTTGTAAACGGCAGTCTGACGATGTTATCGAAAGAAGGAACAGAGCTCTATATTCGGGTACCTACTGTTATCACACAAAGAAAACAGGAGGGGATGGCATGATAAAGATAGTAATTGCAGAGGATCAGGGAATGCTTCTAGGAGCACTTGGCTCTATTTTGGATCTGGAAGAGGATATGACAGTTATCGGCAAAGCCAAAAACGGCCAGGAGGCAGTTACGCTCGTCAATCAGCATGCCCCTGATATTTGTGTTATGGATATTGAAATGCCAGTAAAAAGCGGTCTCGATGCAGCAGAAGAGTTGAAAGACCATCCATGTAAAATTATCATACTAACAACATTTGCCAGACCCGGCTATTTTGAAAGAGCCCGAAAGGCAGAAGTAGGCGGCTATCTATTGAAAGACAGCCCGAGTGAAGAGCTGGCCGATTCAATCCGGGTTATTATGAAAGGACGACGTGTCTACGCGCCGGAGCTCGTTGATATGGTTTTTCAAAACGAGAATCCGTTGACAGACCGGGAAAAGCAGGTGATCGAGCTGATTGCAGATGGCAAAAATACAAAAGAAATTGCCAGTGAGCTGTTTATCACAAACGGTACGGTTAGAAACTATATATCGATTATTTTTGACAAGCTTGGCGTCAGTAACCGGATTGAAGCTATCTCTTACTTTAAAGAAAAAGGCTGGTTCAAATAAAACATATGTAAAAGCCGAAGACCCTTTGTACAGGGCCTTCGGCTTTTTTGGATATTAATTTTGTTGAGAGGAGACGCGGGCGTTATTGGTTACGCTAATTTTATCATTAACTAAGCTGACGGTAATATGCTCTAATTTGTCTTCATCAAGCATGAGATCCGCAATGCCGTCTTCGACCTGCTCTGCGATAACGCGGCGGAGAGGTCTGGCACCAAAGGCTGGATCGTAGCCCAGATCAGCAAGCTTTGCTTTTGCTTCATCGGACACTTCTACCTTCATGTCTTGTTCTTGTGCAGCTTCTACGATTTCAGAGAGCATAATGTCAACGATAGTAATCAAGTCTTCCCGTTTCAGTTCGCCGAACTTAACGATACTGTCAAAACGGTTAAGAAATTCGGGCTTAAAGGTGTTTTTAAGCGATTCTGTGACCTTTGGCTCTTCGTCATCCTGGCTGCCGAATCCAACGCTGACTTTTTTCAGTCCGGTTCCTGCATTGGATGTCATAATGATTACTGTATCTTTAAAGCTTACCGTACGTCCCTGGCTGTCCGTCAGGCGTCCATCTTCCATGATCTGCAGAAACATGTGCTGCACATCAGGATGCGCCTTTTCAATTTCGTCCAGGAGAATGATGCTGTAAGGCTTGTGGCGTACTTTTTCCGTAAGCTGACCGGCATCTTCATGGCCTACATAGCCTGGAGGAGAACCGACAAGCTTCGATACGGAGTGCTTTTCCATATACTCACTCATATCAAGCCGGATCATTGCTTCTTTATCTCCGAACATTTCTTTGGCCAAAGACTTGGACAGTTCCGTTTTACCTACGCCTGTAGGACCGACAAATAGGAAGGATCCGATAGGACGGCTGCCGCGGCGCAGTCCGGCCCGGTTTCTGCGAATGGCTCTTGCTACTTTCTGCACAGCGTTTCCTGACCGATAACATCAGCATTCAAACGTTCCGGCAGGTCTTTCATTTTCTGTTGTTCGTTTTTGTAGACGACGGACAGGAATGCCTGTTTTGTTTTCGATAATCTGCTGGATCACGTCTACCGTTACTTCTGCTTTATTTTGGCTGACGGATTCTCCAGCTGCCGCTTTATCACGCTGTTCGGTTAAGCGGGTTTCTTCATCGCGGAGCTGTGCTGCTTTTTCGTAATTTTCCTGCTGGGTTGCTTTTTCTTTTTCTGCTGCAATCTGTTCAGACGGCTTTGAATTTCAAGTTCATCATCACTGCTGTGGAGCAGGTTAATCTTAGATCCGGCCTCGTCCATCAGATCAATGGCTTTATCCGGAAGAAACCTATCCTGAATATAACGGCTGGAAAGAGCTACACACGCGTCGATTGCGTCTTCTGTATACGAGACCTGATGGTAGGCTTCGTAATTCGGCTTCAGGCCGTTAAGAATCGCAACGGCATCCGTGCTGTTTGGTTCATTGACCATCACAGGCTGGAAACGGCGCTCGAGAGCGGCATCTTTTTCGATTTTTCTATACTCAGCCAGTGTAGTAGCACCAATAATCTGTACCTCGCCTCTGGCCAATGCGGGCTTCATAATGTTACCAGCATCAGAGGAGCCTTCGGCAGATCCAGCGCCAACAATTTGATGGATCTCGTCAATAAATACAATAACATCCTGTCTATCCTGCAGTTCCTGCAGCAGCTGTTTCATACGCTCTTCGAATTGACCACGTACGCCGGTATTAGCGACGAGGGAGGATACGTCGAGCAGATATATTTTCTTGTTTTTCAGCTTGTTTGGCACGTCGCTTTCCAAAATCTTTAAAGCAAGTCCTTCTGCAATAGCTGTCTTACCAACGCCGGGCTCACCAATAAGAACCGGGTTGTTTTTGTTGCGGCGGTTCAAGGTTTCAATCACTCGATCTACCTCTTTATGACGGCCGATAACAGGATCAATCATACCGGCGCGTGCAGCGTCTGATAGATTTTTTCCTAGATCATCAAGCAGACCGCCGCCGCCTTTGTTTCCGCCGCCTTTGCCGGCAGAAGGCTGCTGGCTTCCTGCCTGGGAATTCATCATGTTTTGAAAAAACTGATCAAATGGGGACTGCCCCGGCTGATTGCCAAATCCACTGGAAGGCTGCTTCATTTCCTGGCGGATTTCGCGGTAGCATACGTCACATAGGTTCATTTTCTGCTGGTGTCCATTTATATTCATATTTAATTCAATACGGGCTTCTCGTTGTTCACAATGTTCACATCTCATAGTAGTGAACCTCCTTTTATCTTTTAATAGAAAAGATAATGCATCTTAATAATTAATAAGTGTAGTAGTGTTACTTGAAAAAATCAAAGAAGTTGCTTTGACTTTGACTATCTTTGATCTTATGATTTTATTATATACTGACCTTCTTTGACTTTCAAGTATTTTTACCTGTTTTATTAAAAAAATTCCTTTTTAGGTCTGTACATGCAATATATGATGAAAAGTAATTACAGATAGTATTAGTAAGTCCGTTTGACATGTATTTCCTTAATCATAGAAAGTTAAACACAAAAAAAGCATCCGGAATTGTTCCGGATGCTGTGTTACGTTAGCTGTTTAGATGTGAAAGAAGGATTCTGCTTTATCTGGTTCCAGCAGGTTTCCCACATAGAAAGGTCCGAATTTGCCATAGCGGGCGGACACTTCATCAAATCTCATTTCATAAATGATTTTCTTAAATTGAAGGGCTTCGTGGGCGAATAGAGTAACACTCCATTCCCAATCATCCAGACCCGCGGAGCCTGTAATGATCTGCTTGACCTTTCCGGCATACTTTCTCCCCGTCATACCGTGGGCACGCATTAACTCCCGGCGCTCTTTAATAGGAAGGGAATACCAGTTGTCATCACCTTCACGCTTTTTATCCATTGGATAAAAGCAGATGTGATTCCATTTAGGAAGCACAGGATAAATACGGCTGCGGAGTTCCGGATTCTCCAGCGGGTCCCCACCGTCTTTAGGCGGCATATAGTTTCCCAGTTCTACTACGGATACATAAGAATA
This sequence comes from Sinobaca sp. H24, assembly GCF_023845525.1. Classification (NCBI taxonomy): domain Bacteria; kingdom Bacillati; phylum Bacillota; class Bacilli; order Caryophanales; family Sporolactobacillaceae; genus Sinobaca; species Sinobaca sp. H24. Next base: position 150,430 of record NZ_JALBWT010000012.1, read on the forward strand.
GGAAGGGATCGTATAATCAGCCAGTCTTGTTGAAGGCATTTTCAATATCATTTAGATCATTCATCGTCGGACGCAGAAGCATGAAAATCAAGTCCGCTTTTTGGCCGACAATCGTATAAACGGCATGACTTCCGCCACCGTTGTCTTCGACCTGCTGCCAGTCCTCAAGCATACGAATAAATTCATTTACAATGCTGTGGCGCTCTTCGCCGGACAGCTTCTTCCACTCGGTCCAGTTGATCCTGCGGAGATCATGCAGACAAAACCAGCCGTCGAGCGTTTGGGATGCTTCACTCATATATGGTTCACTCCTTTATCTAAAACCTGCTCACGATGTCTACTATACCATAGGTTCACAGGTCTTCAAAAGCGGGAACCAATCTACTTTTTCAAGAAACGAAGAAGGGCGTCCTTATGTTCCTGGCTCTGTCCGGCTTCTCTCTGGGCCGTTACTTCCATCTCAAGAACTTCTGAGAGACTGTGTTCAAATCCCTGCTTCATGTTCTGCTTGGCCAGACCATAGGCAGCAGGGGGAATAGCGGCTAATTTATGAGCATATTCTTCCGGGTTTCCAATAGCGGTGATCAGGTTAATCCGGAAAGCTTCTTCTGCCGATATGGTCTGACCGAGCGTAAGTTCCATCGCCTTTCCTAAACCGACAAGACGGGGGAGGAAGTAGGAAGCTCCTGCGTCGGGGACAAGGCCTATTTTTAAAAAGCTGAGCGCTAACTTGGCCCGGCTGTCAGCAATCCTATAGTCGCAGGCCAATGCAATACTTAAACCCGCACCAACTGTTACGCCGTTTAAATAGGCAATGACCGGCTTAGTGATACTGTCTATAAATAGAACGAGCCGGTTATAGGTAAACTGCAGATAGTCGCCGTAATCGAAGCTTTCCGCGCTGTCCGACGAAACACTTTTTAAGTCGGCCCCCGCGCAGAAAGCATCCCCGGACCCCTGGAGGATCACAACTTTAACTGTGCTGTCACCGGCCGCTTCCTGAAAACAGTCGTAGAGCTCTTCGTGCATTTCTGTATTTAAAGCATTTTTTACTTCAGGGCGGTTCAGGGTAATCAAGGCTATTTGATCCTTTACCTCATATAAGATATTGTTTCACGTGAAACCCTCCTTTAAAAGTAATTACAGAGCATTCGCTGTTTCTGCGCCATTTAGGATAGCAAACTTGGCATCAAGTCCGACAGCATGTTTAGCGCCGCCGATCACATGTACTCGTTTTCCTTGTTCCATTAGTTCAGAAGCCAGCATTTGGTTAGGCAGCTGGCCGCTTGCTGTAATAATGGTATCGGCCTTTTCGAGTATTTCCTGCTGTTCATGTTCAACCACGACTCCCGCAGGCGTAACTTCTTTATACGTCACTTCGCCGATCATTCGTATATTATTACGGCGCAGTTCGCCCAGCGTAATCCATCGCGTCGTTTTACCAAGACCTTTAGCAAACTTACGGCCCCGCTGCAGCAGCGTAATATCTGTATACCCTTTTTTATAAAGCACTAAGGCTAAATCGCAGGCAATCCCGCCGCCGCCTATCATGACAATTTTTCCATGCAGTTGAGCATTTCCCTCAAACACATCCCGGTAGGAAAAAACGGTGTGCGTTTCCATTCCTTTGATATCAGGCTGCCGGGGAAGAATCCCGGATGCGAGAATGATATCATCCGCCTCCTGCACAAGCGGATGTTCTGCAGAGACAGCGGTGCCAAGCTGAATAGACACGCCGAGTTTTTTTAGCTGCACAGAATAGTAGCGGAGTGTTTCATTGAATTCGGATTTACCCGGCACGGTTCTGGCATAAAGAAGCTGTCCGCCGATTTCTTCTTTTTCATCGGCAAGCGTCACATGATGACCTTTTGTGGCAGCAACTCTTGCTGCTTCCAATCCGGCTGGTCCGGCCCCAATAATTAAGATGTTCTTAGGTGCGGTCGTTTTATTAATAATGAAGGTCAGCTCTCGTCCTGCTTCGGGGTTGACCATACAGGAAGCGGATTTATTTTCAAAAACGTGGTCCAGGCATGCCTGATTGCAGGCAATGCATGTGTTAATTTCTTCAGGCCTGCCGTTCTTGCTTTTGTAATAATTTCCGGGTCTGCTAAAAAAGGGCGGGCCATAGAAACGATATCTTCCTGCAGAATTGATTCGGCATCTTCCGGGTTATTAATGCGGTTGGAAGTAATCACAGGAATGGATACTTGTTTTTTGATAGAGGCTGCGACAGGCGTGAAATAGTTTCTCGGTACTTTCATTGTAATGGTAGGAGTTCTCGATTCATGCCAGCCGATCCCGATATTCAGCGCGTCCATGCCGGCTTCCTCAAGCTTTCCGGCCCAGATTAAGGTTTCTTCTTCTGTTGTGCTTCCTTCCATTAAATCAAGGCCCGACATACGGAAAATGACCGGATAATCGGGTCCGACCGCTCGACGCACTGCTTTGGCGACAGCGAGAGGGAAGCGAAGGCGCTTTTCAAAGGAGCCTCCCCAATTATCCGTCCGCTGGTTGGTCAATGGGGACATAAACTGATTAAGCAGATAGCCCTCGGAGCCCATAATTTCCACCGCATCAAAACCGGATTTCTTTGCGCGTACGGCAGCCTCAGAAAAGGCTTGAATGGTACGCTGGATATCTTCTTCTGCTAGCTCTGCGGGTATATCGGGATTAATGGATGACTGGAGAGGGGAGGCTGAAACCGGATCCAGACCAGTGAGCGCTTTGTATGCATAGCGCCCGGCATGAAAAAGCTGAACGGCAATACGTCCACCTGCTTCATGTACGGCTTCTGTGAGCTCTGTCCACTGGTTAATATCCGTTTCCTGATAGAGGCTCATAAAGTTAGCCCCGCCGCTTCCTTCCGGCGTTACAGCTGCTCCTCCGGTTACAATAAGACCTACATGTTCTTTAGCGCGGCGTACATAAAACGCTTTCATTTTTTCCAATCCGTTTTCTTCCCCTTCCAATCCAACATGCATGGAACCCATCATCACTCTGGTAGGAAGGACAAGTTGGTTAATAGATACAGGGGAAAGCAGAGCAGGATACGGCATTACGCATTCTCCTTTTTTATTTATTTCGAACGGTCGTTATAAATAAGATACTGCTATTATACTCATGATGAAGCTGGAGTGGCAACCATTGATTCGAATAACTGAATAAAAGCGCGTCGGTTAGCATCAACGACTGCAGAAGAAAAATAGCGTTCGTTAAGAGCAGTACCGGTGGCCTGATTAATAATCAAATGGGCAAGAGCCGAAGGAGAGTGATGGTGGAGGAGGTGCTGCTGTTCCGCTTCTTCGAGAATAGTTGATAAATACAAAACGAGATTGCGAAGAAAACGGCCAACTACTTCATTAATTTTATCATCATAGGGAGACTGGGCCATATAGTTTAATAATATGGTGTAAAAAGGCTGGTTATAATCTGGAAGAGACGTGATCGTCCGAAGATAGGCGTGAAATTTCTCATCGGGTTGATCGTAGGCATCTACCGTGCTGCGTACATCTTTTTCGGAAACCGCGAACGCTTCTTTGAGCACTTCAACGAGAAGGTCGTTTTTGTTTTTAAAATAATGATAAATAACGCCGGTGCTGAGGTCGGCAGTGCGGGCTACATCTTTTATAGAAAAATGATCAAATCCATACGTTAAAATGCATGTTTTTGCGGATTGAATAATCTGCTCCCGGCGAATTGTTTCCATTCCCAGTTTAGGGCTCATTGTTTTTCTCCTTTCATAGGCGGTTTACGGGTGAAAAGGTGAAAATAGTATAGCATGATGGGAGCAGGTTGAATACAAAGGCTGTTTTGTTTATTTAATATTTTAAAATAGTTTATACAGTAATATGCAATGTTCTTCATATTGTAAACGCTTTTAAGTCAAGCTTTCATTTTGTTTTCTTAATTCGGAAAATTAGAACAACGATTATTTTATGCATTTACGTTTATTTTTCGACAGAATAAGAGTATCCTAATAAGTAGAGATATGAAACCAGAATGAATTCATCGCAGCGAACCGATACGCCTTTAGTTACCCTACACTTCCTGAACGGTTTAAATAATAAAGGAGGAATTTTAGTGAGCGATCTCTTCGTAGAGATAAAAGAACAAGTAAAAAAAGATCAACCTTCCATTGTATTTCCAGAGGGAGAGGACGATCGTATTATAGAAGCAGCAGCTAACCTTGCAAAGGACGGTCTGCTGAAGCCCATTATCGTTGGTCTTGAAGAAGAAGTAAAAGAAAAAGCGGCGAAGCTTAATGTGTCACTAGACCAGGTAAAAATTATTGATCCTGTGCAGTACGAGCATTATGAGGAATTAGTAACGGCCTTTGTTGAACGTCGTAAAGGTAAAGAAACAGAAGAAAGCGCTCGTGAAAAGCTCAAAAACCCAAATTATTTCGGCACAATGCTCGTTTATCTTGATTATGCTGATGGTCTTGTGAGCGGTGCAGTACATTCAACCGGAGATACAGTTCGTCCGGCCCTGCAGATTATTAAAACAAAGCCGGGAATTCAAAGAACATCCGGCGTATTTATAATGGTTAAAGAAGACCAGAAATTTGTATTTGCCGACTGCGCAATTAATATTTCACCGAATGCAGAAGAGCTCTCTGAAATTGCGATAGCGACTGCAGAAACGGCAAAAGCATTTGATCTCGATCCTAAAGTTGCCATGCTCAGCTTTTCTACCAAAGGATCTGCTTCTTCGATAGAAACGAGAAAAGTTTCAGAAGCAACGGTTAAAGCACAGCAGGACCGTCCTGATCTTGTAATTGATGGGGAATTCCAATTCGATGCGGCTTTTGTGCCGGCAGTAGGACGCCAGAAGGCTCCGGATTCACCGCTGCAGGGAGAAGCTAACGTGTTTATTTTCCCAAGCCTCGAATCAGGTAACCTTGGTTATAAGATTGCCCAGCGCTTAGGCGGATATGATGCGATCGGGCCGATTCTCCAGGGACTAAACAAACCGGTAAATGATCTTTCCCGCGGATGCAGCACGAAAGATGTATATAAACTGGCTTTAATCACAGCAAAGCAGGCAATTATGGAAAAAAAAACGCCATTAACGAACCAAAAGTAAAATAGTGCTGTAAAAAAGCACGTAACAGGCAGGAAACCTAATAGGTTTCCTGCCTGTTTTTCGTAGCAGACCGTTCACTCAAAGAGTATAATAAAAGAAAAATAACCAGAGGAGGCTGTTTTGTCCAATCGCAGAAGCAATGTTCGTTTTCACTTCACAGAAAAACCCTTAGATGCCACTATATTCGTCCATAAAATCAAACAGGTGGAAGTAAAAAGCAAAGAAGGTTCTATTCAGATACTAGACGTCTCAGGAAATGGACTTCAATTCTTTTCTTCTCTTCGATTTCAAGTAACAGATGAGGTTCTTTTATGCTTCATGTTCCGTATTACGCAAAAATGGTTCAAGGTATATGGCAGCATTAAACGTCAAAGGAAAACGGAGGAAGGATACATTTATGGAGTGGCTCTCGAGTTTGAAGACTATGCCTCCAAAATGGCTTTAATTCAAACGGTTCATCAGCTGAAGCTGGAGCATGAATAACGGATGTTCAAATTAACTGCCATTTTCATTCATAAAATGATCCGCGGGCAATCCTTTTATGCCTAAAGAATAAGAGAATACATAGCCTGCCAGCGGCTCCTTTTTCTGCTCGTCTTCTGTTAATTTATTCCGGGCCGTGGTGATATACAGATCAGTAAGGTTTTCACCGCCAAATGTACAGGACGTAATTAAAGAAGCCGGGAGAATCAGCTCTTCCTGCTTTTTTCCCGTATCCGGATTCCAACAGCTGACACGTCCGCCTTCAAAGTGAGCTATCCATAAATTGCCGTCTGCATCGATTGTCATTCCATCGGGTTTTCCATGCTCTTCTGAAAAATCAATAATCGCTTTAGGATCATGAATAGAGCCGTCTGCTAAAGAATAATCAAACTGGGTAATAGATTGAGTGGGTGTATCTATATAATACATAGCTTGTTTGTTTTTGTTCCATGCCAGCCCGTTAGACGTAGTAACCGGGGACCACTTTTTCTGCACTCCATTTGCAGAATCCAGACAGTACAGCGCAGCATCTTCGGGCTCTCTCGTTAGAGAAATGGTCCCTGCCCAGAATCTTCCTGCCGGATCACACTTTCCATCATTAAATCGGTTGTTAGGTTTGTGTTCTTCCGGATCAAAAATAGGTGTTATAAGAGAAGTGTCAAAATCAACCGAATAAAAGCCGTGCTGCAATGCCCCTATCAGCTTTCCGGGTTTAGTGGAAGGTGCGACGGCGCCGGGCATCTGGTTTATTTTTATGGATCTGGTTCGCTTTGTTTTCGGACTGTATTCATGTATATACTGACCGAGGATATCCACCCAGTAAAACAGCTGGGATTGTTCGTCCCATACCGGGCTTTCCCCTAGTATTGCCTGTTCGCATATAACCTCTTTCATCTCTCCTGCCATATCCATCACTCCTTGTATCATTAGACGGCATTTATATCTATTTTGTTCCCTAAATAACGACATTATAATCGTCCGGACCCCTACACTATATTTACAATAAAAATTAAAAGAATAATAAAATAGTATTTATGTAATATTTTGTAATTATAAAAATCATTTCGTGCTCTATTTTAAGAGATATGATATAATTTACGAATCATTTTATTCTGATTTTTCAAATAGTTAATATAAAGATACAGAGGTGGAGAGAGAAATGAAGTATGGTTTTGCGAAAAGAGTCCGCCATATGCAGTCATCGGCTGTTAGAGACATATTAAAAGTAGTGAATAAAGGAGATGTGATTTCCTTTGCAGGCGGCCTTCCGGATGAAAAGCTGTTTCCGGTAGAAGCAGTAAGGCAGGCATTTGACGAGGCGCTGTCATCCAGCAACAAAGTGCTTCAATATGGTGAAACAGAGGGGGTGCCGGCTCTTAAAGAAAAACTGGCTGAGAGAATGAGGCAGAAGCAGATTTTGCGAGAACCGGAGCATATTCTTGTAACGTCCGGCTCCCAGCAGGCCATCGATTTGTTTGCGAGGATTATGTTTGATCCCCGTGACATCGTATTGACTGAAAACCCTACGTATCTGGCAGCTCTGCAGGTATTTCAATCCTACGAGGTGAATATTGTACCGGTGGAATCAGATGATGATGGTATGCTGGAAGAAGATTTGAAGAAAAAATCATCCGGCTGAAGCCTAAGTGTATTTATGTCGTGCCTACTTATTCCAACCCAGGAGGAAAAGTGTGGTCGCTGGAACGTAGAAAGCAGCTGATAAAGCTGGCAAAAAAACATCATGTAATTGTGTTTGAAGACGACCCTTACGGCGATATTAAATTTGATGAAGCAGATACCGTGCCTCCGCTTGCATCTATGGATAATAATGAATATGTTGTATACACCAGCACCTTTTCAAAAACGGTTGTACCTGCTATGCGGACAGGGTGGATTGCAGGACCTTATCAAATTATTCGTATGATGGCACAGGCTAAACAGGCAACGGATCTGCACACTAATTCGTTAACACAGCATGCGCTTGTTCATTTAATGAAAGAGTTTGACCTCGATTGAGCATATAAATATGCTC
>NZ_JALBWT010000013.1:0-155161 GCF_023845525.1 Sinobaca sp. H24
AAATCACGGACGCTTATTTCCGTTCCTTTCCGGCTTTTGGACGAAGTTAGTGTAATCCTTTTTCCTCCCTGGTAGCGAAGAAGCGTTCCCGCGTCACGGCCGTTGCCGGTTTCCATTTCCAGCTGGGACACAGCGGCAATACTCGGCAGCGCCTCTCCCCGGAACCCAAGTGTATGAATATCAAACAAATCTTTCTCGGAGGCAATTTTACTCGTTGCATGCCGGTAAAAAGCAAGATCGGCATCTTCCCGGTCCATCCCGCTTCCGTTATCAACTACACGTATTAAAGACAGGCCCCCTTCTTCCAGATCCACCTGAATTCTGCCGCTTCCCGCATCAATCGCATTTTCCACTAATTCTTTAACAACTGAACTTGGACGCTCCACCACTTCCCCTGCTGCAATCTTGTTGGATAAGTCGTCCGGGAGCTTCGTAATTTTAGACATTATTTTCTCCTTTCGTCATCAGCGGAGTCTCTGCTGCATCCGGTACAGCTTCTCAAGCGCCTCCATCGGTGATAAATGCAGCACATCTGTCTTACGAATGTCATCCAAAATAGGATGAAGTTTCCCGTTCTTTGTTTTTGCGGCTGCTGCCAGTTCTTCTTCCTGAAACAGGGTGAGCTGGGTCGGCTCCTCTTTAGCAGGTGCCGCTTCTTTTAAGGACGACTGTTCCGCCGTTTCGTTTTTGCTATCTTTTTGTTCCAGCTGTTTTAACAGCTTTCCTGCCCTGCTTAAAAGGGGATCCGGCAGATCCGCCAGCTTTGCTACATGAATGCCATAGCTTTCATCTGCGCTTCCTTCCTCCACTTTATGCAGAAAGACAATCTGACCTTCCTCTTCAATCGCCCGTACGTGCACGTTCTGAAGATGCGGCAGGGAGTCGGCAATCGTCGTCAGCTCATGATAGTGCGTGGAAAACATCGTTTTAGCGCCGATGCTTTCATGTATATATTCAATAATGGCCTGGGCAAGCGCCATGCCGTCATAAGTGGACGTTCCTCTCCCAATCTCATCGAGCAGAATCAGACTGTTCTTTGAAGCATGGGAGAGTGCATAATTAGTTTCGAGCATCTCCACCATAAAAGTACTCTGTCCGGACGCCAGGTCATCAGCTGCTCCAATCCTCGTAAATACCTGGTCAAAAATAGGAAGCTCTGCCTCCTCTGCCGGTACGAAGCAGCCTGTCTGGGACATGATCGATATTAAAGCGGCCTGTCTCATAAACGTACTTTTACCAGACATATTCGGCCCGGTAATAAGCAGCATGTTCCTTCCCTGTTCCATGTGGACGTCGTTTGCTACGTATTCTCCGGCACCGACTATTTTTTCCACGACGGGATGTCTGCCGTTTTTAATATGAACGCTGCCATCGCTGCTCATTTTCGGTCGTACATAGCCCTGCCGGTCACTCAGCTCCGCAAATCCCTGCAGTACATCAACCTGACTGATGACCAGCGCTGCTTCCTGCAGGGGACGCAGATATGTTTTCACTTTTTCTCTTAATTCTAAAAAGAGCGTATGTTCCAGCTCTACGCTTTTTTCCTGGGCGCCGAGAATCAATGCTTCTTTTTCTTTCAGCTCCGGCGTCGTAAAACGCTCGGCGTTCGTAAGCGTCTGCTTACGGTCATATCTTCCTTCGGGAAGAAGAGGAATATTTGCTTTTGTTACCTCTATATAATATCCGAATACACGGTTAAACCCGACTTTAAGCGATTTAATTCCAGTCGCCTGCTTTTCGTCGCGCTCCAGCTCGGAAATCCACTGCCGGCCGTTCGTGCTCGCTTCCCTGTATTCATCGAGGGTGCTGTGGAAACCTTTGCGAAACATACCCCCTTCTGTAATGAGGGCAGGCGGTTCTTCCACAAGACCATCTTCTAAAAGCTCGAGCAGATCATGAAATTGATTCAACGGATCGGTCCACGTCTGCAGAAGAGGGTTGTCAACCTGCTTTAGAAGTGAAATGATTTCAGGCAGTTCCTGAAGCGTGCGCCGCATCTGCACGAGCTCCCTGGCGTTTACATTGCCAAAGGCGGCCTTTCCCGCAAGTCGTTCCAAATCATACACAAATTTGAGCCGGTCGCGCAGATCCCCCCTTTCGAAAAAATGATCAAGCAGAGACTGCACAATACTCTGACGGTCCGTTATTTCTTTTTCCTGCAGCAGAGGCTCTTCCATCCAGCTTTTTACCCGGCGCGCACCCATTGCTGTCATCGTCTGATCCATCAGCCAGAGCAGAGACCCTTTTTTCTTATGATCCCTGATCGTTTCAGTCAATTCCAGATTCCTGCGCGAATTTCGGTCCAGCTGCATTTTCTGGCGGGGTTCATAGAGATGAATCGGCTGCAGGTGGTCAAGAGAGCGTTTCTGCGTACGGGACAAATAGCTGCTTAATAAGCCAAACGCACGTAGAATCGGGGTACTGCTTATGTGTGTACAGAGTACAGTAAACTCTTCTGGAATCTCAGTGGACTGCTGTATGGAGAACGTACCTGGAAATGCTGTCCACTCGCCGTCCTTTGGAGCTTCCTGCAGAATAAGCTCCTTTACATTTGCTTTGGACGCTTCCTGTTCCCATGCGGTCCGGTCTGCCTCCAGCCAGGCTCCGTATATTTCCCCGGTCGTTAAATCGGCTTTTACAAAGCCTGCATTTCCGTCTTCATTCTGATAATGAGCAGCAATAAAATTATTTTCTTTTTCATGAATGGCCCGGCCTTCCATAACCGTACCGGGTGTAATTAAATTGACAACTTCTCTTTTCACGACTCCTTTGGCAGTTTTTGGATCTTCCACTTGTTCGCAGATCGCAATTTTGTAGCCTTTTTCAATCAGCGTGGAGATATATCCTTCTGCTGAATGATGAGGTACGCCGCACATAGGTATATCGTGGTCGCCTTTGCTGCCTCTTTTAGTGAGCGTAATTTCCAGTTCCTGTGAAGCCTGAACCGCGTCTTCAAAAAATAATTCATAAAAGTCACCTAACCGGTAAAATAAAAATGCATCTGTATATTCTGCTTTAATTCGTTTATATTGCTGCATCATTGGTGTTTCCTGAGTCACAAAAATCATTCCTCCAGCTCTTCTATCGCTTTGTATTTTTTTATTATAGCATAGCTGATTTCTTCCCCTAAACGGGTTGAATCTTTGAATATAAAAATATTATGGTTTGTGAAATTATAAAAGGGACGGTCGATGGAATGACTATTAACTACTGCGTGCCGTGGAGGATCCTTCCGTAAAAAAACAGGCGCTGCTTTTTACCGCTGCGCCTGCTGCCTATAATAAAATACTGCTATTTTTTCGTTATATTCATAAATGGATTATGGTTGGTCGTTCCCTGCAGCTTATCGCCGCCCGTTGACTCAATAATTTTATCCGTCACCGTATTGGAAATAGACGTGGACACCAGCTGGAGCAGATGGTTTACTTCTGTCTGGCTCTGCTGGAACTCCACAACGAGCGGAATGCTTTCAATTTCTGCGTTCAGTTCATCAATCTCGCGCTCTGTTTCTTTCAGCGCCTCATGCTTTTGGTAATGCTGGAGATTGACTGCTTCTTTTTGTTTCGCTTTAATTTTTCCAATCAGCTCCTGCACCCGCAGATTTTTGTTGATCTGGGTTTCCGCCCGTTTGAAAAAATCCACTTCTTCGGTTTCTGCAATCATCGAGCCAAGCTCTTTTGCTTTTGCGAGTACATCTGCTTTGGTTGCATTCTGTTCCATCATTACACCTCCGCCATTTCTACAAGCTCCCCGTTCAGGGACCAGGTTTTTGCTTCTGTAATTTTCGTATAGATTACCTGGCCGATACAGCTTTCCGGAGCAGCTACATTGACCATTTTATTCGTTCTCGTCCGTCCGGAAAGGACGTTTTCATTTTTCTTGCTGACACCTTCAATTAATACTTCAACTACCTGGCCTTCAAGCTCAGCGTTGCGGCGGGCGGAAATATCGTTGACTAGTTTATTTAAGCGGGCCAGCCGCTGTTTTTTCACTTCCATTGGCACGTTGTCTTCCATTTTTGCAGCCGGTGTATTGTCTCTTGGTGAATAAATGTACGTGTAGGCAATGTCATAATCCATTTCCTCTACGAGCGACATTGTTTCTTCAAACTGAGCGTCCGTCTCATTTGGAAAGCCCACAATGATGTCTGTTGTAAACGAAGCGTGCGGAATAGCTGCCTTAATTTTGCCGGCGAGCTCCACGTACTGCTCTCTTGTATACTTACGTGCCATCAGCTTCAGCACTTCACTGCTTCCGGACTGCACGGGAAGATGTATATGCTCGACCAGGTTTCCGCCTTTGGCAAGCACTTCAATCAAGTGGTCATCAAAGTCGCGGGGATGGCTTGTCGTAAAGCGGATTCTTGGGATATCAATTTTATGCAGATCATCCATTAAATGTCCGAGACGGTAGCCTTCTCCCAGATCTTTGCCGTAGGCATTTACATTTTGTCCGAGGAGCGTAATCTCCTTATATCCCTGTCTTGCCAGATCACGGACTTCATGTATAATATCTTCGGGCATCCTGCTCCGCTCTTTACCTCTTGTATAAGGCACAATACAGTATGTACAGAACTTGTCACAGCCGTACATAATATTGACCCATGCCTGGGTTTTTCCAGCACGTTTGCGGGGCATATTTTCCACTACATCGCCTTCTTTGGACCACACTTCAACGACCATTTCTTTTCCAAGAATTGCATCCTGAAGAAGTTCCGGCACCCGGTGAATATTATGCGTACCGAATATAAGGTCCACGTGGTTATGCTTTTGCAGAATCCGGTTCACAACGGTCTCTTCCTGCGACATACAGCCGCAGACTCCGATAATGAGCTCCGGCTTTTCCAGCTTGAGCGGCTTTAAATGGCCCAGCTCGCCAAACACTTTGTTCTCTGCGTTTTCACGAATCGCGCACGTATTTAAAAAGATCACGTCTGCTTCTGTCGTTTCCGACGTTTCTGTAAAGCCCATTTCTTCAAGAATACCGGACATATTTTCCGTATCATGCACATTCATCTGGCATCCGTAGGTCCGGATTAAATATTTCTTGCCCTGGCCCAGGCGGCGTAGCTCTTCAGGAACGTTAAATCCATATTGGACTTCGACTTCCTCTTTGCCGCGCTTTTTCCCTTTTTTAAAATCGGGCTGTTCATTAATCTGGATACTGCGGCCGCCGATTTTCATGTACTGCCGCCCCTCTTTTTCTTCTATAGAAGCACTCGAAAAGTCAAAATAGGTGCTGTAGTCTTTCTTAGGTTTATCCTTCTTGTCATGGTTATATGAGGGTGATTCATTCAGCTGTTGTTTTCTCTGTTCTTCGTTCATTACGCCCTCTCCTTTCTTTCTGTTCCTTCAAGGAAGGCTTATAGCTTTCTTCTTTATATATTGTAGTATATTAACGCCGCCCTGTATAGAACGGCAGGCTACTCTGTACGCAGCCTGCGGTAGCGGTTGACAGCTGCTGCAATTTCGATCGTGCGCGGGGCCGCCATTTCTCCGGGGTGTACTCCTTCGTGAATGGAAAATCCATCCAGCCCTTTTTCTTTGTACACGTCATTAATATAACGAAACGCTTCTTCAAACGAGACCGCCCGGGAAGCGAAATGCTTTTCCAGCGCCTGAATGATCCGCGCCGCCGCTTCCGTCTGACTCGTATTTACAATCTGTTCCACGCTGGACAGATCGATTGTTTCTTTACCATATAAAATAGTGCTGCGGCCTTTCGCTCCTGCTTTTGTCTTTTTACCGCGGCGGGCATCAAAGCTGTCCCACTTTATTTTCCGTCCGGAGGGAAGCGGAGCAGCGCTCTCTGCAGGTTCTTCCCGTGGATCTTCCGCTGCGATGCGGTGCGCTTTTTCTGTTACGTCATATGGAATATATTCATCCATCATCAGAACGGTATCTGCTTTGCTGAAATAATCGCCCGTTCCGCCAACGACTAGTATAGTAGAAATGCCGTGTTCTTTATATAACGGACCGACTCTTGATACGAATGGCGTGATCGGTTCCTTGCTGCTTTGCACCAGCTCCTGCATACGGCTGTCCCGAATCATGAAGTTTGTGGCGCTCGTATCTTCGTCGATCAACAGACAGCGGCTCCCCGCTTCCAGGCTTTCCATAATATTTGCGGCCTGGGACGTGCTTCCGCTTGCGTTTTCCGTCGTAAATTGAGAGGTGTTTTTTTTGTTCGGCAGATTGGAAATAAACATCGAAATATCCGTATGGGTGACGCTGCGTCCGTCTTCTGCACGGATTTTTGCTGCGTCGGCTGCCGTAATAACATATTCCCTGCCGTCTCCCCGGCGGTGATTGTATACGCCGCTCTCCACTGCTTCCAGCAGGGTGCTTTTCCCGTGGTAGCCTCCACCTGTAATCAGCGTAACGCCCTCTTTTAATAGCATACCCGAAACCGGGCGGCTGTGGGAAAGGGGAATCGTTGCTTCCAGCGAGGCAGGTGATTGAAAGGTCCTGGCTTCAGCTGCTTTCATCGGGCGGCTGCTAATACCGCTCTCCCGGGGAAGCACCGAGCCATTGGCGATAAAGCTGACAGCTTTATTATCAGCAAGGTAACGGCGGATATCATCCTGTTCGTCTGCAAGCTCCAGCGCATCCTGCAGGCCGCTCTTCTCATACTGCTGGATCGCTTTTTTCACAGCGGAAGGAAGGCGGCCGGTTAATCGTTCCTCTGCCTGCTTCCCCATAATGGTGCGCCCTTTTGCCGGAAGGTGCACGGAAAGCCGTACCTCCAGCTCACGACCGCTGATTTTAACGGCCGTCCGGTCCAGTACCTCCTGCCCGGGGCCATCGATCAGAATACCTCCTTGATCCCGGCCGGTGCGCAGCTCTTTCATCATGCGTTCGGCGAAATAGTCAATCAGTGCCGTCTGCCGGGACGGTGTGGACTGTTCTTCTTTCCCAATACCAAGGTCCTGCTGGGAAAAGATTACACGTACTTTAGAAGGCGACGCATAAGGATCGGCCTGCACATGATCCACTTTAAGCGTAAACCCTTCAAACGTGTATGACCCTTTTATATCGTTATAGGCTTTATAACCTTTTTTATCAATTCGCTGTAGCTGTTTTTTTAGCTGCTGCATGTGTAATTTCCTCCTTTAAATGACAACAGGCATAGAAAAGACACCTGATTTCCAGGTGCCTGCCTTTTGTATACGGCTCCGTTACTGCGTTTGCTCGTCTTTCCATCATAGAGCCCGGGGCAGAAAAAATCAAGGCTCCCTGCTTGACCGACCCATAAAAAAACAGGGCGTCCTGCGCCCTGTTCTTCTCCATTATCTGGGTTCTACTATAAGTTTAATCGCAGTCCGCTCTTCTCCGTCTATCACAATGTCCGTGAAAGCAGGGACACATACTAAATCAATACCGCTCGGTGCAACGAATCCACGTGCTATCGCGATTGCTTTGACGGACTGGTTGATGGCTCCAGCCCCAATGGCCTGAATTTCGGCTGCTCCTTTTTCTCTAATAACACCGGCTAAGGCACCTGCTACAGAATTTGGGGTCGATTTGGCTGATACTTTTAATACTTCCATTAATAGTACCTCCTTGTATGGGTTATAGCCTGGACTATTGTTGTTATACTATTCAAGAGAAGAACGAAAGAATCCTCCTTTTTATGGAAACTGTTTTTTAAAATCAAATAATTTTGACAATTTAACATAGAGGAGGTAAATCCCCCTTGTGCTTTATTCGAAGAATGGATGATCCTCGTCTATTTGAATACGTTTAATGGAAACAGCACGTCCGGTCTTATCATCTGCATCAATAAGGACTGCACTTAATTGTTCCCGTCCCTGCGCGACTTCAAACCTTGCCGGCAGCCCGGTCTTAAACTTATACAGGACGCTTTCCCGGTCCATCCCAAGAATCCCGTCCCGCGGCCCGGTCATTCCTACATCGCTTAAATAAGCTGTACCGCCCGGCAGAATTCGTTCATCTGCGGTCTGCACATGGGTATGTGTTCCCACAACAGCAGTAGCCCGGCCGTCAAGCGTCCAGCCCATCGCCTGCTTTTCACTCGTTGCTTCCGCGTGAAAATCAACAAAAACAAATGGCGTTCTCTCTCTGGCTTCCTCAATCAATTCTTCTGCTTTTTGGAAAGGGTCATCGCTTGTCTGCATAAAGGTACGTCCGATTAAATTTATAACCGCTACTTCAAGCTTGTTTATTTTTACGTAGGTGCAGCCAATGCCAGGCACTCCCGCCGGCAGATTGGCAGGGCGGACAAGATTCGGCGCGCTGGCAATAAATTCAAAGATTTCCCGATTGTCCCACGTATGGTTTCCCATCGTAATAGCCTGCGCCCCGCTTTCCAGGAATCCTTTATAAATTTTTTCAGTAATTCCGCGGCCGCCTGCGGCGTTTTCTCCATTAACGATCGTTACGGCGGGCTTAAATTTTTTCTTTAACTTCGGCAGATACTCCGTAATCATTTTGCGGCCGGGGGAACCGACCACATCTCCCACAAATAATATTTTCATTATCGTCGTCCTCTTTTCTTTCAAACTGTCAGGTTATGATTTAACGAAAAAAATAAAGCGGCGCTGCCGCCGCTTTACTTAGCATACTCTACTGCTCTAGTTTCCCGGATAACGGTTACCCGGATATGACCCGGATAATCCAGTTCATTTTCAATTCGTTTCGTTATATCCCTTGCCAGACGGTGGGCTACCACATCGTCTACAATATCTGGTTTTACCATGATGCGGACTTCACGTCCGGCCTGAATGGCATACGTTTTCTCCACGCCCTCAAAAGACTCGGATATTTCCTCGAGTTTTTCCAGACGGCGGATATACGTTTCCAGCGTCTCTCGCCTTGCGCCGGGACGCGCTGCTGACAGTGCATCGGCTGCGGCTACGAGTGTGGCAATAACAGAAGTCGCTTCCGTATCACCATGATGAGAAGCGATACTGTTAATCACTACGCTGTTTTCCCGGTATTTCTGACCAAGCTCCACGCCAATTTCCACGTGGCTTCCTTCCACTTCATGATCAATGGCTTTACCAATATCATGAAGCAGGCCGGCACGCCGTGCCAGATGCTCGTCTTCTCCAAGCTCTGCGGCCATCATAGCCGTTAAATGGGCCACTTCCATGGAATGCTTGAGCACGTTTTGTCCGTAGCTGGTACGGTAGCGCAGACGCCCAAGAATCTTTATTAAATCCGGATGCAGATTATGAATACCCATTTCAAAGGTTGCCTGCTCTCCATATTCCCGGATCATTTCATCAATTTCACGGCGTGACTTCTCCACCGTTTCTTCAATACGGGCCGGATGAATACGTCCATCCTGTACGAGCTTATCTAATGCCGTACGGGCAATTTCTCTTCGAATTGGATCAAATCCGGATAAAATAACCGCTTCAGGTGTATCGTCAATGATAAGATCGATTCCTGTAAGTGTTTCAAGAGCACGGATATTACGACCCTCACGGCCAATAATCCGTCCCTTCATTTCATCATTAGGAAGGGTTACAACGGATACAGTCGTTTCTGCGACATGGTCTGCTGCACAACGCTGAATCGCAAGCGATAATATTTCCTTAGACTTCTTATTCGCTTCCTCTTTCGCACGGGCCGTTTCCTCTTTGACGAGTACGGCCAGGTCATGCTGCAGCTCTTTCTCTACGTCGCGCCGTATGATATCCTGCGCTTCTTCGCGGGTTAAGCCGGAAATTCTATTTAATTCTTCCTGCTGTTGAGATAAAATCTCCTCCACTTTGCTGTTTTTATCGTCCACCTGTCGTTGTTTATCAGCGAGAGTTTCCTCTCTTCTTTCCAACGATTCTTCTTTTTTATCCAGGGTTTCACTTTTACGGTCCAGAGTTTCTTCTTTATGCAACAGACGCGATTCTTGTTTTTGTACTTCATTCCGTCGGTCTCTTACATCCTGTTCCGCCTCAGCGCGAAGCTGATGAGCCTTGTCCTTCGCTTCTAATACAGCCTCTTTTTTGCTGGCTTCTGCTTTTCGTTCTGCATCTTCCACTATATTTTTAGCAGCTTGTTCTGCGCTGGAAATTTTAGCTTCTGCGATAGAACGTCGAACAAAATAGCCGGCAAATCCACTTAAAGCTGCAACGACAATAAGCAAAATGGAGATGAGTAAGATATTATCCATACTTGTCACCTCCTCTTGCTATCTAGTTTTGTCTCCTGTTACCTCCAGGAGGATGCCCTTTTCTTCATTTCAATCCCCGCATGCCGAAAAGACATGCTTTTACTGTTTTTTATCCAGAAAAGAAAAAAGCGTTTCATCGTACTTTTTGCATGAAACGTTAAGATACCAAAAACCTTTCAGAAGATGTATACCAGACACCTTCCGACTAAATCTGGTATCTGCTACTTAATTGTATCCTTATGAAAGATACATGTCAAGATATTGTAATCGTTGAAACCCTTATCTTATAAGGATTTCAGACGATTTCTCCGATAGCCCTGCCTTTATGTATGCCATATCATTCTTTCATGCATGAAAAGGGAAATCGACCATATGTTCTTCTGCTCCCGCCTAAAAAGGATGCCCCCTTTAGCCGGGAGCACCATTTTAAAACATGGAAGTAATTATTCAGGACTGACTAAAATTTTTATCTGGCTTTTATCGTGCGCCAGCTTCTCAAATCCTTCTTTCACCACGTCAGAAAGCGTAATTTTGTTTGTAATCATTGTTTCTCCGCTGAAGTACCCCTGCTTCATTAATTCCATCACGGCCGGATATACATGACGGTAGGCGATGATGCCCTTTACTGTTTTTTCTTGTATCACAAGATCGTTCGGAGAAATGGCGGCTTCTGATTCCCAGATACTCACAATAACCGTTTCCCCGCCGCGATGGCTGCTGTTAATACATTGATTTAACACTTTAGGAATACCGGTTACTTCAAAAGAAACGTCCACACCTCCATCAGTGAGCCGCTGAATTTCTGCCGCGGGATCTGTTCTTGTTGGATCAATCACGTAGGCACCCAAATCCGCAGCCATATTCTTGCGGGAGTCAGAAACTTCAACCGCAAAAACTTTGGACACGCCTGCGGCGCGCAGTGCTTCGAGCACAAGCAGACCGATGGGCCCTGTTCCAAATACGGCTGCCGTGTCTCCGGCTTTCAGGCTGCTCTGACGGACAGCGTGCAGCGCAACAGCCGCCGGTTCTACAAGCGCTCCCTGTTCATAGGAAAGTTCTTCAGGCAGTTTATGAACCATATGTTCTCCTACTACCGTATATTCCGAAAAACCTCCCCCGCCCCCTGAGAGACCGTGAAAGCCTAAAGAGGGAGACAGATTGTATTTCTCATCCGTATAGGCTCCTTTTTCGTGAGGTGCCAGAATAGGCTCCACCGCTATTCGATCGCCTGGCACCACTTTCGTTACATTCTCTCCGACTTCCACCACTTCTCCAGCAAATTCATGTCCCATAATAATCGGTGCTTTGTCTCCGCTGATGGGATGCGGCTCTCCTACAGGGATAAAAATAGGTCCTGCCAGATACTCGTGCAGATCACTGCCGCATATTCCGCACCATTTCACCTTTATTTTGACTTCATACGCTCCCGCTGCCGGTTCCTCTACATCTTCCACTGTAACGTTTTTCGCTTTATGCCATAACGCTGCTTTCATTTTATTCCTCCTCATTGAAATAAAATAGTGGTTCTTGTATTAGTGTAGCCGATGCGCCGCTTTCTGCCTGTGAGGCATGTCACACTCATAAAAAAACACTGTCCGCCATGGACAGTGTTTTAAACGTATGATTATTCGTCTTCAAGAGAAAGAGCCGGCTCTGTTTCTTTTTTCACATCTTCTTCCGGTGTGATTGTTAAACCATGGTGTTCCCGGACACGACGTTCAATTGCATTTAATATTTCCGGATGTTCCTTTAAATACTGCTTGGAGTTTTCACGTCCCTGGCCGAGGCGTTCGCCTTCGTATGAGTACCAGGCTCCACTTTTCAGCACAATATCCAGTTCGGCTGCAATATCAAGCACCGATCCTTCGCGGGAAATTCCTTCCCCGTACATAATATCTACTTCTGCTACTTTAAACGGCGGTGCCACTTTATTTTTCACTACTTTGATTCTCGTTTTGTTACCAATCATTTCATTTCCCTGCTTCAACGTTTCCGCACGTCTTACGTCAAGACGAACAGAAGAGTAGAACTTAAGCGCACGTCCGCCGGGAGTTGTTTCCGGGCTTCCGAACATAACGCCGACTTTTTCACGGATCTGGTTAATAAATACGCAGATCGAGTTTGATTTGCTTATGGCACCGGATAGTTTACGGAGAGCCTGGGACATTAAACGGGCCTGAAGACCAACGTGGGTGTCGCCCATTTCTCCTTCGATTTCCGCTTTCGGTACAAGAGCGGCTACCGAGTCGACTACGATCATCTCAACCGCGCCGCTTCGTACGAGCGCTTCTGCAATTTCCAGCGCCTGTTCTCCGGTATCCGGCTGAGAGAGAAGAAGTTCATCAATATCTACGCCAAGTTTAGCTGCATAGGCCGGATCGAGCGCGTGCTCTGCGTCGATGAAGGCTGCCTGTCCGCCGCCGCGCTGTACTTCTGCAATCGCATGAAGTGCAACGGTCGTCTTACCTGAAGATTCCGGTCCGTAAATTTCAATCACACGTCCGCGCGGATAACCGCCGACTCCGAGGGCAATATCCACGGCCAATGTACCACTTGAAATAGTGGAAACACGACGGTCCGTCTGTTCCCCCATTTTCATTATAGATCCTTTTCCAAACTGCTTTTCAATATTTTTCAACGCCTGGTCGAGCGCGGCTTTTCTATCATTCATATGATCTCTCCTTTTTATTAAATGCTGTTTTTTCCAATGCCTCCCCCGATTTATTGGAAAAAAGAAGGAACGCTGGTGAATCGCTGCTGCACTTTATCGCTAAATACATCATACCCTTTTTTCTTCTGTTTGCCAACTAATTTGCGAACATCCATTCGCTTTTTTTATTATTTTTTCCAGAGGAATAAAAAAGAAGAAAAAATAGAAAAACTGCCTGCTTACAACAGGCAGCCTTGTGCATTATTTTGTCTGACGTGCAGGCGGACGCGGAGACGTATTCGTTCGTTTTGGGCGCGGCTTTGCCGGCTCGAGGTTTACTCTGGCCCCATTAATTCTTGAGTAGCGCAGAGACTCATAAACGAACGGCGCCACATCATCAGGCACCTCTACAAACGTAAAGTTTTCAAAAATATCAATGCGTCCGACCGCTTTTCCGGGAATGCCGACTGCATCGGATATTTCTTCAATAAGAATTTTAGCGCTCATATTGACGTTTCGCCCTACGTTAATAAAGAAACGCGTCATTCCTTTAGCACCTCCGGTTTCCCCGAAGTTATATGCGTCATCATTTCCGCCTAGTGAGCCCGAAAAGTTCATTTTCATCAAGGCACGGATAATATCTTTCGGATCAGATTCTTTTAATAATTCATCGGTAAGATCATCAAATAAATTCAGATGCTCTTCTTCGCTGAACTGATCTGTAATCATCTTTTTCCAGGACTCCTGCTGTTTTTCCACCACTTCTTCAATGGAAGGCACTTCATTTGCAGGAATTGTCATTTTGATTTCTGCTTCAATCGAGCGCAGATGCTTCATTTCCCTTGGTGTTACAATCGTAAGCGCCTGGCCGTTTTTGCCGGCACGCCCGGTCCGGCCGATACGGTGGACATAGCTTTCCGGGTCCTGAGGAATATCGTAGTTGATCACGTGGCTGACGTTCTGAACATCAATCCCGCGGGCAGCTACATCGGTTGCTACGAGAAACTCGATGGATGCATCACGGAATTTTTTCATGACCGTATCACGCTGGGCCTGATTTAAATCCCCATGCAGTCCATCCGCCAGATAGCCTCGGGCCTGAAGGGCTTCTGTTAATTCTGCTACACCTTTTTTTGTGCGGCAGAAAATAATACCGAGCTCCGGATCCTGACTGTCGAGTATCCGGCAGAGGGAATCCTGTTTGTTTTTCTCGAGTACTTTGTAATACACCTGAGCGATGGATGGAGCTGTCATTTCACCTTTGTTAATCGATACTACCTGCGGCTTGACCATATATTTCTGGGACAGTTTCTTAATCGCTGGAGGCATTGTTGCAGAAAACAACAGCGTCTGCCTGTCTTTATTGACTCTCTTTAAAATCGTTTCGATATCTTCCACAAAGCCCATATCAAGCATTTCGTCAGCTTCGTCCAGCACTACTGTTTTAACCTGATTAAGGACAAGCGTGCCTCTTCGCAGATGATCCTGCACACGCCCCGGTGTTCCAATAACAATCTGAACTCCTTCTTTTAATGCACGGATCTGATGACCAATGGACTGTCCTCCGTAAATTGGCATCGTCCGGATACCGATATGGCGGGACAGCTTCTGAATTTCTCCAGACACTTGAATGGCAAGCTCTCTTGTTGGGGTCAGTATGATAGCCTGCACATGCTTATCGGTCGTAACGCTGTTGATAATAGGAATGCCAAAAGCAGCGGTCTTACCCGTTCCTGTCTGCGCCTGTCCAATCAGATCAATTTTTTCCAGGATTTTTGGAATCGCTTTTTCCTGAATGGGAGAAGGTTCTTCAAACCCCATTTCCTTTACAGCCTGCTTAATTTCACTTCGAATCGAAAAATCATCAAAAAACGTCATTGCTTATCACCTTTTCTTTCCATAGCAGTCGATAGCCGTGAAACACGGCGGAATGTCTGATTAATTTTCTGCTTCCTTTTAATTGCAGCGGAAAGGCCTGAACCATACCGTCAACTGCGAGCCCTATCCAGACAGTACCCGGTGGATGTCCTTCAAGCGCGTCCGGTCCGGCTACCCCTGTAAAACTAATGCCGACATCTGCCTGCATATATTCTTTTACATGAAGAGCCATTTCTTCCGCACACTCCCGGCTCACCGTGCCATAAGAGGCGATCGTTTCAGCCTTTACGCCGAGCAGCTTCTGTTTGGCATCGGCTGAATACGTAACGGCCCCGCCTGCAAATACGTCGGATGCTCCTTCTATATCTATTGCTTTTTTGGCAAACCATCCGCCGGTCAGACTTTCTGCAGCTGCGATTGTTTTGCCTGCCTGCCTGAGCCGGTCCAGCGTCAGCTCAATCAAAGGTTTTTCTCCAACTGCGTAGCAGTATTCACCGGCGCGCTCCAATATCTGCTTCTCGGTTTCAGCAATCAGCACATCGGCTTCTTCTACAGTTGACGCTCCAGCTGTCACACGGATGATCACTTCTCCTTCTGATGCGAGCGGAGCAATCGTCGGATTGGACTGAAAACCGATAATATCCTTCAGCTTTTCTTCAAGAGTGGATTCGCCAATTTCCGTAAAACGAAATATTTTTGATTCAATGACTTTATTCTCCTGCCTGTTTTGCAGAAGGTAGGGCTTTCCTTCTTTTTCAAACATCATTTTCATTTCATGAGGGGGACCGGGAAGCAGCATATAATGCGTATCGTTCTGAGTAAATGCTGATCCACATGCAAGCCCGTTGTGATTTTTCAGCACCACACTGTCTTCTAAGTATAGAGCCTGGCGTTTATTTGCTTCTGTCAGCACCATGCCACGCTCTTCAAAAAATGCCGTCAGCTTCTGCATAGAGGGAGAATGCTCTAATAATCTGCGTCCTGTGTGTTCTGCGGCAACATCCTTTGTTAGATCATCCTCTGTCGGTCCGAGTCCTCCAGTGAGTACGACAAGATCTGCACGCTTTTCGGCCTCTGCCATCGCTTCGCGGAGACGTTCTGTATTATCACCAATAACCGTATGCCTGAAAATGCTGATACCGAGCGCCGCCAGTTCCTTCGATAGATGCTGCCCGTTCGTATTCGCTATCTGGCCAAGAAGCAGCTCCGAACCTACTGCGATGATTTCTGCGTTCATAAAGACAGTCCCTCTTTCTATTAGGTGGATTTCAACATCACATGCCTGTTTTTCATAAAGTAATCGACGCCGGATACAATCGTCAGTAAAACAGCAATCCACATTAGTCCCATGCCGACCGGCAGTCCAATAAGACTGAATGGCAGGTTATGAAACAACAATACGGTAATAGCTGCCATTTGAAAAACCGTTTTCCATTTGCCGAGGCCGCTTGCTGCTATAACATCACCTTCTGCTGCGGCTACGAGACGAATGCCGGTTACAGCAAACTCACGGCTTAAAATGACAATGGCCATCCAGGAAGGCAGAAGCTGCAGGTCGATTAAAACGAGCAGTGCTGCAGTAACCAGAAGCTTATCTGCAAGCGGATCCAGAAATTTACCAAAGCTTGTAATCAGCTGACGTTTGCGGGCAATGTAGCCGTCCAGCCAGTCTGTAGCTGCGGCCACAATAAAAATAATGCCGCCTATTATATGAGACACGGGAATGCTGAACGTCCCTGATCCGACCATGCCAAGCCAGGGCGGGATTAACATAAAGAACACAAACAGGGGAATTAATGCTATTCGTGCCAGCGTTATTTTATTGGGAAGGTTCATTAGGCGCTTACCTCTTTTCTTTTTCTGTCTAAACAGGGCACACCCTCAAAAAATGATGTTAGTTGTTATTGTACCATAATTCTTCTCCGCCGCGGCAGACGTAAAGAGATTTTCACTGCTTCACCGGGCTTGTTTGTCTGTTTTTTGAACCAACTTCGCTCTAATAAATGAGCAATTAAAAAAAGCGCCGGAACTGCGGCGCTTTTTACTCTGCTCTTTCAAATACAACGTTCTGGTGAATAGAATCGCTTGGCCATTCAAATGCTTCGCCATTGATGGTAACTTCGACACCGGACGTATTCCCGACATTAAAGAGAACGTAATCCCTGTCGCTGTAATCTAAAGTAACCGGATCCATATCAGCGGTTGCGTCATACTGGTCGATAATACTGCCGCTGTCATCCTGTGTATCAATATAGGACTCACCCGTAAACGACAGTTCAAATTCAAGGGATTCCATATTTGAAATATCGTACGTCGTCAGCATACCCTCGCTCGAGACTTCCTCGGGCTGATTTTCATTATCCGTTTCTGCCGGCTCCTCTTGTTCTTCCTCCTGCTGCGGAGCAGCTGGTTCACTGGGGTCTTCGTTTGATTCCACCTGCACTCCTGGATCTTCACCTGGAGCAGATGACTGATCACCGCTGTCGCTTAGACCCTGAATAGCTAAAAACAGCCCAAAGCCGACAATACCTAAAAACAGGATTCCTGCAAATACAGGAAGAAGCGTTGGTCGTCCCTGGGACCTTCTAGAGGCGTTCCGACGGCGCTGAAGACGATCGATCCGTGAGTTCCGCCTGCTTTCAGGATGGTGAATTTCCGGCAGCTCCGCCCCGTACTGATCAATAACCCAGTCTGGATCAAGACCGAGTGCTTCGGAATAGTTTTTTACAAACGCTTTTGCATAAAAAGCGCCCGGCAGCGCTTCGTACTGGCCGTTTTCAATCGCCAGCAGGTAACGTTTTTGAATTTTTGTTGCTTCCTGCAGATAATCAAGAGACATATTTTGATCCAACCATTTATTGCGTAGAAAAGCCCCTAATTCTGACATCCTGTACCACCTACCATCTAACTAATATCAAACGAAGAAAAGCCGGAATCCACTACATCATACGTAATAACCTGGCTGTCATCATTACGCAGTTCAATAATACAATCAAAATCCTGGATCGTGTAATGGGACTCACGGATAAAGATATCCGGATGTTCGACTACTTTAACAGAAGGCAGTTTCATGACTTGATCAACAAGATCCCTGTGTTTCTGCGGCGCGCGCATCATGCTTACAATACCATCAATAATATAAATATGGCCTTCTCCCTTTTCATCTTCTCCAAGGTGGCTTCTTACGGTCTGGCGCAGAAGAGTGGAGGAGATAAAGGTCCAGCGCTTGTTGGCACATACGCTGGCCGCCACGAGAGATTCCGTTTTTCCGACACGCGGCATTCCTCGTATTCCTACCAGATAATGGCGGTCTTTCTTAAAGAGCTCGGCAATAAAGTCGACGAGCAGCCCTAATTCATCGCGGACGAATCGAAACGTTTTTTTATCGTCGGCATCCCGCTCAATGTAACGGCCATGCATTACAGCAAGCCGGTCCCGGAGCCTTGGCTCCCGGATCTTACGCAGCGTAATGGTATCGATTGTTTCCATAATGCTGCGCAGCCTGACGACCGAATCATCATGACGGCTGCGGATCAGCATACCACGCCGGCTGTGCTCCACTCCGTTGATCGTTACGATGTTAATCGAAAGCATACCCAGCAGGGAAGAAATGTCCCCGAGAAGGCCGGGTCTGTTCTCATGAATCTCATATTCCATATACCATTCTTTCGGTTCCATGATCTCCGCCTGCCTTTCCTGTGCTGCTTATCGATGAGTTACTGTTATTGTACCGCTTGTCTAAATATGGCACAAAGCTTTTTTATGAAAAGCCGCCGTCGATTTGTAAAATATGCCCATTCATATAGGCGGACCGGGTGGAAAACAAAAAAGCAACTGCTTCTGCTATTTCTTCCGGCCGGCCCATTCTTCCTGCTGGGATCTGTTCCATTAGCTGCGCCCGCTCTTCTGCTGAAAAAATATGGTTCATCGGTGTATCAATCACTCCAGGGGCTACGGCATTTACATTTATACCGCTTGGAGCTGCTTCTTTAGCAAGGGAACGAATAAATGCTTCCATTCCTCCCTTTGCAGCCGAATAAACGGTTTCCATTGCTGTCCCGCTGGTCGCCCAGATAGAAGAAATGAACACGATTTTCCCCTGCTTTTCCTGAATCATGGGAGGAAGCAGCTTTTGGCACATAAACACAGCCTGAATTAAATGAGCGTGAAACTGGCTCATTATTTCTTCAGGCTGTGCGTCTTGCAGCAGACCGTACAGGGAGGCACCGGCTGCGTATACCAGGCCGCTGACCGGGGAGTGCACCTGCTTGAGCAATAATTCCGCACCGTTTTCTTTTGATAGATCGGCACGGAGAATATATGCCTGCGCACCATGTTCCCGGCACTTGCCGGCGAGCTGATTCATCCGGCTCTCCGGAGCTTTATGACAATGGAGAAACAAGGAATATCCTTCACCGGCTAACTTCTCAGCAGCGGCGCTTCCAATGGCTCCGCTTGCTCCTGTTACTAATACAAATGGTCTGTTACTCATTGTTCTTTTTTATGACCTGGGAAACCGAACGTTCCGGTCCTTGAAAATGCTGCTTCCATAGTTCCAGACATTCTTCTGCCGTGATAGATTCCAGCATTGCAGCTGTATCAAACATGTCCATTCCTGCAAAGGCATAGCTTGTATATTGACTGGCCATAAATTCCAGGCTGTTGAGCTGGCGCAGAAATGTACCAATGTTACGGCGCTTAATACGCTCAAACATTTCTGAGTCAAAGGCGGACGGGTCTTTGGATTCCAGAAGGCTGGTAATACGGTTCTGCAGCTCATCCGGATCTGACGTATCGCCGCCTGCTACGAAAAAGGTGAAGGAACGGTCTACCTGAAACTCACCGGAAAAGGAGTCATCTATCAAGCCTTCCTCGTAGAGAGATTCATAAAAGGTAGTCCCGGGACCGATTAACGTATCCATCAGCAGATCCATGGCGAGTTCGTAGCGCATTAACTCTTCGCCTGTTCTCTCCTGAAGTACTTTATAGCCAACCAGTACTTTTGGCGTGTTTACGCTCATTTCCAAAATTTTCTTAGGAGCTGCGGCCTCTGCCGGCTCTTCCGGAAGAATTCGATTCAGCTCCGGTGCAGGTGGAAACTCCTTTCCTGCCTGATTTTCCTTGATAAGTGCCATCAGTGCCTCCGGATCGGCGTCGCCTGCAATGAACAGCGCCATATTGGAAGGGTGGTAAAACGTTTCATAGCACGTATACAAATCCTCTTTCGTAATGTCATAAATAGACGCTACCGTGCCGGCGATATCAATTTTAGCAGGGTGTTCATGGTACATGCCGCCGAGGAGCTGGAAAAAGGCAAGCCAGTCCGCCTGGTCTTCATACATGCGGATTTCCTGCTCAATAATGCCTTTTTCTTTTTCAACGCTGTCTTCTGTAAAATAAGGGTGCTGGACAAAATCAAGCAGCGTACTGATATTTTTTTCCGTCTGGGCCGTGCTTGAAAACAAATAGGCCGTTTTTGTAAAGCTTGTAAAAGCGTTCGACGACGCTCCTTGTTTGCCAAACGTCTGAAATACGTCCCCTTCTTCATCTTCAAACATTTTATGCTCAAGAAAGTGAGCAATACCGTCCGGTACCTTTACCGGCTCGCTTTTCCCAATCGGTGTAAAGTGATTATCGATGGAACCATAGTTCGTCGTGAATGTTGCAAATGTTTTATGGAAGCCTTTTTTAGGCAGGATATATACCTGCAGACCGTTATCGAGTACTTCGTAGTAAAGTGTTTCATCTATCGTGTTTTTTTCAAGCGTGTTCATTTATTGGTCCTCCTTCTCTCCGTGAAGAAAAAATACAGTATCAATGACAATATCCGCTGCGCAGTCGGCGACTTCTTCGAGCGTAACGGCTTTTACCTGGCTGATCCATTCATCCATGGAAACCTGGCGTTCTCCGACGATTCCCTGATAAAGCAGATCAGCGGTGCCTTTGGCAGAGTCCGCTGTTTCAAGCAGCTGATTAACAAGCATTCCTTTAGTCTGCTCTACTTCGTCTTCGGTAAAGCGGCCTATTTTCATATCTTCAATCTGCTCTGTAATAATAGCGAGCGCTTTATCATACTGGGATGTTTCAATTCCTGCCATTATCGTGACAAAGCCTTTCAAACTGTCGTATCTGGAGGCTGCATAGTAAGCCAGGCTTTCTTTTTCTCTAACGTT
The DNA here is from genome assembly GCF_023845525.1 of Sinobaca sp. H24. Lineage (NCBI taxonomy): Bacteria > Bacillati > Bacillota > Bacilli > Caryophanales > Sporolactobacillaceae > Sinobaca > Sinobaca sp. H24. Next base: position 20,839 of record NZ_JALBWT010000013.1, read on the forward strand.
TAGAAACAGCTTTGAATGAGGAAATCCGCCTAGCAGCGCATTAGCCACCTGCATGGCAGCAAATGAGGAGTCTTTAAAATACACCGGCACCCGGCAGCCAATATGAAGCTTTCCCTGCTGGATATCATCCGTTTCCTTTATGTGATTAGGTGTTTCCCTTACTGAGTAAGCGGTTCCTGCCGTTTCTTTTACATGCAGGTTATTTTCAAAAACGTCAAATGCCGATGCAGCTTTGACCGCCTGTTCTTCTTCTACATCCCCAATAATATACATATCCACTTTATCTTCTTGAATCATGGAATGATAGATCGTCATGAGCCTGTCTGCCGTGATAGCCTCCAGACGGTCCAATTCTCCCTGTGCCTGTAATCTGTATGGGTCTTCCGGAAACATATGCTGCAGCATGCGATTGTTCGCATAGCGGATTTTATCGTCATAAACAGCTTCCATCCGCTGCTGGAGGTTGCGTTTTTCTTCCATTATAATTTTTTCGGAGAATACGCCATTTTCCAGATAAGGCGCCAGAACGGCTCCCTTCAGAAAAGCAAGACCTTCCTCAAGAAGTGGTTCTGCATTTTCAATATACCGCTCATTGGCAATATCAAGCCGAAACGTGAGCAGATGATAATCACCTTTTTTGGCGACATCCGTTGTAAATACCGCTCCATATAAATAATCCAGGTGGGAGCGGATGCTTTTACGTGAAGGATGGTCGGCTGTTGCACTTTTTAACACCTGGGCAAGCAGGGAACGTTCTGTAGCCGTTTCCCTCTCAAGCGGTGCCAGCATCTGCAGCAGTATCGTAGTTGTTTTGAATTTTTTCGTCGGCAGCAGGTGAAGCGCTGCTCCTGTATTAATATGCTCTTTTTCTACCATTGGCTTTGAGCCCCTTTCTTAGTACCGTGGTGCTTCTTCTTCAGCTGCTGGAGGAGCGGAAATAACGTCTCTTGGTTTGCTTCCGCCATACGGACCTACAATACCGCGCTCTTCCATCGCATCAATAAGGCGGGCCGCCCTCGTATATCCTACGCGGAACTTCCGCTGCAGCATCGAAACGGAAGCACTTTGTCTTTCTACGACAAAAGCTACCGCCTCATCATATAAAGAGTCGTCTATTTCTTCTGCCTGCTCTACTTTGTCATCAGGAATCATTTCCTCTTGGTAGTTTGCTTTCTGCTGGGCAATTACCGAGGCGACAATAGACTCCACTTCGCCATCGGAAATAAAAGCACCCTGAATACGCGTCGACTTATTGGATCCTACCGGAGAAAACAGCATATCCCCTTTTCCAAGAAGCTTTTCAGCACCTCCGCTGTCGAGAATGGTGCGGGAGTCAATTTGACTCGTAACTCCAAATGCAATCCGGGAAGGGATGTTTGCTTTAATTACTCCTGTTATTACATTAACAGATGGGCGCTGGGTTGCGATAATCATATGAATCCCTGCAGCTCTTGCCATCTGGGCAAGTCTAGTAATCGCATCTTCCACATCGCTTGAAGCGACCATCATTAGATCAGCAAGCTCATCGACAATAACAACGATGTAGGGCAGCTCCAGCTGCCTGTCTCCGTTTTTTTCGTTTTCTTTTTTTACGTATTGGTTATAGCCTTCCATGTTCCGCGTCCCTGTATGGGAAAACAGGTCGTAGCGGCGCTCCATTTCAGCAACAACTTTCTTCAGCGCCTGCGCGGCCCGTTTCGGCTCGGTTACTACCGGTGCGAGCAGGTGGGGAATACCGTTGTATACATTAAGCTCTACCATTTTAGGATCAATCATCATCAGTTTTACTTCGTGAGGCTTCGCTTTCATAAGAATGCTTGTAATAATGCCATTAATACAGACACTTTTTCCGCTTCCTGTAGCACCTGCTACGAGCAGGTGAGGCATTTTGTTCAGTGCGGCCAGCACTGGTTCACCCGATATGTCCCGACCGAGTGCAACCGCGAGCGGATGATTGTCTTTTTTCATTCCTGTTTCCAGCACTTCCCGAACCGTCACCATAGCCACTTCCTGATTCGGTATTTCAATACCAACAGCTGATTTACCGGGAATAGGGGCTTCTATACGGATATCACGCGCGGCCAGAGCCAGTGCTAAATCATCGGTTAAATTAACAATTCGGCTCACTTTCACACCTGTATCCGGCTGTACTTCATATTTAGTCACGGCAGGTCCGAGATGAACTTCGTTTACTTTTGCTTTCACTCCAAAGCTTAACAAAGTCTCTTCAAGTTTTCTTGCATTAGAGCTCAGCATGCGCTTTTCTACATGCTGGGTGTTGCGCTCCGGTGCATTCAACAGATCGAGCGATGGCAGAATGTAATTTTTGTTTTCTTCTTCTGCCGACGAGGCCAGCACGGGTTCTTCTGCCTCTTCACTGCTTCCCCCGGATTCAACAGGTGACTCAGCTGCTCCTGCTGCTGGAGGAGCTTCTTTCTTTTCCGGTTCTTCCGGCTTATTATATGCATTCTCAGCAAAATTATAGATTAGCGGTGTTTCCGGTTCTTGTTCTACAAGCTCCTGCTGTTCGTACACCGGCTCTTTAGCCTTGGCAGCCGGTTTTTTTTGCCTCTTTTGGTTCTTCTGCCCGCGCCTGCCTTTTTTGTTCCCGCTGTTCTTTGGAAGCCTGATACTTTTCATTAAGTACAGCTCCGGTTTTTTTCATGGCAGGTGCTGCTTTTGTTTTTGTTCCATTGGCCAGATCCTGAATGGTTACGCCGGTAATAATCATCAGCGCTACAATGGCCAGCAGCACGGCTATTAAATAAGAGCCGGGCACCCCAAACAGAGTGTATGTACCCGCGTAAAGAAGAGCTCCCGTCATGCCTCCGCCAATCGATGCGTTAGCTGCACCTGATGCCTGCTCCGTGAACGCATTCCATGTGACAGCCAGACTGCCTCCTTCTGTTCCACTCATAAAGGCAATATGACTGAATATCAAGACGGATAGTCCGCCCAGTAACACACCGGCCCCGATACGTTTATTAATACGCGGCCATTTTTTCTTAAAAATAAACGCTGCTGCTATAACGATCACAGCCAGATTCAATACGATGTGAAAATCTCCTGCAAAAAAACGCAGAAAAGAAACGAGCAGTTCCCCTACCAGGCCGAATTGAAACAGCGCTGTTAAAGCCAGGGTAAGCAGAACCAGTCCCGTCCATTCTATTTTCATTTCGCTTTTACGTTTTTTTGTCCATTTTTTTGTTCGTTTTCTTTTTTTTGCCACTTAGAATCCACCTCATTATCTGTTCTCACCTGTTGTTTTAAAGCCCTTCTTTACTCTGATATGCCTGCTGTTATTATAGCATATGCCTTTGCTGCTAAGGCGGCACAGCATATATTTTCCGTTTTCCGGATGCAAAAAGCCTGCTGGAGAATCAAGGATTCCAACCAGCAGGACTTTTCTTTTTTACTATTACACTTCCATAATAATAGGCAGGATCATCGGGCGGCGCTTTGTTTTCTCATAAAGAAAACGACTTAACACGTCCCGGACGCTGCTTTTTAAGGTAGACCATTCTTTTTCTTTTTCTGCAATGCATTTTTCTAAAGTGGCCGTCACTTTTTTGTTTGCTTCTTCAAGCAGTTCTTCCGATTCGCGTACATACACGAATCCTCTCGAAATAATGTCCGGCCCGGAAGCAATGGTTCCTGTTTTTTTGTGAAGAGTGACGACAACGACAAGAATACCGTCTTCGGATAACAGGCGTCTGTCTCGAAGGACAATGTTTCCGACATCTCCTACGCCAAGCCCATCAATTAGAACGTTTCCGGAAGCTACTTTCCCAGCACGGCGGGCTTTGCGTTTCGTAAATTCCACAACTTCGCCTTTATCGACTAAAAAGATATTAGCTGGATTAACACCCGCTTTTTCAGCAAGTTCGCCGTGAGCGGACTGCATCCGGTACTCCCCGTGAATTGGGATGAAATACTTTGGCTTGACGATATTAAGCATCGTCATTAATTCCTGCTGGCTGGCATGACCAGATGTATGAATGCTGTTTTTACCGTAGACAACTTCCGCTCCCATTTGGTAGATAGCATCAATCGTACGGCTGACCGTTTTTTCGTGGCCCGGTATAGGGTTTGCTGCAATCAGAACTTTATCCCCTTCTTGAATGGAAAGCTGGCGGTTTGCGCCCTTTACAAGACGGGTCAGAGCGGACATCGGCTCTCCCTGGCTTCCCGCACAAAGAATGGTTATCTGATGCGGTGCGTAGCTTTCTACTTCATTTGCTTCGATAAATGTATCATCGTGGCGCTGAAGATAGCCGAGTTTATGTGAAATTTCAATAGCTTTGAGCATACTGTGGCCCACTACTGCGATTTTCCGGCCTTCTTTTTCCGAAGCGTTAATCACCTGCTGAATGCGGTGGATATTGGAAGCAAACGTTGTGACAACGATACGTCCGGTTGTTTCAATAAAAGCATCCATCATCTGTTCGCCGGCGACTGCTTCAGAAGGTGTGGTTCCCGGCACTTCGGCATTGATACTATCCGAAAGCAGACAGAGGACACCTTTTTTCCCGTAATTGGTTAATTTACCTATTTCGGTAAGCTGGCCGTCGATCGGCGTTTGGTCAAACTTGAAATCACCCGTGTGCACGATTAGTCCCTGCGGAGTATCTATGCATACGCCGATAGAATCAGGAAGGCTGTGGGTCGTTCTAAAGAAGCTCACAGGCAGGCTTCCTATCGTCAGACGGGATTTAGGATCAAACGAGCGGAGATCCGATTTCTTGCGGAGTCCGTTTTCTTTAATGTGATCTTCTACGATAGCAATAGTAAGCTTTGTTCCATATACGGGTGCATTAATTTTACGCAGAATGTAAGGAAGGGCTCCTATATGATCTTCGTGACCGTGCGTCACAATAATTCCACGGATTTTTTCTTTGTTTTGCACGAGATATGATATATCCGGAATAACAATATCTACGCCGAGCATATCATCTTCCGGAAACATTAACCCCGCTTCAATAATTAGGATATCTTCTTCTGTTTCCACAACATACATATTTTTACCAATTTCGCCTACGCCGCCCAAGGCAAAAATACGAATGCTGTCTGTATTTTGATTTGACAATGTGTTTCCTCCTATATAGTCTATATTCTTCTGTAGTAGTGTGATCGAAGCAGTCATCTATTTACGTTGCATACCCGGTCCAGCACTTGATTGTAGTATAACGCAACTGGAAATAAGAATACAAGGTCTCTTTACTATCGGAAAAGGGGCTGGGTTTTATTTCTATATGTAAACAAGTCGTTTCAATCCTGCATTGGAAAATAAAAAACCCGGCCATCAGGCCAGGCTGAACCATTGTTCCAGTTGTTTAATTTCTGCATCCGTCAGCGGGAGCATCGGCAGTCTTGTATCACGCGATATAATCCCCTGCTGTTCCAGCATCGCTTTAACCGGTGCTGGATTTGGAGCAATAAAGCATGCTTTCATTTTCGGAAGCAGCGAGCGGTGAATCGCTGAGGCGTGCTCTATAGACCCTTCAGAGAAGGCCTGAACCATTTCTCTGAGCTCGTGACCTGCAATATGCGCGGCAACGGATACAACGCCGTGTCCGCCTACGCTCATAATGGGAAGAGTCATCGAATCATCTCCGCTGTAAACAGCGAAGTGCTCTGGTGTTGAAGCAATGATGTGAGAAATCTGATCCAGGCTTCCGCTTGCTTCTTTCACCGAAGTAATGTTGGGAATGCCTGCTAGTTTAATCATCGTTTCCGCCTGCAGGTTGATAATGCAGCGGCCCGGTATGTTATACACCATGACAGGAAGGGTCGTTGCTGACGCAATCGCTTTGAAATGTTCATACATCCCTTCCTGGCTGGGCTTGTTATAATATGGCGTGACCGCCATAATTCCATCAATACCGAGTTTCGAAGCTTTTTCCGTTAATGCGGTGGAATAGCCTGTATCATTGGTGCCCGTGCCTGCAATAACAGGAACGCGCCGTCCACTGATTTCAGCTGTCCGCTGGAATAGCTTTAACTTTTCATCGGTCGTGAGCGTAGGTGATTCGCCGGTCGTTCCGGCAATAACCAACCCTTCACTCCCGGTCAGAATCAAATGCTCTACTACTTTTTCTAGACCCTGCCAGTCAATCTTCCCCTCGCTGTCGAAGGGAGTGACCATGGCGGTCAATATTCGGCCAAAGTCCAAGCTCTCCCTCCCCCTTTCCTTTTTACTTTAGTTTTTTCATATAGGAAAATGGAGAATGCTGTACTATACTACTGTTTCACCTGCCGGCCTAATTCAAACATTTGATGCAGCGCCAGCACGGCTTTATTCATATCTTCCCCGTGAACGAGCGTCCAAATCGTTGTATGGGAATCAGCAGACTGAAGAATGGATATCTCCTGCTCTGCAAGAGCTCCCACAATTTTGGAAACCACACCCGGTACCCCTGTCATGCCGGCACCTACTGCGGATATTTTGGCGCAGTTGTGGATAAAGCTGCCTTCCAGCTGTTTTGCAGCCAGCAGTGCTTTCACGTCCGGACTTTTCTCATCAGGTATCGTAAAAACGAGGCGCTGCGGCTGAATCGATATAAAATCAACCGATATATCATTTTCAGCGAGTTCCTTAAATATAGCTGCCTGCTGTGCAACACCCTCTGCATGTTCTACGGTAACCTGAGTCACGCCTGAAATATGGGCAATTCCCGTCACCTGGCGCTCGATCCGGTCAGATCCTGCCGCGCCGCCGATAATAGCTGATATAAGCGTTCCAGGCGCATTAGAGGCCGTAGAGCGAATACGAATTGGAACTTTTCCCTGCATAGCAATTTCTACAGCACGCGGGTGAATGACCTTGGCGCCCTGGTAGGCCATATTGCAGATTTCCTGATATGTTGCAGAGGAAAGAATTTCTGCTTCCTCCACTATACGGGGATCCGCCGTCATAATTCCTTCCACGTCTGTAAATATATCTACATATTCTGCCTGAAGCGCCGCGCCGATGGCCGTCGCCGACGTATCGCTGCCTCCCCGGCCGAGCGTAGTCAGCTCTCCGTCTCCGGATACCCCTTGAAAACCAGCTACTACGACTACATCTGTTTCTTCAAGACGCTTGACGAGCGCATCTGTCTGCATATCCACAATACGGGCTGAACCATACTGCCCGTCCGTGCGGAATCCGGCCTGTGCCCCTGTCATAGCAGCAGCTTTCAGCTTCTTAGACTGCAGCAGCTCCGTGAAAATAACAGAAGAAATGGTCTCTCCAACACTTACGAGCATATCTTTTTCCCTCGTGCCGATCCGGGAGCCGTTTTGGTTCAACAGTCCGAGCAGCGTATCGGTCGCATAGGGATCTCCCTGCCGTCCCATTGCCGAAACAACGACAACGACTTTATATCCCTCTTCTACCGCACGTGCTACATGAGCCGCCGCGAGTTCTCTTGTTGCTTCATCTTTAACGGATGTTCCTCCGAATTTTTGTACAATGACTTTCATACTGCACCTCGTTCATCATTTTACGATGGCTTTACAAGCCCAAGTTTGAGTAAGCTTTCTGCAATCTGTACGGAGTTGTAGGCAGCTCCTTTTAAAAGGTTGTCGGAAACGACCCAGAAATGGTAGGCGTTCGCGCGATCCAGATCTTTTCTGATGCGGCCGACGAATACGTCCGGCAGGCCGACACTGTCAAGTGCCATTGGATATTCCTGATTGGCAGGATCGTCTTTGAGCGTAATTCCTGCAGAACCTTTGAGAAGCGTCTTTAATTCTTCCACATCCGGATTCCCGTTTTCTGTTTCAATGTATACTGATTCGGAATGACCGGTTTCAACCGGCAGACGTACGCAGGTTGCAGCTACTTCAAGCTCATCCTGATGCAGAATCTTTTTCGTCTCATTCATCATTTTAATTTCTTCAAAGGTATAGCCGTTATCCTGAAACTTATCAATCTGCGGAATCGCATTAAACGCAATCGGAAAATGTTTTTTGTCGCCGCCGACAGGAAGAATTTCTGGCGCGGCGTCTTTTCCATCCAGCACATCACGGGACTGATTTTTCATTTCTTCTACTGCCGCCCACCCGGCACCTGAAACTGCCTGGTACGTCGAAACGATCACTTTCTTCAGGCCGTGCTTTTTACGGATAGGCTCCAAAGCTACAACCATTTGAATGGTGGAGCAGTTCGGATTTGCAATAATGCCATTATGGTTATGAAGATCGGCTTCATTTACTTCCGGAACAACAAGAGGAACGTCCTTGTCCATCCGGTAGGCGCTTGTATTATCAATGCAGATAGCTCCGCGTTTTACAGCTTCCGGCGCTAATTCTTTTGATACTGAACCTCCTGCAGAGAATAAGGCAATTTGAACACCATCAAAAGATTCCGGCTTCGCTTCCTCGAGCGTATATTCATTTCCTTGAAATTCTACTTTTTTGCCTGCTGACCTGCTTGAGGAAAGAAGCTTTAATTCCTTAATCGGAAATTTCTTCTCTGCGAGCGTCTTCAGCATCTGCTGGCCGACCGCTCCTGTTGCTCCTACTACTGCTACCGTGAATCCTGTTTCATTTGACATTGAGTTATACTCCCTTTCAAAATAACAAATTCATTTTATCTCTATCTATATTAACATAAATGATTCTGAATCGCCTGCAGATATTTCAGTAGAAATGCCTAACGACGGGAAATTTCTGTTTTCTTCTGATGATTTTCCGGCAGCCTGCCTTCAGGACTGATCAGCGAAATCGAATAATCCTGTCCTAAAAGAGAGTCCGCGGTACGTGCTGTATCCTCGAGCGTAACAGCTTCTATTTTTTCCAAAATATCATCCAGGCTCTGGTGGTAACCGAGCAGCAGCTCATTGCGGCCGTTGCGGTTCATCCGGCTGCTCGTGCTCTCCAGTCCAAGCATAAGGCTTCCTTTAAGCTGTTCTTTCCCGTTCTCCCATTCTTTTCGGCTGATTCCGTTTTGAGACAAATCTTTAATGACAGCCTGCATGGAATCAAACATTTCATCCAGGTGTTCTGCTCCTGTCCCACCGTAAATGGTCAGCATCCCGCTGTCGCGGTAAGCGGATTGATAAGAGTAGACGGAATAAGCAAGACCCCTTTTTTCTCTAATTTCCTGAAAAAGCCTGCTGCTCATACTTCCTCCGAGAGCATTGTTTAACAGGACGAGTGCAAACGAATCATCATGCCCTGCCTCCAGCCCTGGAAATCCAAGACAAAGATGAGCCTGTTCGGCCGGCTTGGCAAGAACGCTTTCCCCGGCAGAAATATAGGACTCTCCGACTGGTTTCCAGAGCCTTTTTGGCTTAAAACAGAGAACGTTTCTTCCACCTTTTCCAAAAGTGCTTCGTTCGTATTTCCGGCTACGGAAATGACAACATTACTGCCTGTATAATATTTATCCAAATACGCCTTCAGTGATTCGGAAGTAAATGAACCGACCGTGTCTGTCGTACCCAGTATCGGGCGTCCAAGCGAATGGTTTCCATAGGAAACAGCATCCAAATAGTCGTGCACAATATCATCCGGTGTATCATCGACCATTTTTATCTCTTCAAAAATAACGCTGCGCTCTTTTTCCAGTTCCTCTTTATCAAAAGTAGAATGGAAAAACATGTCAGAAAGAATATCAAGCGCCTGCCCGGCATGGTCGTCCAGCACTTTGGCATAAAAACACGTATACTCTTTTGCTGTGAATGCATTCACCTGTCCGCCGATACGATCAAAGTTTTCCGCAATGTCCGAAGGTGTTCTTGTGTCTGTCCCTTTAAAAAACATATGTTCCAGAAAATGAGATATACCATTTTCTTCTGCTGTTTCATAACGAGAGCCGGTACCGACCCAAATGCCTATTGTGATGGAGCGGACGAAAGGAATATGTTCAGTTACAATCCGCACTCCGTTATCAAGTTCTTTTCTATTTATCAACAGCTTCCTCCTTTTTGCCTCTTTTGTTCTCATATATAAGAAAAACTTGGCCTAAGCCAAGCTTTTTGGATTCGTGCCTATTCAATTTGCATGTCCAGTCGGAATCCGATCTTATTTTTCTTATTTATTGCTGCTTTCTTCTTTTAACAACACTTTTCTTGATAAGTTGACACGTCCCTGGTTATCAATCTCTGTTACTTTAACCATAATTTCGTCATCAAGCTTAACAATGTCCTCTACTTTGTTCACGCGCTCTTCAGCAAGCTGTGAAATGTGTACGAGTCCATCTTTTCCTTTAAACAGTTCTACAAAGGCGCCGAATTTCTCGATGCGCTTTACTTTACCAAGATACGTTTCGCCGACCTGTACTTCACGAACAAGATCTTCAATTCGTTTCTTGGCAGCCGCGTTTGCACTCGAATCCGTAGAAGAAATATAAACGGTGCCATCCTGCTCAATATCAATTTTTACACCGGTATCATCGATAATCTGGTTGATCGTTTTTCCGCTCGGTCCAATCACGTCACGGATTTTTTCCGGTTTGATATGAAGCGTCAGGATTTTCGGTGCATACGTGGACAGCTCTTCTCTTGATCCGCCGATAGCGGAAAGCATATTGTCCAATACGTGCAGACGTGCCTGTCTTGCCTGCTCTAACGCGAATTTTAATATTTCACGGTCAATGCCGTCAATTTTAATATCCATCTGGAGCGCGGTTACGCCTTTTTCAGAGCCGGCAACTTTAAAGTCCATATCTCCGAGCGCATCTTCCATTCCCTGAATATCTGTGAGAACTGTAACATCTTCATCTTCTTTAACCAGACCCATTGCAATACCTGCTACGGGTGCTTTAATAGGAACACCTGCATCCATCATCGCAAGAGCACTTGCACAGATGCTGGCCTGCGAGGTGGAACCGTTTGATTCAAGCACTTCCGATACGAGACGAATCGTATATGGAAAATCCTTTTCGTCGGGAATGATCGCTTCAAGCGCTCTTTCTCCGAGGGCTCCGTGGCCGATTTCTCTTCTGCCCGGTGCACGGATAGGTCCGGTTTCCCCTACGCTGAACGAAGGAAAGTTATAGTGGTGCATAAAGCGTTTGGATTCTTCCTCGCCAATGCCGTCAAGAATCTGAACATCACCGAGCGGACCCAGTGTACATACGCTGAGTGCCTGCGTCTGACCGCGTGTGAACAAACCGGAACCGTGCGTTCTTGACAGCAGCTTAACTTCTGATGTCAATGGGCGGATTTCATCGGATGTACGGCCGTCCGGACGGATTTTATCTTTTGTAATTAGTTTTCTGAACTCTTTTTTAACAAGACCCTGAATAATTTCTTTTACTTCGCCATGCTCTTCTTCTGAAAAAGATTCAAGTATCCGGTCGGATACTTCTTTAGTCGCTACATCACGGGCCTGCTTTTCTCTGACCATTACGGCTTCGCGTAGATCTGTTCCTGCTGCTTCTTTTACCCGCTCTGTCAGTGCCTCATCTGGAGTGCGCAGCTCGATCTCACGCTTTTCTACGTTCATTTCAGAAACGATCTTTTCCTGGAACGTAACAAGCTTTTTAATTTCTTCATGGCCGAACATAATCGCTTCGAGCATCACGTCTTCTGTAACCTGCTTTGCTCCTGCTTCTACCATGTTAATCGCATTTTTCGTACCTGCAACGGTAAGGTCAATATCGCTTTCTTCAAGCTGCTTCATTGTAGGATTAATAATGAATTCTTCGTTCACACGTCCTACACGTACGCCTGCGATCGGTCCATCAAAAGGAATATCGGACACGCTGAGCGCCATAGAAGAGCCAATCATTGCGGCCATTTCCGGCGAGCAGTCTTTATCGATGCTCATGACAATGCTGATTACCTGAAGATCATTACGAAAACCATCCGGAAATAACGGTCGAATGGGACGATCAATTAAGCGGCTTGTTAAAATAGCGTTCTCGCTTGGACGCCCTTCACGTTTAATAAACCCGCCCGGAATTTTACCGGCGGCATACAGGCGCTCTTCGTAGTTTACCGTTAATGGGAAAAATGGCAGGTCCTTTGGTTCTTTCGATGCCGTAGCTGTAGATAATACTACTGTATCACCATAGCGGACCATTACCGCTCCGTTGGCCTGCTTTGCATATTTCCCTGTTTCAATCGTTAATTCCCGTCCTGCCCAATCTATACTAAACGATTTGCTTTCTTTTTCTGTGCTCAATAGGGTATCCTCCTGTTTCTATAGTGCGCACTGCCAGAGTGCTGCCTTCGTTCATATGTTCATGTAAAAACTATATATAACAGCCCGCGGGCTGTAGTAATATCTTAAAATGGCAAAAAAAGCGGGAGTTGCCCTCCCGCTTCTCTTACATTTATCTACGCAATCCAAGACTTTTGATTAGTTCACGGTAACGCGTAATATCTTTGTTACGAAGGTACGTAAGCAGGTTACGACGCTTACCAACCATTTTTAACAAACCGCGGCGTGAGTGGTGATCTTTCTTGTGTGTACGCAGGTGTTCGTTAAGTGTGTTGATCTGCTCCGTTAAAATTGCTACCTGTACTTCCGGTGAACCCGTATCATTTTCGTGCGTTTTGTACTGCTCAACAATTTCAGTTTTTCTTTCTAATGTTAAAGCCATCCAAAGCACCTCCTTCAATTAGTTAACGCCAATTCCCTAGCAGGACGTCGGAGGAACGTGCAGGCCAAGCAACGGCTTGATTACATTCAATAGAATACGCTTTTTTCAGCGAAAAAGCAAGGCATTCTTCTTACTTTTCATAATTCCTTCATCCTGCTCTGCGGCTGTCCATCTGCAAGGATTTCCTGCGCCTTCTCTTTGTCGAGGTGCAGCTGGGCGATAAGATCATCCACTGAAGAAAATTTCTTTTCCCCGCGCAGGCGCTGGACCCATTCCACTTCTACTTTTTCCCCGTAAATGGATTCATCCATTTCAAATACATGCACTTCCACTTCCGGCCGTTCTGCTCTTATATCATGAAACGTAGGCTTGTAGCCAATATTACAAACCCCTTTCCATCGTCTTCCCTGCACTGTAAACCATACGGCATAAACTCCGGTATCCGGAACCATATATGGTTCTTCTATTAATACATTGGCGGTCGGAAAGCCGATCGTCCGCCCCCTCTGTTCGCCTTTAACAACCAGTCCGCCCACCGTGTATAATCTTCCGAGCAGTATAGCAGCTTTTTCCACATCACCCTCCAAAATACACTGCTTAATCAGCGTAGAGCTGATTTTCTCATGTTCCCATTCTTTTTTTCCAACGGTCGTGTAGTCCAGCTTGCCCCGGGCATGAAAAGGAAGTGTCTCCATCGTTCCTTTTCCGAGGCGGCCGTAGGAAAAGTCGAAACCTGCCACTACATGAACCGTACGCGCTCCAATTAAATAGGAGTCTACAAACTCCTGAGGCTCCAGCTCCGCAAACTGCTGGTCGAAATGAACGACAAACAGATAATCCACACCAAGCTGCTTCATCTGTTCTTCCTTGACGGGAAGCGGTGTAATGTAGCGCATCGTTTCCTCGGAATAATCCGGCGATAATACTGTTTTAGGATGAGGGCTGAATGTCATTACGGCGAGCTTTGCCTGCTTTTTTGCAGCTATTTCTCCTGCCGTTCGGATGACCTCCTGATGGCCGCGGTGGACCCCGTCAAAATAACCTAAAGCCATTACTAAAGGCGGAAGCTCCTCGGCCTTTGGTACGTTGTCGTGATAAACATAGATAGTTTTCATCGTCTCACCTTTCCAATCGCCTCGTTTTCTGCTACGACCCGGCTTCAATGTAGAGCATCGTTTTTGGCTTTATTTTATCCGGTTTTGAAGGATGTCTTTCGTATACAGCCAGCGGAGTAGAACCGGACATGTATATAAAAAGGGAGGGCATGTCCTCCTTATAAGAGAGTACAGCTCCGTTTTTGATTAATGCCAGCTCATCGGCAGCCGCTTCCCTCCTGTCAATATGAGCCAGTGCGTCGGTAATAGGAATAACTGCCGTTTCGAGCATGCTTTCCTCCTGAAGCTGTGCCAGACTTTCCAGCGTCCAGCTGTCCTGTTCTCTGAAGGGTCCTGATCCTGTGCGCACAAGGCTTTGCATATGTGCCGGTACACTAAGCGCACGACCTATATCAACAGCGAGCGTCCGTATGTAAGTGCCTTTACTGCAGACAATGTCGCATTCAAATGTAAATATACCATTATCGTAGGACAGACTGTCTTCGTTCAGGGTAATCGAATAGATGGTTATTTTTTTAGAAGGTCTTTCTACAGATTTTCCTTCTCGCGCATACTCATAAAGCTTTCTGCCGTTTACTTTTACCGCTGAATACATAGGCGGAATCTGCACTAATTCCCCGGTAAACTGCTCTAACGTGTCTTCGATTTCTTTTTGTGAAAATTCACCCGGATCCAGTGTTTCCACCTGTTCCCCTTCTGCGTCTTCCGTCGTTGTGCTGCTGCCGAGCGCGACGACACACCTGTAGCTTTTAGGAAGATCCATCATGTAATCGGAAATTTTCGTGGCGCGCTCGATACAGATCGGAAGTACGCCCTCTACCGCCGGATCGAGTGTGCCGGTGTGGCCCACTTTCTTCGTGCGGGCAATCTTTCTCATCTTATAAACGCAGTCATGCGACGTGATGCCTGCGGGTTTCCATACGGGAATAATACCTTCTATACTCATAATGACGGCCCCTCTTATCTATCAATTCGCTCTTCCTATCTATACTAGCGCAAAACAAAAAGAACTGTCCATAAATCAAGGTCTATTTTCTTGAGAAAATAATCCTTCTTATGGACAGTTCTTTCTTCGTTATACCTTCTATTTATCTTCTTCGTGGTGAATTTCTTTAAGAAGGGATTCGATTCTATTACCGTAATCGATCGATTCATCAAACTCAAACATAATCTCCGGCGTTTTGCGAAGCTGGATCCGTTTGCCAATTTCGCTGCGGATATATCCTTTTGCTTTCGTCAGCGCCTGAAGCGCGTCGTTTTTCTTTTCATCGTCACCTAGCACGGTAATAAATACTTTAGCCTGCTGCAGGTCGCCGGTCACGTCCACACCGGTTACTGTGATAAATTCAATTCTTGGGTCTTTAAGGTCTCTTGTAAACATGGAAGCCAGCTCTTTTTTCATCTGCTCCCAACCCTATTGGCGCGAATATTACTCATCGTTCTTCCTCCTTCTTACAGCCACTCATACGTTGTGATTGTTCGTTCTATTTCCATTTCCCTGTCTGCCCATTCTAAAACGTGTGCCAGCTCTTTTTCAGCTGCTTTTTTTGAATTGGCTACGGTAACAACAGAAGGGCTGTGAGGTTCCATGTGTGATAGTCCATTTCTGCAATAGATACATTGCAGTGCTTCCGGATTTTGTTTTTCAGCCGTAAAAGCACAGAGCGCTTATCCTTTAAGGAATAAGCGCTGTGTATCAGGCATTCAAAATGAACGGCTCCGATCATGTGCGTTTAATTTCTTCCATAACATACGCTTCAATAACGTCGCCTTCTCGCAGATCATTAAACTTGTTAACGTACACCGCACTCATAGCCGGCACTTACTTCTTTTACGTCATCTTTAAAACGTTTCAAGCGCGTTGATTGCACCTTCATAAATAACAATGCCATCACGGATAAGGCGGACCGTAGAGTCTCTCGTGATTTTACCTTCCGTTACGTAGCTTCCTGCAATGTACCAATTTTCGATACTTTAAAGAGCTGGCGGATTTCCACCTGTCCGATAACTTTTTCTTCAAATATCGGATCAAGCATCCCTTTCATGCGCGCTTCAATCTCTTCGATTGCATCATAGATAACACGGTGCTGGCGGATATCTACTTTTTCTACATCAGCGTACGCTTAGCGTTCACGTCAGGTCGAACGTTAAAGCCGATAATAATGGCATGCGGAGGCAAATAACGTCTGATTCTGCGATAGCACCTGCTCCTGCATGAATGATATTGATCTTAACGCCTTCTACGTCAATTTTCCAGAGCCTTTTACTGCTTCAACAGAACCCTGTACGTCTGCTTACAATAACATTGATTTCTTTCATGTTGCCGTCCTGAATCTGGCTGAATAGATCATCAATGCTGACGCGGTTTGTTAAGTTACGTTCTTCGTCTTTCGCTCTAGCGGCTCTCTGCTCCCCAACGCTGCGGGCTTTTTTCTCGTCTTCAAATACGACGAACTGATCGCCTGCCTGCGGTACGTCACTCAGACCTGTAATTTCAACTGGTGTGGATGGCGCTGCTGATTTTACGCGGCGGCCAAGATCTTGACCATCGCGCGGATTACGGCCGAACGTATTTCCTACTACGATCGGTCACCGACATGCATCGTGCCGTCCTGTACAAGAAGGGTTGCAACTGGTCCTTTTCCTTTATCAAGCTCTGCTTCAATAACCGTACCTGTAGCACGTTTATCCGGATTGGCTTTATACTCTTCTACTTCTGATACAAGAAGATCATTTCGACCAGCTCATCGATGCCTTCGCCTTAATAGCAGATACGTTAACAAAGATCGTTTCGCCGCCCCATGCTTCCGGAACCAATTCAAATTCTGTCAGTTCCTGCATTACACGATCTGGGTTGGCTCCTTCTTTATCCATCTTGTTTACTGCTACAATAATCGGCACTTCCGCCGCTTTCGCGTGTGCAATCGCTTCTTTAGTCTGCGGCATAACACCGTCGTCTGCTGCAAACAAGAATAGTAATATCTGTAACCTGTGCACCACGGGCTCTCATCGTAGTAAAGCGGCGTGACCAGGTGTATCGAGGAACGTAATTTTTTTGTTGTTTTCTTCGATCTGGTAGGCACCAATATGCTGCGTAATGCCTCCTGCTTCTCCTGCCGTTACTTTAGTATGGCGGATCGAGTCAAGAAGGGTGTTTTACCGTGATCGACGTGACCCATAATGGTAACGACCGGCGGACGTTCGGTGCGGTTTTCTTCGCTGTCGTTTTCGTCTGTATAAATATCAATATCGAGTTTATCGATTACTTCTTCTTCTTCTACTTCCACGCCGTAATCAGCGGTAATTAATTCAATCGTTTCTTTATCAAGTGATTCATTTTTGTTGCCATAACGCCAAGCTTCATCAGCTTTTTAATCACTTCAGATGAATCCCGGTGCAGCTTTTCAGCCAATTCTCCTACCGTTAAAGATTCAATAAAGGTGATCTTTTTTGGAAGAGCCAGAATCTGGTGGGGTGACTTGCTCTGCTGACGGGAACTGCCTCTTCTTTTTCCTCTGCCTCGTGGATTGGATTGACTGCCGCGGTTGTTTGGTTTCGAGTTATTTTTAGTATTATTCATATTTGTATTTTTCTTTCCCTCATTTTCTGTTTTTTTATTAGTAGAAGCTTTTGGAGCTTCTGGAGCCGGTTTGGCCGGCGTTTGGATTTTTTTGACATCCTCATCGCTAATAATCGACATATGGTTAGTAACTTCCACGCCTTTGCTTTTAAGAGCCTGAACAATGTCTTTACTGGACTTGTCCACCTGTTTGGCGTATTCGTACACTCTCATTTTGCTCATAGGCCTAACCTCCACCTTCTAATTATCCAGCAATGAGATTAGCTTTTTCGCGAATCCTTCATCGGTGATCCCTACGGTCACCCGTTCCCCTTTGCCAAGCGCATGTCCGAGCGTTTCACGGGTTCCGGTAATTCTGTACGGCACACGATAATAGCTGGATTTGTCGTTAAACTTCTTCTGCGTATTTTCCGACGCGTCTCCGGCTACAATCACAAGCCGGAGCGTCTGGCTGCGGATATCTTTCATGACGGCTGTGTCGCCGGTTTTTACTTTTCCTGCTCTCGCAGCCAGTCCAAGCAGTGAATAAAATTTATCATTCATCCTTTTTTCCCTTTGTTTCTTTCCTGCAGTAAGCGGTCATAGTCCTCCGGCGTAAGAGAAACTTTCAAATGGCGGGAGATGGCGTCGCGTTTCTTTGCTTCCAAAAACACGGACTCTTCATTCGTTAAGTAAGCGCCGCGGCCGTTTTTTTTGCCGCTGAAATCAACACTTACTCCGCCTTCTTTATCACGCACAATACGGACAAGCTCTTTTTTAGTTCCGGACTCGCCGCTTACGATGCATTTTCTAATAGGAGGTTTGCGTTTCAACTGTCCTCGCTCCTTCTAACTTGCTGTCATGACTCTTCGAAGCTGTCGTCCCAGGCTTCTTCTTCTATTTCTTCTTTCGGGACATAAAGACCCAGTTCTTCTGCTTCTGTCTGACTTTTAATATCTATTTTCCATCCGGTCAGCTTTGCAGCAAGACGTGCATTCTGTCCTCTTTTACCGATAGCAAGCGATAATTGATAATCAGGCACGATAACGAGCGTGCTTTTATTGTCATCATCGACCTGCACATCAAGAACTTTGGAAGGACTTAAAGCGTTTGCTACGTATTCAAAAGGATCGGTAGACCATTCGACAATATCAATTTTTTCTCCTTTTAATTCATCGACGATAGCCTGAACGCGCTGGCCCCGCTGGCCGACACAGGAGCCTACCGGATCTACTTCCGGATCTTCCGCATGAACCGATATTTTCGAACGATCTCCCGCTTCTCTTGCAACCGAAATAATCTCTACAGTACCATCATATATTTCCGGCACTTCTAATTCAAATAGTCTTTTTAATAAACCGGGATGGGTTCTCGAGATAACGATCTGCGGACCTTTTGTCGTTTTTTCCACTTTAGTAATATATGCTTTGATCCGGTCGTTATGCTTATAATTTTCATTTGGCATCTGCTCTCCCTGTGGAAGAAGCGCCTCTACTTTTCCAAGATCCACATAAATAAAGCGGTGATCCTGACGCTGAACAATACCAGTCATGATGTCTTCCTCACGGTCAATGAAGTCAGAATAAATGATGCTTCTTTCTGCCTCACGCACCCGCTGGGTCACGACCTGCTTTGCTGTCTGAGCCGCAATACGGCCGAAGTTTTTCGGTGTTACTTCAAGTTCTACAACGTCATCAAGCTCATATTCCGAGTACATCTCCCGGGCTTCTGCAAGCGAGATTTCCAGTCTTGGATCAAACACTTCTTCCACTATTTCTTTTCTTGCAAACACGCGGATGCTTCCGTTATCACGGCTTACATCCACCCGTACATTCTGGCCTGATTAAAGTTGCGCTTGTACGCTGAAATCAGTGCCGCTTCAATTGCTTCCAGAATGATTTCTTTTTCAATACCTTTATCTTTTTCCAGTGAATTTAGTGCATCCATAAAGTCTGTATTCACGGATTATCCTCCCCCTTGTTATCGGTACCTCTTAAAATTCGACGGCCAGTCTGCTTTAGCTACTTTATTATAAGGAACTTCCATTCTAACTTTCTTCTGCTTTTCTTTCTGGCTGATCTCAAGGATCCCATCCTGAAAAGAAAGAAGCGTTCCTTCGAAGACTTTATCACCATTCAAGGGCTTGTAGGTCGTAATATTAATATACTTCCCTACGGCACGCTTGATATCTTCTTCCGATTTAAGCGGACGCTCGGCACCAGGCGAAGATACTTCCAGGTAATAATTTTCGTTTACCGGATCCTGTTCATCAAGTTTCTCACTTAGTTTTTCGCTTACGACTCCACAGTCTTCAATAGCTATTCCTTTTGGACTATCTATATACACCCGCAGAAACCAATTTTTTCCTTCTTTTTTATATTCCACTTCAACTAGTTCTAGCCCTAAATCTTCCAAGATGGGCTGAACAAGTCGACTGGCGGTATCTTTGACCCGCTCGCTCATAACCATCCTCCTTGATTTATAAGATAAGCTGTTTATTTTACGATACGCCTGTTCATGTATGAAATAAGTGCAAAATACCCTTTTTTACAAACGAAAGAGTGGGTATTTACCCACTCTTCTCCCGACGCTTCATATCCATTGCTTTCGAATAAAAGATTACCATAAAACACCCGGAAATGCAACCAAAGCTTGTTTTCATGCGACTTACAGGCTTTTGTTGTTCGTTTTAGCCTTCTGCTGTTGTTCGTTCCGTTCGTTTTTAAAACAAGGACAGCTGGTTGGAATCCGGGAGCCCCTGCAGACAGCCATGCAGATCAAGATTTTCAATAACTGTCTTGGTCGCTTTGCTGCGCTGCTGCAAGTCCTCCTTTGAGAGAAACTCGCCGCCTTCTCTTGCTTTTACAATGCTGATCGCCGCGTTTGTACCGACGCCGTCAAGTGCGTTGAATGGAGGAATCAGCGAATCCCCTTCCACAATAAACTCTGATGCCTTGGAACGGTATAAGTCGGCCTTCTGGAAGGAATAGCCCCGTTCTACCATTTCAAGAGCAAGCTCGAGCACGGTAACAATGTTTTTTTCTTTTGGTGTGGCGTCAAATCCTTTTGCCTGTATTTCCTGAATACGGCTCTTAATGGACGTGCCGCCTTTAATCATTGTATTTAAATCAAAATCATCGGCCCGCACAGTAAAATAGGCAGCGTAGAAAAACATCGGATGATGCACTTTAAAATAGGCTATTCGCACCGCCATTAATACATAGGCTGATGCGTGGGCTTTCGGGAACATATACTTAATTTTTAAGCATGACTCTACATACCAGTCCGGCACGCCGTGCTTTTTCATTTCCTCTACCCATTCTTCCTGCAGCCCTTTTCCTTTTCGGACAAACTCCATGATTTTAAAGGCCAGGGCATCATCGACCCCTTTGTAAATGAGGTAGACCATTATATCATCACGGCAGCCGATAACATCCTTAAGCTGACATGTGCCGCTCTGAATCAGTTCCTGTGCATTTCCAAGCCACACGTCCGCACCGTGGGACAGTCCGGAAATCTGCAGAAGCTCTGAAAAAGTGGTTGGATTGGTTTCTTCAAGCATCTGCCGGACGAACCTCGTACCAAATTCAGGAATACCATATGTTCCGGTTTTACACATAATCTGCTCCGAAGTCACTCCGAGAACTTCCGGCGAACTGAATATTTTCATTACTTCTTTATCATCCACCGGGATGGTCTTCGGATCAATACCGCTTAGATCCTGAAGCATACGGATAACAGTTGGATCATCGTGTCCTAGAATATCAAGTTTCAGCAGATTATCATGAATGGAATGGAAGTCAAAATGAGTTGTCCGCCATTCCGATGTTTTGTCA
This sequence comes from Sinobaca sp. H24, assembly GCF_023845525.1. NCBI lineage: Bacteria > Bacillati > Bacillota > Bacilli > Caryophanales > Sporolactobacillaceae > Sinobaca > Sinobaca sp. H24. Next base: position 41,887 of record NZ_JALBWT010000013.1, read on the forward strand.
TCTGCCGGAAACTGCACCGGGCTGAAATCGTGGATATCATATTCTTCCGGTACAACAATAATACCTCCCGGGTGCTGTCCTGTCGTACGTTTAACACCGGTACATCCGGATACCAGCCGATCAATTTCTGCTCCGCGCAGGTGCATATCATGATCACTTTGATAGCCCTTGACGTACCCATACGCCGTTTTATCAGCGACCGTTCCTATAGTGCCGGCACGGTACACGTTTTTCTCACCGAACAATTTTTTGTGTAGTGGTGGGCTCTAGGCTGATAGTCGCCGGAGAAGTTCAAGTCAATATCAGGAACTTTATCCCCTTTAAATCCCAGGAACGTTTCAAATGGAATGTCCTGTCCTTCTTTAATATATGTGCTCCCGCACTTCTCGCATGCTTTGTCGGGCAGGTCATAGCCGGACATTACAGAGCCGTCGTTAAAGAAATAGGAATGCTTGCAGGACGGACAGACGTAGTGAGGCGGAAGTGGATTCACTTCTGTAATTTCGGTCATCGTGGCTACAAACGAAGAGCCGACCGATCCTCTGGAACCAACCAGATAGCCGTCATCCAGTGATTTTTTAACCAGCTTCTGCGAGATAAGATAGATAACATCAAATCCGTGCCCGATAATGCTGGCCAGTTCTTTTTCCAGCCTGCTTTCGACAATTTCAGGAAGCGGCGAGCCGTACAGGTCCGCGGCTTTCGTATAGCACATGTCTCTAATTTCTTTATCCGAGCCTTCAATGGTCGGCGTGTACAGCTTGTCCGGAATCGGATGAATCTCCTCCACCGAGTCGGCAAGAGCCCTCGATTCCGTTACGACTACTTTCTTTGCCAGCTCTTCGCCAAGAAACGAAAACTCTTCCAGCATTTCATCTGTTGTGCGGAAATGAACAGCGGGGAGCGTCTGACGGTTCAGAGGATTCGCGCCTCCCTGCGAGGCAACAAGTATTTTCCGGTACACGCTGTCTTCCGGTTCGATATAATGGGCGTTTCCTGTGGCAATAACAGGCTTGCCTAATTCTTCCCCGAGAGCGGCGATTTTTTTGGTGATGTCATAAATCGCATTCTCATCTTTAAGCAGTTCCTTTTTTACGAGATGCGCGTAGTTTCCAGGCGGCTGAACTTCCAAATAATCATAAAATTCTGCGGCCGCCTTCGCCTCTTCCGCTGACTTCTGCATCATCGTTTCAAATACTTCTCCTTTGTCGCAGCCGGATCCGACAATCAGCCCTGCACGATGCTTCTGCAGAACCGACCTTGGAATTCTCGGAGTACGGAAAAAGTACTCCAGATGGGACTTGGAAATGAGCGTGTAAAGATTTCTCAGTCCCTCCTGGGTCTGGGCAATGAGCGTACAGTGCGAAGGACGAAGCCGGTAGAAATCCCCCTGGCCCATATTTTGATTCAGTTGATTATGATTGGCAATGTCTTTATTCATGGCATCTTTGAGCATTTTCCACAACAGATATCCTGTCGCCTCCGCATCATAAATCGCCCGGTGATGGCTGACTAACTCAATATCAAATGCTTTACATAGGGAGTTCAGCCGGTGATTTTTCAAATGCGGATATAAAAAACGTCCCAGTTCCAGCGTATCAATAACCGGATTTGCTACTTTTTCCTGTTCCATTTTCCGGTAGCCTTCATTTAAAAACCCCATATCAAAGCTTGCGTTATGGGCAACAAGAATTCCATCTCCCATAAAGGTTTCGAAATCTGAGAGTACTTCACTTATTTCCGGCGCGCCTTCAAGCATATCGTCTGTAATGCCTGTTAGATCAATAATCGTCTCAGAAAGCTTCTGATGAGGGTTTGCAAAACGCTCAAACCGGTCGACAATTTCTCCATCCATAATTTTAACGGCTGCCAATTCAATAATCGTATCGTACACAACGCTTAGTCCGGTGGTCTCTACGTCAAACACTATATACGTGCCGGCAGCAAGATCCCGGTCCGCTTCGTTATATGCAATGGGAACACCGTCATCGACCAGATTGGCTTCCAGTCCGTAAAGGATTTTAACGCCGTGCTTTTTCGAGGCGTTATACGCATCCGGGAAGGACTGCGCCACCCCGTGATCCGTAATAGCCACAGCTTTATGTCCCCATTCGGCTGCTTTTGCTACATATTCGGAGGCCGTGGTCGTCGCGTCCATCTGGCTCATATTCGTATGCGCATGAAGCTCGACTCTTGTTTCTTCCGGTTCCGCTTTGTCTGTTCTTATTGCCGGCTGGATCTGCGTCACGTCATTTCCGATCATGACAAGGTCGCGTACAAACGTATCGTTCTGCACGCCTCCTCTTACCTTTACCCACATTCCTTTTTTAAGTGCCAGATACATCGGCAGATCTTCTTTATCTCTGGAAAACATTTTAACGCTGATAGAATCAGTATAATCTGTTATTTTGAATGTTAATAACGTGCGGCCGCTCCGGAGCTCTCTTGTCTCCGCTTCAAAAATGTATCCCTGAATCGCAATCCGCCGTTCTTCATCCTGGATCGTTTCAATCGGAACCGGCTCTTCTTTAATAGGATAGCCGATACGAAGTGAACCAGAATCGCCGGCTTTTTTAGAGCGGTCTTCCTGTTTTTTACGTTCCATCATGGCCTCTACTACTTTGGAGTGATCTTCTTCTTTCTTTTTCTCTTCGAATGCTTCCCGTTCCTGCTCAGAGTTTTTCACTTCTCCTTTGACGATACATTTTCCAAATCCAAGTCCGGGCATAATGACCTGCAGGGAGTCAGAGAGCTTACGCTCCATCATCGAGGCTTCCGCTTCATTTTTGCAGGCCAGCGTAATCGTATTATTTTCGATAGCCGGCTGCCCGCCGTTCAGGCGCTGGCGCAGATGAGGAGCCATTCCATCAATTCGGTTAACTATAGCCGGCCAGTAGGAAGACAGGCGGTCAAATGGCTGTTCTTCGTTATATTGAATCGAAAAAGCAGTAGATGCTACATGAGTAAATGCTGCATTCATTTTATTTTCAATTAGTTCAAAAATATCATAAGGAAGCGGTACAGGAAGGTATAAATAAAAATGCCACTTTTTCTCCTGCTTACTGATTTCAAGCTTTTCTATCCGCCCCTCCTGGAGGTATCTCTCTTTTATGTCAGAGGGGACGTCCAGCTGCTCCATCAGCAGCTGGAATCTTTCTTCCCTGATACGGTTGTCTGCGCTCACTGCAGAGCACCCCTTTCATTACGTTCTTCATAAAATTATCCCATGGTTTTCTTCTATTAGAAAGTGTCATTTCTAACAAAGGTCCATGGGATAATAGCGTGATTCTTTGGTTAAACGAGCTTGTTTAAATAGTCCATAAGGTCGGCTGCAGCTACTTCCACTGCTTCTCCGCCCTCTCTCTGCTTTACTTCCACTATGCCTTCCCCTGCTTTTTTCCCGCAGGCTACTCTAATTGGAATACCATATAAATCAGCGTCCTTAAACTTTACGCCGGCCCGTTCCTTACGGTCATCATATAATACATCAAAGCCGGCTTCGCGCAGCTCCTTGTATAAAGACTCTCCAAGGGCCGCCTGATCTTCCTGCTTTACGTTCATCGCAAGCAGGTGTATATCAAAAGGAGCCACGTTCTTCGGCCAGATAATACCGGATTCATCATGATGCTGCTCAACGATCGCTGCAATAGTCCGGCTCACTCCGATGCCGTAGCATCCCATAATCAGCGGCTGTGCTCTTCCCTGTTCGTCCAGGAAATCAGCTTTTAAAGCTTTGGAATACTTGGTACCCAGTTTAAACACCTGGCCGACTTCGATTCCTTTAGCAAAACGAATGGTTCCCAGTCCATCCGGAGCGGGATCTCCTTCTTTTATGAAACGCAGATCCTCATAGGAACTGACTTTAAAGTCACGGTCCGGGTGCACATTCATAAAATGCTTATCTGCTTCATTAGCTCCTGTTACGGCCTCTGCTATGCCGCGCACAGCAAAGTCAGCTAGTATTCTGACGTTGTCCGGAGCGCGGACCGGACCGATAAAACCTGTCCTGCATCCCATCAGCCGCTCGACCTCTGTATCATCTGCAAGTCTGACTTCTGAAGTGTCGAGCATGTTGGCTACTTTGATCTCGTTTACTTCATGATCTCCTCTGACTAAAACAAGCACAGGCTCTTCTTCTGTAATAAATAGAACAGATTTAATAATAGAGGTGCTTTCTATCGAAAGACCTTTCATCAAATCGTCAATCGTTTTCATCGCCGGTGTATCCACCGGCTCCATGGAAGCTTCCGGCTTCGCAGGTTTTTCATAACCGTCGGCAATTTTTGCCACTTCTATATTCGCTGCAAAATCCGAAGCATCCGAATAAGCAATTGTGTCCTCTCCTACATCGGAAAGTGCCATAAATTCGTGGGTGCCGCCTTTACCGCCGATCGCTCCGGCATCAGCTTCCACCGGGCGGAAATCGAGGCCGCACCGTTTAAACACGGATTGGTAGGCCCTAAACATGTTCCAATAGCTCTCTTCCAGACCTTCTTCACTGCTGTCAAAGGAATAAGCGTCTTTCATGACAAACTCGCGGGAGCGCAGCACGCCAAAGCGTGGCCGTCTTTCATCGCGATACTTGTTTTGAATCTGGTATAGGTTCACCGGAAGTTTTTTATAAGAATTTAACTCGTCCCGTACAAGGGAAGTAATAACTTCTTCATGCGTGGCGCCAAGAACAAAATCACGATTATGTCTGTCTTTTAAGCGCATCAATTCCGGTCCGTAATCGTGGATGCGGCCGGACTCTTCCCATATTTCAGCTGGCTGTACGGCCGGCATCAGAATTTCCTGTGCACCGGCGTTGTTCATTTCTTCTCTCACGATATTTTCAATTTTTCTAAGTACTTTGTAGCCCAGCGGTAGATAGCTGTATATACCTGAAGCCGTCTGACGGATAAGTCCGGCCCGCAGCATCAGCTGATGGCTCGTTATGTCTGCTCCCTGCGGCACATCCCGCATTGTGGGGCTGAAAAATGATTGTTGTCTCATAGTAGTAGAAACCCTCTTCCTTAAGTTAAACAGACAGACCTTGTTCTGCCGGTATCATTTTTTGGATAAAATAAAGGCACCAGTACCCGCTCCCGACAAAAGGCTTACCTTTTGAGTCGTTATCTCCATCGAGAAAGCTCGGGCACTGAAGCCTTGCAGCACTATTATAAAAAGAAACGGTTTATATCATTCCACGTCACAGCAAGCATCAGCAGAATTAACAGGGCAAATCCAAGTAAATGGACCATGCCTTCTTTCTGCGGATCAATCGGCTTGCGGCGTATGGCTTCCAGACCGATAAAGATAAGCCTTCCACCATCCAAAGCCGGAAGCGGCAGAAGATTGACAATACCTAGATTCACACTCAGCATTGCGGCCCATTGAACGAGCACCAGAATGCCGAGTGATGCCACTTCACCCGTCGCGTTGTAGATACCAACAGGGCCGGCCAGATCATCGAGTGAAAATTGTCCGGTTAGTATCGTGCTCAGCACCTGGAAAATCAGCGTAGCTACATTAACAACGCTTGTTGCGCCGTATTCTATTGATCCGAGAAAGGAATGCTCCGGAGCCGGCGCATTCACGCCGATCTGCCCGATTTCCTGTTCTGCCATTTCATCATATACGCTGTCCGGTTCAACGGTAATCGTCTGTTCCTGACCGTCACGTACAATCTCAAATGGAACCGGTTCGCCCGGGTTCTGCTGAATAACTGCCGTCATTTCCTGCCACGTGTCGACCTGCTGGCCGTCCACAGCATTAACCTCATCACCTTCTGCCAGACCGGCTTCCTGTGCGGGGCTTCCGTCAACGAGTTCTCCCATGGAAGCCTCTTCAGTCGGGACACCATTTATGAGAGCAAACGTCATAAACAGCACAAAGGCTAAAATAAAGTTCATCGCCGGTCCGGCAAATATGGTAAGAAATTTAGGACCCGGCTTTTTGGAACCAAACTGCCTGTGGTAAGGGGCAATCTGTTCCGGCTTTTCGTCTACGATCATATTACAGGCATCATCTACATCAAAGCGCTGCAGTTCTTCTTCATCGTCTGTATATGCTTCGATAAACAACTGTTTATCCAGATCTATACGCTCTACAGAAACTACTTTTGCTTCAGGATGTTTTGATTTATTGTTCACGATGATTTCTTTTACTTTGCCGGCTTCGTTCCAGACAAGTCCTACTTCATAGCCAGGCTTAATCTGCACCTGCTCCGGTTCTTCACCAGCCATCCGTACATAGCCTCCAAGAGGAAGCAGCCTTACCGTGTAGAGTGTCTCATTGCGTTTTGTTGAAAATATTTTTGGGCCGAAGCCTATTGCAAATTCCCGGCATAAAATACCGGCTTTTTTGGCAAAGTAAAGATGCCCCCATTCATGGACTGCCACCAGCACTCCAAAAATAATAATTATTGCAATTAATGTATCCAATTTTTTCCCACCTTTACCCTATTAAAGAGGCCACATATTCCCTTGTTTCTTTATCCACTTCAAGAATGGTCTGTAAATCAGGAGCAAGCTGGGACGAGTGCCGATGCATTGCTTTTTCTATATATTCTTCGATTGCTGTAAATGAAATTCTGCCGGCTAAAAACTCGGCTACGGCGATTTCGTTTGCCGCATTTAAAACGGTTGTCATCGTGCCTCCAGTTTTTCCTGCATCATAAGCATACTGCAGACAGCGGTAACGGTCAAAATCGGGCTTCGAAAAATGAAGTGCTCCTGCTTCCCATAAGTTTAACCTGTTTGTATCTTTTAATTCAAGCCTTTTAGGCTGGGACAGAGCAAACTGGATAGGAACCCTCATATCAGGGGATCCAAGATGTGCAATTACACTTTTATCCTTGTATTCCACAAGGGAATGCACGATGCTCTCCCGGTGGATAACAACTTCAATATCTTCATATGGCATATCAAAGAGCCAGTGTGCTTCAATAACTTCAAACCCTTTATTCATCATTGTTGCTGAATCTATCGTTATTTTAGCCCCCATCGACCAGTTGGGATGATTCAACGCATCTTCTCTTGTTACATTGTGCAGCTGGTCCCGGTTTAAATCCCGGAAACTTCCGCCGGAAGCTGTAATAATTAAACGATCTACGTCTTCTCTTCTATTGCCGAGAAGACATTGATAAATAGCTGAATGCTCGCTGTCAACCGGAAGCAGCAGCACATTATGCTCCTTAGCCGCCTGCGTCACAATATGGCCGGCTGTGACGAGCGTTTCCTTATTGGCAATACCGATATCTTTTCCTGATTTAATCGCGGCAAGTGTCGGTTCGAGTCCCACACTTCCCATTACTGCATTCATGAGAAAGTCCGCCTCGTTGTAGGAAGCGGCTTCAATCAACCCTTCTCTGCCAAAAAGTATGCGCGTATTCGGAAAATCTTTTTGCAGCCGTTCTGCATCTTCTTTCCGTTCTACGCTGACAAGCGCCGGCTTAAACAGTGCTATCTGTTCTGCCGCAAGAGTGATATTTTTACCGGCTGTCATAGCAGCGAGCGAAAACTCTTCGGGATGGCTTTTAATAACGTCCAGCGTTTGTGTACCAATAGATCCTGTGGATCCAAGCAGTGAGATTTTTTTCATAATCGTCTCCTTTAGTGATCAGCCTGTCTGTAGTATGTACGACCTACGATAAAAAATAGAAAAAGTGAAGCAGCGGCATGACAAAAATTAAGCTGTCAAAGCGGTCCAGTACACCACCGTGCCCCGGCAGAAGCGTTCCGGAATCCTTCACGGCGTAATGACGTTTTAACGCTGATTCCACCAGATCCCCCAGCTGTCCGAATATAGATGCCGTTAAGATAAATGCCGTTACGATCCATGCGGAAGAGTATATAGGAAAGAACATGTGAAATACCCACCCTACGATAAGCGCGGCACCAATTCCACCTATAAATCCTTCAATTGTTTTTTTGGGGCTGATGTCCGGCCACAGCTTATGCTTTCCCCATTTTCTTCCGATAAAATAAGCCCCGGAGTCGGTAGCCCAGATAATAAATAAAGTGAAAAATACAACAAGCAGTCCGATATCGTCTATGTGACGCGTAATAATTAAGTGGTAAAATCCATAACCGACGTATACCGCTGATAAAATCACAAAGCCGGCCTCGTCAAAAGTGAAAGAATTTTTCGTCACCACGGTCCATGCAAGCAGAAATAATATCATAACGAAGAAAAGCTCTGACTTCGATACATGATCTAAAAAAACAACGTCCAGCCAATCTGCCGGAATGAGGAGAGTCCACATAAACAGCATACTGATCAGACCCATAAAAGATCTGAGTTTAATATGTTTCATTCGAATCAGCTCATACATCGCAGCTGAAGCGATAAGTGTTACAAAGGCAGTAAAAAACACTCCGCCTGCAATAACAGCGCCAAGTAGAATAATACCTCCAATTACTGCTGTTACTATTCGTTGTCTCATCGTGTCTCTCCCATCCTAAACGCCCCCGTACCGCCGTTTCCTTTCCTGAAACACCTTAATAGCCTCTTCGAGGTGCTCCCCATTAAAGTCCGGCCAGAGAACATCTGTAAACCAAAACTCACTGTAAGCCAGCTGCCAGAGCATGAAGTTACTCAAACGAATTTCTCCGCTTGTACGGATAAGAAGATCCGGATCCGGAAGATCACTGCTGAAAAGTTTGGAATGAATGTCTTTTTCTATATCTTCTGCCCGAATGGAGCCATTCTCCACTTCTTCTCCAAGCGCTTTTACAGCCCGTACCAGCTCATCCCGTCCGCCGTAGTTCATCGCAATATTCATGACAATACCTGTATTGTCAGCCGTATCGTCGATCGCTTTTTTTACAGCTTTCATCGTATGGGCTGGCAGTAAATCCGTGCTGCCCATCATTTGTACTTTGACATTATTTTTCATAAGCGCCGGCAGTTCCTTCGTAATAAACTTCTCCGGCATTCTCATCAGAAATTCTACTTCTGATTTCGGCCGTTTCCAATTTTCAGTAGAAAAGGCGTACAGGGTAATATATTTTATTCCCATCAAATGGGCTTTTTCGACAATACGATTAATGGTTTTCATGCCTTCCCGGTGTCCAGCTACGCGAGGCATGCCTCTTTCCTTAGCCCAGCGCCCATTTCCATCCATTATGATAGCAACGTGAGCCGGTATATTATCTGATTTAGCAGCGTCGGCCTTTTGATGCGAGCGTTGTTCTGGATTTTTTAAAAATCTATCAATCATGGTTGGGGCACCAGCCTTCTTTTAATATGTAACTTATTATTTTTTCTGCCTGTGTTCTATTCCGGCAGAGTTATGCAGTCCTTTTTCATCTTAAAGCATTAGTGCTCTCAAACACAAGAGATGAGGGAAACTTTTCCTTTATGGACCGCTTCCTTTTCTCTCTTTCGCTTTATAAAAGGAAAAACCCTCCTGCAAGAAGAGGGTTTTACATTCTTTCTATGAACTAGTCTGGAAGCTTATACTTCCATAATTTCTTTTTCTTTATCAGCAGCTGCTTTATCAATTTCAGCAATGTGCTGGTCTGTTACTTTTTGAATATCATCCTGCTGACGACGGAGATCGTCTTCTGTAATATCTCCATCTTTCTGCTGCTTTTTAAGGGATTCATTTGCATCGCGGCGAAGGTTGCGGACAGCTACTTTAGCCTCTTCTGCATATTTCCCGATCAATTTGGATAAATCTTTACGGCGTTCTTCTGTAAGAGCTGGAATAGCAATTCGGATCACTTCGCCGTCGTTGCTTGGCGTCAGGCCGAGGTTTGCTTTTTGAATTCCTTTTTCCATGTCATTGATGGAAGATTTATCATAAGGCGCTACGACCAGCAGCCGTCCTTCAGGGACAGAAATAGAGGCCAGCTGGTTAAGCGGCGTTTCTGCTCCGTAGTAGGTGACAATAACCTTATCAAGCATAGAAGGGTTTGCTCTTCCGGCTCTCAGCGTAGCAAGCTCACGGTGAAAGGAGTCGATTGACTTTTTCATTTTTGCGGATGCTTCTTGTTTTGCGTTCTCTGCCATGTTTATTTCCCCCTGATTACTGTACCAATTTTTTCTTTTAATACAGCTTTTTTAATATTGCCCTCTTCCATAATTGAAAATACCAGAAGTGGTATGTCATTGTCCATACATAGCGTAGAAGCGGTCGAATCCATAACGCCGAGATTTCCGTTTAATAGATCAAGGTACGTAAGCTCCTCGTACTTTTTCGCTTCCGGATGAATAAATGGATCTGCATCATACACGCCATCCACTTTATTTTTAGCCATAAGAATTACTTCTGCTTCAATTTCAGCAGCACGGAGAGCTGCTGTTGTATCCGTAGAAAAGTATGGATTACCAGTACCTGCAGCAAAAATAACAACACGTTTTTTCTCCAAATGCCGGATCGCCTTACGTCTTATGTATGGTTCAGCAACTTGTCTCATTTCAATGGAAGTCTGTACTCTGGACTGAACCCCGTTGTCTTCCAGGCTGTCCTGAAGAGCCAGCGAGTTCATAACGGTAGCAAGCATTCCCATGTAATCAGCTGTTGCGCGGTCCATCCCTTTAGCGCTTCCTGCCATTCCGCGCCATATATTACCTCCGCCGACTACGATAGCAATTTCTACATCGTATACAACAATTTCTTTAATCTGCATCGCTATAGACTGGATAACTTCCGGGTCGATTCCATACCCCAGTTTTCCCGCAAGCGCTTCACCGCTTAATTTTAGTACGACTCTATTATACTTTTCCATCATTTACCCCCGATTGTCAGGTATTATTGTACAATTCTTCTATAACATGGAAAGAGGGCCTGCCCCACTGGATGTATCCAGGGAGCATACCCGCTTGCACCATTATTTTTTCACTTGGGACATAACTTCTTCTGCGAAGTTATCTTCACGCTTTTCCATGCCTTCTCCAACTTCATAACGGACAAAGCCTTTCACTTCAGCGCCGAAGCTTTTCACATACTTGCCGACTTTCTGATCCGGATCCTTTACGAATTCCTGATCAAGCAGGCAGATCTGTTCGAAATACTTATTAATGCGGCCTTCCACCATTTTTTCAACAATGTTTTCCGGCTTGCCTTCGTTAAGTGCCTGCTGCTTTAGAACTTCTCTTTCACGATCTGCTTCTTCCTGCGGTACCTGATCACGGGACGTGTAGCTTGGATTGATCGCAGCAATGTGCATCGCTACATCTTTAGCAGCCTGATCATCGGTTGTTCCTTCAAGAAGGGTAAGAACGCCGATGCGGCCTCCCATATGAAGATAAGATCCGAAAGAGTCATTGTCGCTCTTCTTCACAATTTCAAAACGGCGCAGCGAAATTTTTTCGCCGATCTTTGCAATTTGATCGTTCAGGTAATCCTGAAGCGTTACTCCTTCTTTAAAAGTAGAAGCAAGTGCTGTATCCACATCAGCCGGCTCTTCGGTAAGAAGATACGATGCTACGTCTTTTACGAGGTTCTGGAAGTTTTCGTTTTTAGCAACGAAATCTGTTTCAGCGTTGATTTCAAGAATAACTGCTTTGTTTCCTTCGATTAGTACAGAAGAAAGTCCTTCTGCTGCTACACGGTCTGCTTTCTTTGCCGCTTTGGAGATACCTTTTTCACGAAGATAATCAACTGCCTGATCCATGTCACCGTCTGTTTCAGTAAGTGCCTTTTTGCAGTCCATCATTCCGGCTCCTGTTTTTGCGCGGAGCTCTTTTACCATACCAGCTGTAATTGCCATTGTTATATTCCTCCTCAGAATAAATGCCTGTTTCTTTTCTATAGCAAAAGGATGATAAAGGGCAATCCCCTTATACCACCCTTTTGTGTACAGCAATCGTTATGATGCTGTGATTATGAAATTGTTTCCTGGTTTTCAGCAGCTTCTTCTTCTGTTTCTTTCTCAAGTTCAGCCTGCTCATTAGCTCTATTTGCTTCAATAACAGCGTCTGCCATTTTTGAAGTTAAAAGGCGTACAGCGCGGATCGCGTCATCATTACCAGGAATTACTTTGTCAATTTCATCCGGGTCGCAGTTTGTATCTACAATAGAAACGATTGGGATATTAAGCTTGTGCGCTTCTGCGACAGCAATTCTTTCCTTGCGCGGGTCAATAATGAAAATGGCTGCAGGCAGCTTCTTCATTTCTTTGATTCCGCCAAGGAATTTCTCCAAACGGTCCATTTCTTTAACTAGGAGCATTACTTCTTTTTTAGGCAGGACTTCAAAAGTTCCATTTTCCTGCATTTTTTCGATATCCTTTAGGCGTGCAATACGCTTACGGATCGTTGCAAAGTTTGTAAGAGTTCCCCCGAGCCAGCGCTGATTGATATAAAACTGGCCTGAACGGATAGCTTCGTCACGGACTGAATCCTGTGCCTGCTTCTTCGTTCCAACGAAAAGAATTTTTCCTCCGTCTGCAGCAATGTCGCGTACGTAGTTATATGCTTCTTCTACTTTTTTAACCGTCTTCTGAAGGTCAATGATATAAATACCATTTCTTTCAGTAAAAATATAACGGCTCATTTTCGGGTTCCAGCGTCTAGTCTGATGACCAAAGTGTACCCCTGCTTCTAGTAATTGTTTCATGGAAATAACTGCCATGATTGATTCCTCCTTAGGTTTTTTCCTCCGCCTGCATCTTCTCTGCAATTGAGCTGCGCTGTGCAGCCACCTTGTTACAGATCAGCCGGGCGTGTGTATTTAACACCGTCAATTAATATATCATATGCTTATAGGCAAATCAAGATAATGAGCTTTATTTATTTGTAAAAATATTTCATTGTCTGCAGGCATCAAAACCGATTTTCATCCGTTGTTCTGCAGTTTTCTTTTTTCCAGGGCCTGTTTTAATTTAAAAAGCGCTTTGGAATGGATCTGGGAAATGCGGGAAGTGGACAGGTTCATAATTTCACCGATTTCCGTGAGCGTCATCTCTTCAGTATAAAAAAGGCTGACGACCATCTTTTCTTTGTCATTAAGCGATTGAATCACTTCTGCAAGTTCCTTAATAGAAGCATCTTTCATCATCATGTCTTCCGGACTCAAGGTTTTTTCATCGCGTATTGCAACTTTAAATGTTTCTGATTTGTCCCCTTCTGCACTTTCCTCATCCATGGAAAGAACGTTGGCAAAAAAGCTTTCTGCGCTCACTTTTCGAACCTCTGCCGTAGTGACGTTCATCTGCTGGGCTACTTCTTCCTCCGTCACGTACCTGCCGTGCTTCTGCTCGAGCATTTCCGTTGTCTCTTCCAGCTTTTTTGATTTTTCCCTCAAAGACCTGGGCATCCAGTCCTGCTGCCGGAGACCGTCCAGGATCGATCCTTTTATACGAAAAGATGCGTAGGTGTCAAATTTCAAGTCGCGGCTGAAATCAAATTTTTTCATCGCATCATAAAGACCTGCCATTGCATGGCTCCACAGATCATCCCGTCGTACACTTTTAGGCAGTCCGGCACCGATCCGCTGTACGTGGTAATGAACGAGAGGCTGATATTCGTGCATAAGCTGGTTGCACGCCTCCATGTCTTTATGTTCGATCCACTTTTCCCAAAGTTCCTGATGCTCATGAAAGGTTGTTCTTGCCATTGTAGTTCCCCCTTTTTGCTGTTTTAAATGACTTTCTCTTCGCCATAGGCTTTTCGTATGTACAGGTTGGATGAGCCCGGATCAAATGTAATGGTCCTGCCTTTGTCCCCGCCGGTATCCGCAGCAAGCAGAGGCACAGAGTAATGCTGCAGAGCTTCTTTAACAGCTTCCGCATTGCGCAGGCCGATACTTTTGTTTTCTTTGACAGGAGACATAGCAAACATCTGCGCCCCTCCTGCCATTTTTGCGGCCAGTTTCCGGCTGGAAATATGGTGCTGCCGGAAAAAATAAACAATATCTTCTATAGAAGTGTCGGCAAACTTTGTTCTGAGCTGTTTGTTCTCCCATTGATCCTCCGGACAGTCGGGCAGCAGTATATGCGCCATCACTGCCAGCGGTTTTACGGGAGAATATATGACAACGCCAATGCAGGAACCAAGGCCGGAGGTACGGAGCAGCTCTTTTTCTGCAGATACTTTCCAGTCGGACATTCCAACCCGGATATATAACTGTGCTGTACTATTATGCATAGAACTTTTCCTCCAGCCTTTGGACGAGCACTTGATAAGAAGCGGCATCCGGCAGAAATAAAAATCGTCCTGAGGCTGTTCCGCCCGGAAGAGAGGCGCTTTTCCATTCTGATTCCAGAAACAGCACTTCGTTTCTGGCTTCCTGCATGTAGGTTAATCCTTCGTTCCATAGAGATACAGCCATGTCGACGGCAGCCGATGGAGAGCCTGTCTGCATATCCAGAGAAGTAAAATCGGCAATAGCGGAAATATATGCCCCGGACAAAATATTGCCAAGTTCCTTCAGCATGGAATGTAAATACGGATCTTTTTTCAGTTCTTCCATTGTTACCGGCCGTCCTATGAGCGAACCGGCTAAAGCGTTCATATCTTCCTGCGAAAAAAGTAAGTAAACGATGCCGGCTAAATCACCATAAAAAGGGAGCAGAGAAGCAGCCATCACTTCTTCTTTCTCTCCATATTCGGACATAAGTTCTTGAAACGAGACCACCTTTAGATCAACAGGCTGCATAGTAACAGGTTCTCCAAGCAGTATGGATAACGATCTGACAGCATGCCCGGAACCGATATTAGCTGCCTCTCTCAGCATGTCTGCCAACCTTTCATCCAGTAACTTATTCATTCTCTGCACCCTTTCTATAGTAAGCCTTAATGGGAGACCGAACGTGTGAGAAACGCTGCTACCTGTTCCAGCGGCAGGCTCTCCACGCCATCTAGCTGTGCTGCCGCCTTCGGCATGCCGTAGATGACGGCCGTTTCTGCCGATTCAGCGGCAATTCGTACGTTATGGTTTTCAAGCAGACGCTTTACGCCTTCCGTCCCATCTTTTCCCATGCCGGTAAGTATTGCTGCACTAACAGAGATATGGTTTAACGCTGCTAAAGACTTAAAAAGAACATCTACAGAAGGACGATGTCCTTCGTTTGCTTCTTCATCTGTCACCGAGAGAAACACTCTTCCTTCTTTTCTTCCTACACGCATCTGTCTGCCGCCCGGGGCGATATAGACAACCCCGTTTTCTGCTGTTTCATTATGCGAGGCTTCTTTTACCTCCAGAGCCGACAGCTGATTGAGCCGTTTAGCCAGTGATTCTGTAAAAGATGGAGGCATGTGCTGCACAATAAATACCGGAGCAGCAAGAGATGCCGGCAGTGCCGGTATAACCGTCTGAAGAGCTTTCGGCCCTCCAGTGGATGTGCCGATCGCCAGTACATTTCTGGAGCTTGTAGCAATCATTTGTTCCGTCGGGGCAGCAGGCGGAAGAATGACCGTTTTAAAACTTGTTCTGCTTTGCAGCAGCTTCCCCGTGCCCGCCGCTGCCGCTGCCCTTATTTTGGAGAGAAATTCTTCTTTTACTTTATCTATATCCAGTGATATTGACCCAGAGGGCTTTGCAACTATTTCTACAGCTCCGAGCTCCAATGCCTGAACGGCCATGTCTGAGCCGCGCTGTGTTTTTGAGCTGACCATGATGACTGCCGGACGCTGCACAGGAAGTTTTTTTAATACGTCAATGCCTGTCATTACCGGCATTTCCACGTCCAGAGTCATGACATCATAGGACTCCTTGCTGAGCTTCTCCAAAGCATCGCTCCCATTCCTTGCGACCGCTTTTGTTGTCATGTCCGCCTGGCTGTTTATGAATTCTGTAAGCATTTTTCTCATAAACGCTGAATCATCTACTACCAGTACATTAATCAATGAACAGCCTCCCTTTTCTATAGTTGAACGATGCCAATGCTTTGGACTTCCTGGCTCGGTTCCAATTCGTTGTAGGAAAGAACCGGCACCTGCGGCAGATAGCGTTCAATCAGTTGACGCAGATGCATTCGAACCGCCGGAGAGCAGAGCAGCACTGCCTGCTGGCCGCCTGCTGCCGCGCGTTCCGTTTCCCGGCTGATGGATTCTAATATCTGCTGACTTACAGCTGGATCCATTGCGAGATAGTTACCGTGTTCTGTCTGCTGAATATTATCCGCAATCTGCTTTTCGATGCCCCCGCTGATCGTAATCACCTGCATCGCCGCCCCTTCCTGAGCGAATTGTTTTGTTATCTGCCTGGAAAGTCCCTGGCGCTGTAATAAGATCCATATCTTTTGTCATCTGTCCGTATTCTGCAAGAATCTCAAATATCGTCGGCAGGTTGCGTATCGATATTTTTTCTTTCAAAAGATTGGAAAGAACTTTTTGTATTTCCCCAAGCTGAAGCGGAGACGGAGTTACTTCCTCCACGAGCGTAGGATAGGTTTCTTTTAGATGGTCCACTAATTGTTTCGTTTCTTCACGTCCAAGCAGTTCATGAGCGTGGGCTTTAACGACTTCCGTTAAATGGGTGGACACGACCGAAGGCGGGTCAACGACTGTATAGCCGGAGCCTTCTGCCGTATCTTTCATGTCTTCTGTTATCCAGAGAGCCGCGAGGCCAAATGCAGGTTCCACCGTATCAATCCCCTGCACTGCAGGGTCTTCTATCCCGGGACTCATAGCCAGATAGTGATCGAGAAGCATTTCGCCTCCTGCTACTTCATTGCCCTTCATTTTTATTACGTATTCGTTGGGCTGCAGCTGAATATTATCCCTAATACGGATAACCGGCACGATCATTCCCATTTCGAGCGCCAGCTGGCGGCGGATCATCACAATCCGGTCAAGCAGATCGCCTCCCTGGTTCGTGTCGGCCAGTGGAATCAGGCCATATCCAAACTCAAATTCAATGGGATCAACTGTAAGTAGATGAACAACATTTTCCGGGGATTTCATGTCTACTTCCTCTTCCTTCTGGCCTGCGGCCGCCGCCTCTTCTGCTTCAAGCGCTTCGGATTTGAGCGTTTTGTTGGCAAACCAGGCCAGTACAAAGAGCAGCGAAGCAATGGAAAAGGTTAGAAAGAAATTAATCGTGTAAATACCCCGAGAGAAAAAATAGAAGCGGCTGCAATATAGAGCATTGTAGGGAAAGCCAGAAGCTGACGGGTCACGTCAGACCCAAGATTCCCTTCCGATACGGCTCTCGTTACGATAATACCGGTGGCAGTCGAGATAAGAAGCGCAGGTATCTGACTGACAAGCCCGTCCCCTACGGTTAAAAGCGTAAACGTGTTCGCTGCGGTACCCACATCCATACTGTGCTCGGTCATGCCGATGACAATACCAAAGATCATATTAATGATGACGATGACGATACCTGCAATGGCATCCCTTTTACAAATTTACTCGCACCATCCATAGAGCCGTAAAAATCAGCTTCACGCTCAATCTTTTCGCGGCGCTGCTTGGCTTCCAAGTCTGAGATCATGCCTGCATTTAAATCGGCATCAATACTCATCTGCTTACCCGGCATCGCATCGAGCGTAAATCTGGCCCCTACTTCCGAGACCCGCTCGGCACCTTTTACGATGACGACAAACTGAATGATAATTAAGATAAGAAATACAACAAAACCGACTAACGCACTTCCGGATATAACGAAATTACCAAATGTTTCAATAACGTTTCCCGCGTCGGCATTGCTTAATATCGAACGAGTGGTGGATACGTTGAGCCCCAGCCTGAAAAGAGTAACCAGCAGGAGAAGGGTGGGAAATATAGAAAATTCCAGAGGCACTTTCGTATTCATCGCAACAAGAATAATAAGAAGGGCCAGGGAAATATTTAAAATGATTAATAAGTCCAATATCAGGGTGGGAAGAGGAATAATCAGCATAACTACAATCATGATGACGCCGAATAATACGGAAAACTCTCTAATCTTCATTTACTTCCTCCTCTCCTATTTATATTTTGTGCTTAAGCCGGTAAATATACGCGAGCACTTCCGCCACGGCTTTGAATAAATCTTCCGGTACTTCGTCCCCGATTTCCGCCTGGCTGAACAATGCCCGGGCGAGGGGTTTATTTTCTACTGTCGGAATATGATTGTCCCGCGCCAGCTCTTTAATCTTTTTAGCGACAAAATCGGCTCCTTTAGCAGTAATGATTGGAGCTGCCATAGAGCCCTCTTCGTATTTGAGCACAATAGCAAAGTGGGTTGGATTTGTAATAACGACATCCGCTTTGGGTACTTCCTGCATCATCCGGTTCATCGCCATGTCCATCTGCTTTTGGCGGCGTTTCGATTTAATACGCGGATCTCCTTCCATTTTTTTGTGCTCTTCTTTTACGTCATGCTTAGACATTCTCATTTGTTTTTCATGATCATATTTCTGATAGATGTAGTCCGGCACTGACAGAATAACGAGCAGGATCGCACTTGCAACCCCGATCAGGCCGGTGAGTCTGGCTATTAAGTAAAATCCATCAAGCGGATGCTTCTGGTACATCATCAGAAGATCATCCAGGTGTATATAAATGATCGTAAACACGACAGCCCCGACGAGCGTTATTTTAAATAAGGACTTAAACAGCTCGACTATCGCCCGGGCCGAAAAGATCCGCTTGAAGCCTTTTAATGGATCAATTTTTTCCAGCTTCATTTTAATTGCTTCCGGTGTATACTTCAGCCCGACCTGCATAGCAGCGGCCCCTGTGCCGATAACGACGGCTACAGCCATCAGCGGCAGCAGAACGATGGACGATTCCACCGTCATTTCAAACATAATGTCTTCCACGCTTGCAATCGTAATGTCACGAAGCAGATATTCCGTAAAAACATGGCTCATCATGTTCAGAAGGTATTCTCCCACCGTGCCGGCATAAAAAAACAGAAACAGGAAGAAGCCAAGCATCATCAGCGCCGTATTCACATCATTACTTTTAGCCACCTGGCCTTTGTTTCTTGATTCTTCTTTTTTCTTTGGTGTCGCTTTTTCCGTTTTTTCTCCTGAGAAAAACTGCAGATCCAGACGAAGCTTCATATTATGCACTCCCCAGCAAAGTCATTAACACACGCATCGCCTCATAGGTGTGGTCGAAAAGATTTTCTACTACTAAGTAAAAGCTGGGAAGGCCGATAGCCAAAAGCGGCATTCCTGCAAATATTTTAAGCGGCAGTCCCACGACGAATACGTTCATCTGCGGAACCGCCCGCGCCATCATGCCAAGCGCTATATCCACTAAAAACAGAGCACCCATAACCGGAAAGGCCATTTGGAAGGCAATCATAAACATTAACGCAAACGATTTCGCTACGTGCCTTACGACTTCCTCATCTCCGAAGGGAAGTGTTACCTGATCCATCGGAATAAAGTTATAGCTGTAAAACATTCCATCGAGCATCATGTGATGACCGTCCAGCGCCAAAAGCAGCAGGAGCGTAAACGTGTAAAGGTACCCTCCAGTAAGCGGCGTCTGAGCGCCGGTCTGCGGATCAATTACATTGGCCATTAAAAATCCAAGCGACGTGTCCAGAAACATCCCCGCTGTCTGGACCGCGTATAAAAGCATGCCTGCCAGCAGGCCGATACTAAGGCCTACGAGTATCTCTTTAAATAGAATAAGTATGAATGTGCTGTCCACTTCCATTACCGGTGCATCGATGCTGAAGAGAATAAAAAAAGCAAAGAAAATACCAAGTCCAACTTTAAAATAGGAGGGAACATTCCGATAAGAGAATAGAGGCATCGTTGTAAAAAAAGCCAGGACTCTCGCCAGGACCAATAAGTATGCAGGCAGCTGCTCTATCCATTCCATAATGTTCTCCCTATCCAATAAAGTCGTTTAAATTACTAAGCAGCTGGTATGTAAAATGCACCATCTGTGAGAGCATCCACGGCCCGAACAATATCAGGCAGATCAACACTCCAAAAATTTTCGGTATAAATGCCAGTGTCTGTTCCTGAATCTGTGTTGTAGCCTGGAAAATAGCTACGCCAAATCCCAGGACTAAAGCAACTACCAGCAGCGGACCGGCAATAATGAATACCATCCAAACGCCGCTTTCTGCTATATTAATGACCGTTTCCGGCGTCATAACGCTCCACCCTCTAATAACTTAATAAAAGCGATTCTACAATCAAATACCAGCCATCCACGAGTACGAATAACAAAATTTTAAACGGCAGGGAAATCATGACCGGCGGAAGCATCATCATACCCATGGACATAAGAATACTCGCAACAATCATGTCAATAACCAGAAACGGAATGAATATAAGAAACCCTATTTGAAAGGCTGTTTTCAGCTCACTTATCGCAAAAGCAGGAATCAGAGCGGAGAGAGGAACATCTTCAAGTGTTTCCGGCCGTTCCAATCCGGCATACCCCATAAACAAGGCCAGGTCTTTTCCCTCGTGTGCTGCGACATGAATTCTTTTAACGGTTCCGTTCCTTCGGTAAAGGCTTCTTCCTGGGTCATTTCCCCGTCCAGCATCGGCGTGAGTGCCGATTCGTTTATATCTGAGAACACCGGGGCCATAATGAAAAAGGTCATAAATAATGCCAGGCTGATAAGAACCTGGTTCGGCGGCATCTGCTGGGTAGCCAGACCCATTCGTACAAAGCTGAGTACGATGACAATACGGGTGAAACTCGTCATAAGAATAAGAATAGCGGGTGCTAACGATAAGACCGTCATAAGCGCTACAAGCTGCAGCGTCGTTGCCATGTTTTCCGGATCATCGCTTGTAAAGGCACCAAAATCAATACTTGGAAACATCAGTATCATGAGCCTTCGTCCCTTCCGCTTCCCGGCTTACGGTTTTTCTCTATTTCTTCGAGTCTTTTATCGAGAATGGACTTAAATTGAAAGCCTTCATGATCTTCTTTTTTATTTTTTTTCTTAAAGAAGAAAGATGACTCCGGTTCCGGCTGTTCCAATAAGTGTTCCTTCTCTTCTTCGTCTTCTATTTCTTTCAAGAGCTGAATGGATTCCCCCACACCTACAACTAAAAGCCTGTCCCCCACTTTCACAAGCTGAACGGATTTGTTCTGACCTAGAGGCACACCGCCAAGATTCTGCATCGTCTGGGTGGAGGAATATTTTTTGGTTCGTTTATTAATGAACTTCAGCAGCAGATACATAATAGTAATAACCGCAGCCAGTGCAAGAATCATCTGTCCGAAGATCATTACTGCGCTTCTTTCTTCTACAAGAGCAATTTCCTCTTCTGCAGCATCCGTCTCTTCAGCCGGCGGCGTTCCCTCTTCAAGCGCATCGTTTAATGTTCGATTTTCCTCCGCCTGAACAACAGTGGCCATTCCAAGAAAAAATAGTAGAACAATCAGCCATGCGCTGCATGTTTTTTTAATCATTGCTTCGCCTCTTATCTTTATGTATGTAAAATAGTTATCTGATTTCGTATGTTATGCAGAATGGCTTCTAATTTCATATGTGGATCTGTGTTCACCGTATAGGCATTTATATTCAAATACTTTTTATTAGTGGGTCAAAGGCTCCTCTATTTTTTCAAAATTCCTCCTTTTCGATAATTATTTAAGACTTTTTAACAATATTTATTCCAAATTATGACAAAGTATCAGGACAACTAATAAAATTGTACAAAAATTTAGGACGTTTGTCTAATAGTCTTTTCGTTTTTGGATATGTTAGTAATAAATGCCCAGTTTATTTCTATAGTTCTTTATATAACAGCAAAACTGCAGGGGATAATAACATCCATTATTTATTCCTCTGCTCAATATTCCCGGTATTCTTATTTCATTGAGAGGACAAAGGACTAGTTCAGATTGTCTGCTGCTCCCTACCCAAAAAACACGCTACCTCTTTATAGAGATAACGTGTACCAATTCAATGGGTATTCTATTGAATGTGGCGGATACGGTCTTCCCGGCTTGCAATATCTGTTACACGCACACCGAAATTTTCGTCAATCACAACTACTTCTCCGCGTGCTACCAGCTTTTGATTCACCAAAATGTCCACCGGCTCTCCGGCCAGCTTATCTAATTCTATTATAGACCCCTGTGAAAAATGGAGGATATCTTTGATCGATTTTTTCGTACGTCCAAGCTCTACGGTAACTTCGAGCGGAATATCAAGAAGCATATCAAGATTCTTCGGCTCCGAGGCATCGCGCTCTATTTCTTCAAATGGAGAGAAAGCTGCATTTTCAACACGATTGGATACGGTATTTCTCTCCGGTTCAGAAACAGGGCCGGCTGATTTTTCCTCAACAGGAGGAGCGGACGAAGCCGCTTCTTCCTCCATATGACTTTCAGGAGTCGTTTCGTCCTCTGAAGTTCCCATCAACTCTTCTACCATTTTTTTAGCGAATGGAATGGTAACAATCTGCATTAAGTATGAATCAATTAATGTACCAATTTTCATATTAAATGCAATTTTTACTAGTTTTTTATCTTTAGGAATATGAGTGGTACCTTCCTGGTTTCCTACATCCATTACTTCAATGCCGGGAGGAGAAATATCTACTTTTTTATTAAAAATAGTCGACATCGACGTAGAAGCTGATCCCATCATCTGGTTCATTGCTTCCTGCATGGCGCTTAAATACATTTCACTTAAAATTACTTCCGGAGAAGTACCGTCATTCCCCATCATTAGATCAGCAATAATTGCAGCATCCGTGGAGTTAATAACTAATAAATTAGTGCCTTCAAACCCTACTGTGTAGTCAACATTAACGGCGACATGGGGCACAGGAAACTCTTCATTGAGCTCTGAGCTGTCAATAACAGAAATTTCCGGTGTCGTAATCTCTACTTTTTGATTCAGCAGGGTGGACAGTGCCGTAGCTGCACTGCCAAAAGAAATATTCCCTATTTCTCCAAGTGCATCTTTTTCAATGGAATCAAGCAGTGCTTCCGATTCTTCTTCGCCGTTCCCTTCTTCTTCCGCTACACGTTGTAACAATTTATTGATTTCATCCTGGGAAAGCATCTCATCACTCATTTTTTTCCTCCTTTATGTCTTCTATAATCTGCACGGCCAGCTTCTTTCCGCGTCTGCCCGGCTGTGCTTTATATTTTGGAACGCCCTCTGTTAATATAGTGAGCGGATCTGTAATTTTCTGATCAAGCTCAATAACATCTCCTTGATAAAGCTGCAGAAATTCTTCGATTGTAATGCTGGAATGACCGAGCACTGCCTGAAGATTAAGAGGGGCTGTTTTTATTTGATTGGATAGCTTCAGATACTCGTCCTGATTGGTCTCTTTTTTCGCTGTCTGCATCCAGTAATGACCGGAAATATCCGGAAGTATCTCTTCCATGACTACATGGGGCAGACAAATGTTAATCATACCGGTTGTTTCTCCTATTGTTGTTGACAATGAAATCACGACAACCGTTTCATTAGGAGATACCATCTGCAGAAACTGTGGATTAACTTCCATTTCTTCCGCTACCGGATCTATCTCCATAACCGACTCCCACGCCCCTTGAAAAGAATCAAGCATTGTTTGAAAAAGCCTGGTCATGATAATCGTTTCAATTTCAGTTAAGTTATCGATTTGTTCACACTGCTGCCCCGTCCCCCCAGCAGCCGGTCCATCATCGCATAGGCAATGTTTGGATTCACTTCCATCAAAAGGCGGCCTTCCATAGGCTGAGCTTCAAATACATTCAGAAGCGTCATTTTCGGGATCGAAATAATAAATTCATCGTAGGGCAGCTGATCAACCGTCGAAACGGAGATCTGAACGAACGTCCGCAGCTGAGCGGACAGAGCCGTTGTCAGCAGGCGGGCAAAATTTTCATGAATCCTGGAAAGACTTCGGATCTGATCTTTAGAAAAGCGAAGGGCCCGTTTAAAATCATACGTGCGCACTTTTTTATCATGTTCTTCCTGCTTGAGTTGATCTGCACTCATTTCTCCTGTGGAAAGCGCAGACATCAGGGCATCTATTTCTCCCTGGGATAATACATCAGCCACTTGCTCCCCCCCTTTTATTTCTATTGAATTAGGCGCTGGGTGATGTACACTTTGACTACTTTGCCTTTTGTCATTTCTTTATTAATAGTTTCCTGAAGCGCCTGCTCCATTTCTTTCAGTCCTTCCGTCGTCTGCAGTGATTCCGCAGAGCGCGAGGACAAATCCATAATGATTGCGTTTTTTACCTGATAGTCTCTTTTTTCCAGCTCTTCTTTCCCTTTTGTCGAATCGAGCTGAATTTTAAAGGAAGCTTTAATAAAATGGTCATCTGCAAGGTTTGTCGTTAATTCTTCCAATTCCCAGGAGTTTTCCGCCATTTCTTCTGCGGATAAAGCTTCTGCTTCGGCCTCATCTGCTTCTGCTGTCGAACTTGTATTTTCCACAAAGTAAAATGCCCCAGCTCCAATAACGCCTACGGTCACCAAAAAAATCAGCAGCATCCCCATCACTTTTTTGTTCTTCACTTAGCTCTCCCTTTCCGGGTTTATAATCGATCCCACAAGTCCAATTTTACGGTATGCTTCCTCGCACAGCTGCTTGACTTCCGTCAGGGACTCTTTAACAAAAATTTTCTTCCCGCTCCACAGGGTTATCGTGGTGTCGGGCCGGGCTTCAATTTGTTCAATAAAGGGAACATTTAATAAAAATGTATCTCCGGTCAACCTCGTCAATGTGATCATATGTAATATAGCGGGCAGGAAACCTGATGGATCCAGCCCGCTCTCCTTTTCTTAGAATTAACGCTTCAGGCTCATCAGTTCCTGCAAAATTTCATCTGCTGTAGTAATACCGCGGGTATTGGCCTGAAAACCACGCTGGGCTACGATCATTTCAGTAAACTCGTCCGCCAGGTCCACGTTGGACATTTCAAGCGTACCGGAAATAAGGTCTCCTCTGCCGTCTGCTCCCGGAATATCCTGGGCTCCTGCTCCAGAGTTATCGGTTGCTCTATACGTGCTGCCCCCGGCTTTTTCCAGACCTTCCGGGTTATTAAACGTCGTAAGCCCAATTTGGCCCACATTCTGCTGCTGACCGGCTGCGTTTGTAATATTAACGGCTCCGTCCGTGCTGATACTAAAGCTTTGAGCATCAGCTGGTATGTTAATCGCTCCGCCGCCCTGCGCCTGTAAAATCATTCCTTCTGCATTAACAAGCGTGCCACCCTCATCTAAATAAAAGTTACCTGATCTTGTATACAGGTCTTCCTGACCGTTATTAACTTGGAAAAATCCTTCTCCGGAAATACCGAGATCGAGCTGGCGTCCCGTGTTCTGCAGGCTCCCTTGCGTATGAACAGTATCAATACTTCCTACTTTTGAACCCGATCCTACCTGCTTACCATTAATGCCGCCCTGTCCGTTCGCTGCCCCCTGCGCTGCGCCCATCTGCTGGCTGACCATATCCTGGAATGTAGCTCTGCCTTTTTTGAAGCCGAACGTGTTAACGTTTGCGATGTTGTTACTCGTAACGTCGAGCTTCTGCTGAAAGTTCTTCATACCTGCAATACTTGAATACATGGATTTAATCATAATAATTCCTCCTGGTTTTTATGTTTTAGTTTGACAGCATCAGAAGCGTCAGCCTGATGCTTGAAGCTTCCTCGTAAGGTCAGGCTTCATCATTGACGAACATCGTTCCGTTAATATTTGTGAACACGTGATTGGTTGCTTCCTGATGGGTCATAGCTGTAATAACAGTATGGTTTTCTGCACTCACCACGAGCGCGGCACGGCTCGTCCATACGACAGAATCTTTAACACCCTGCCGCTTTGCCTCCGGCATTTTTTCTTCGATTGCCTTCCACTCGCCATCTGAGACGCGCACATTCCGCTCTGCGATTCTTTTTTCAGCGTGTCTGCTGATTTTCAGAGGTTTGGTCTGCTGCGAATGAAGCAGGTCAGCAAATGAAGCCGTACGCACTTTATCTGCGGGCTGGCCGGCTGTTCCCGCCGGATGTGGAAGCCGGTTCCATCCCTGCTTTCCAATATCCTGAATCATACGTTGGGATCCTCTCTATAAGGTTGTCGGTTCCGTATTTTCTTTATCCGCTCTAACCTGAACAAGCTGTGAACTGTCAATCCAGCTGTTATTATCAAGCAGATAACGAATGGCCCCTTTATTATCCTTTTGAACGGAGGTTACCGTATTTTGATGATCTTTTGTTTTCGCAAGGCCATTCACTTCGTCTTCTTTAGACTGCCAGGTAATTTCTTTATTGATCAGCTGACTGTGCTGCACGAGCGATCCGCTTTCCTGCTGCTCCGTAAACTTCTGCAGCGATTGGTTCATGTTGGTCATCTGCTCGAGCGAGGAAAAAGAAGCCATCTGTGCAATAAATTCTTTGTCTTCCATCGGATTCATCGGATCTTGATTTTGCAGCTGGGCGATAAGTATTTTTAAAAATTCGTCTTTTCCGAGTGCCCCGTCTTTTGCATTTGTCACTGCTACTTTATTATCCTTGGGAAGCAGGTGATTCATATCTACACTATTCATGTTATCCCTACACTTTCTCGTTAAAGATTATGTTTTCCAGCACATCCGAAAACGCCGCTTCTTCAGAGTCAGCTTCAGGCTCGGCCTGTTCCATTATCTGCCGCCTCTGTTCCTGCTGTTCCTCTTTTTCTTTTAAAAGGTTCTCCTGCTGCTCGGTAATTTCAATGCGTTCCACCTGCAGCTGCTGAGCAGCGAAACTCTGCCTTAACGATGGAAGATTCTGCTCTATTACATCTCTGGCCCCTTTGGAAGATGCCGTAAGCTGTGCCGTCATCACTCCGTCTTTTATACTGATTTTCATGTCAATGCGTCCTAGATGGGCAGGCCTTAATATGAGAGTGAGCTGCTGGGTGCCATTTTTAAAGGCTTGAAGAGAAGATCTATTTAATATGTCCTGAAACTGTTTTATAAATTCCTGCTGGCGTCCATGCGCTGTTTTTGATTCGCCAAGCTGGATTAATGCCTGCTGCACCTGGGGAAGCGTTCCAGTATCCACGACAGGCTTTGACAATACCTGTATTGGTTCTGCTCCCATTTCTACTCTAGACGTCTGGGGCGGGGGCGCACTTCCTTCGACCAGTTTTCCTTCCTGCTCTCCAGAAGAAAGAATGGCACTGCTTTGCCTGTCAGCTAACAACTGCACGAACCGGATCGGGTCTGTAATTACTTTATAACCTTCCGTCATTCTTCTATTTGCTTCCGGCTCCGCCTGTTTCAAAAGAACAGGCATTGAATTTCCGGCATATGCCCGCTTTTCTTCTGAAGAGATAACCGGAGTTCCAGCTGTACTGCTTTTTAGAAAGTCAGGCAGGCGATCCGGGATTGGTTTTTGATTTCTTGTGAATTCCTGCAATGCTGGATCAGCTGGTTTTTTAATCGTATCGCCTAAAGAGGTTTTTACCATCTCCAGCTGTTTTTCCAGCTCAGAAAATGCCTTTTTTACAGTAATAGGTTCGGCGAAAGATTCTACTGCTTTCACCAGATTAGAAGCCGCTTTCTCCAGAGCTGCTGGAATCAAACCCGGCTCGTTACTTTCTTCCTGAATTTTTAACAAAGGAAGGGCTGTCGATAAGTATTCCACCATCAGTTTCCCCTCAGTGTCAGCTGTCATTTCTTCTGCTGCTGACAATGCCTGCACTTCTTTATGAAGTTCGGTCAGTCTCTCGTAAGCGGCTTCTTCCGATTCCTTTTCAAGAGTAGAAAGAGTATTCTCTGCTGGGGCAGTTCGAGCCGCTAAAGCAGCTAACGCAGAGACAGTAATTTCTGTTTTTACCTCGTTGGATAGTACACCAGCCTCCAATGCAGAAGATATGTGCTTCTCCTGTTCTTGAATCGCTGCGGAGTCTACTTTTCCCCAGTCCGTTTCCTCTGATTCTAATTGCTTCCACTGCTGTTCAAAGAACACATGGAGCACGTTTTCCAGCAGCTCCGCATCATATGTTTGAAACAGGACATCTATTTCCTCGATGCGCTCTTTGTCGGACATGCCGGAATGAGGAGAAGAAAGTTTCGCCAGACGTGCCTGCAGCTCGGAAACAGCGGATGAGGAAAAAGCAGCGTCCGGATTTGAAGCAAATACTTCTTTGAGACTATCCAGAATATGTTCCAGCGACGCTTCCGCTTCTGCGCTATTGTCTTCTGTTCCTTCTTCCAGACTGTCCTGACCGGCTGTTTGCAGCTCATCATAATTTTCCCCGGCTTTTCCCAGCATTTCCATGAAACCTGTACCGGTTCCTTTCGTCCGTTGAACATCTCCTGTTGAATGAACTGGGGTACTGCTTAGCAATTGCTGAATGACCTGCACTAGTTCACCTCCTTTCCCGGCAGCCACTGCTGCTCATCCGGCTTCTGCTGTCGGCTCTTCGAACGCGCCCATGATCACGGCCGCTTTCTCCACTTCCATTTTTTCCAATATAGCAGAGCGGTTCTCTGTATTCATTTCCTGCATATGCCGTATTACCTGTGCATCTTCCATTTCATTTAGAATGGCTGCTGCGTTTTTGGCAGACATTTCTTCATACATGGAAGCCAGTTCGGCGAGTTCAGGGTTTGCTTCGATATCTTCTTCATCCACATCTGCTTCCTCGCCGGCAGCTTCCGCTTCTTCCTGTAAGGAGATGATTTCCTCATCCCTTTCAATCAGCTGCTGTTCCATCGATTGTATTTCCTCTTCCAGTGCGGCAATAGTATCTGCATCCTCCGGCGATCCTCCAACTGCTTCTTCGGATTCGTTTTCCATCAGCGCGGAGACCCCGGGTATCCCGGCAGCCGCATTTTTACCCATTTCCGCGAGCGGGACGCCCATCATTGATAAAATGACAACGCCGATGATGATCGCAAAGGTAACCGGTACGAGAACAATCAGTATGAACCACTGCATCATACCGCCTTTTTTTTCTTTCTCTTTTTCTTCTACTGGTATTTTTTTATTTTTCGCCATGGGTTATCCCCCATTAAAAGCAAAGGACCGTGCAGAAAGTTCATCCATTAATTTTGCATCGGCTTGTTTGATAAGCTTCGCTTCCTCTTCTTTCTTTTTTTCCAGCAGCTTTTCGTATTTCTTGAACTCCTGAAAGGAAGCAGCCAGCTCATCTTTGGCGGTATCCATTTTGAACCTGGCTTTATTTGTTTCCAACGTGAGTGTATGTATATCCTGATGCATGAATTTCATCACTTTCCCATGATGCTGTAAATGACGGACCGGCACTCCTGCCATCAGCGCTTCCGTATCTTTTCCTTCCTGCTCTTCTTTCTTTCGGAGAAGATCGTACAATTTTGTAGCCGTTTCTTCAAAAAAAGTAAGAGCCTGCTGATATTCTTTTGTTTTTGCCTGTTTTTCCTGTTCATGCCACTTGAGCATTTTTTCAAAGACATCTCTTGTTTTACTCATTGCCGCTCTCCTTCACCAAAATCTTTTAATAGCTGCTCTTCTGCTTCCATAAGGCTGAAGCGTTCTGTTTCCCCCTGCTGAACGAAACTCAATGTCTGTTCCCTCATAGAAACAGCTTCATCAATTTTCTGCGAAGAACCTCTTTTGTAGGCACCAATTTGAATTAAATCTTCTGCTTCCGTATAGGTTGCCAGCATTTCCCGCAGTTTTCTGGCGGCTTTCGCGTGATTTGGAGAAACCACCTCATTCATCACCCGGCTGACGCTTTTTAATACGTTAATCGATGGGTAATGGGCTTTGTCAGCAAGGCTGCGGTCGAGTACAAAGTGGCCATCCAGAATCCCTCTAACTGCATCTGCGATCGGTTCATTAAAATCGTCCCCATCAACCAGAACCGTGTAAAAGGCGGTAATTGATCCCTCATTACTGGTACCAGACCGCTCCAGCAGACTTGGGAGCATGGCGAACACAGAAGGCGTATAGCCTTTTGTTGTCGGAGGCTCTCCGACTGCAAGCCCTATTTCCCGCTGGGCCATCGCAAAACGGGTAACCGAATCCATCATTAAATTCACTTTTTTTCCCTGATCTCTGAAATATTCAGCTACGGCCGTAGCGGTCATCGCCCCTTTTATTCTCATTAAAGCTGTTTGATCTGAGGTGGCAGCTACGACAATTGATTTCTTCATTCCTTCTTCTCCAAGATCTCTTTCAATGAAATCTTTTACTTCACGCCCACGCTCTCCGATAAGTGCTATAACATTAATATCTGCTTCGGAATAACGTGTAATCATTGATAGCAGCGTGCTTTTTCCGACTCCACTTCCTGCAAATATTCCGACGCGCTGCCCTTCTCCTACCGTCAAAAGTCCGTCTATCACTTTAATCCCAAGCGACATAGGCGCTTTAATTCTGGGTCTTGATAACGGATTGGGCGGTTCTTTTGACGTATTTACTTTTATCAGGCCTGAAGGAAGCGGCCTTCCGTCCATGGGCTGTCCCATACCGTCAATCACTCTGCCGATAAGCCCTGGACCTGCCAGAACCTGCAGAGGTTTGCGTGTCGTTTCCACAAGGCTTCCCGGACTGATATCGGTACCTTTTTTTAATGGCATCAACAGCACATTTTCCTCTTTAAATCCGACTACTTCTGCTGTGATTGGCGTTGAATGATCTGAATGATGAATATAGCAGAGATCTCCTATCGATGTTTTCGGTCCTTTGGACTCGATCGTTAAACCAACCACTTTCGTCACTTTTCCATAGCGGATGTACGGATTTATTTTTTCAATGCTAGGAAGCAGTTGAATGGCTTTCATCAGCTGCTCCTTCTGCCAGAAGCTGTTCCAGCTGCTGTTTTATTTCAGCAAGCTGCGTATCAAAAGAAGCATTCACTCTTCCAAACGGCGTCTCTATAGAACATTGATTCCATTCAAGCTGATGGCTCGGTACAATCCAGAGCTGTTGGTTTTGATAAAGAACGGTTTCTATTTCTTTTTGCGGCTGACCGTAACATTATACTGATCAGGTGCTACATAGATGGTTATTTCCTTTTCTTCTTTTACTTCCTGAAGCGCCTGTTTTACCAGATCCACCCACAGTGTTTCATCCTGCAGAATGGAATGTCCGAGCATTCGCCTCTGCAACCGCCATGGCAAGTGTGAGGATGGTTCCTTCTGAAGCTTCCAGATAGGCTTCTTTTTCCTGACGGGATGAATGAACCAGAAGTGCTGCTTTTTCCACCTCTTCACTCCAGCTTTTTCTTCCATCTTCAAATCCTTCTGCAAAGCCTTCTGCTGTGCCGGCCTGTTTCGCTTCTTCAAATGCCTGCTGAATTCTTGCTTTGGAGTCTTCTTCCTCCTGGCTTATTTGAAAGCGTACCTGCTCGAGTTCACGCTCTGCCTGTTCCAGTTTGGCCCGGGCGTCTGCCTCAATTTGACGTGCACGAAGTTTTTTCCGGTAAATGTCCGGCATTTCAGAACCTTGTACTGCTTGTTTCTCCGGGATAAAAGAGGCGTGAATAGCGATAGACCGTTCGGTGTCTCGTAAAGCGCATGCGTTTCTTTTATCACTCTAGACAACGATATCGTCCCCTCCCCCTCTTGTAATAACAATTTCACCGTTTTCTTCCAGGCGTCGTACCGTATTTACGATACGCGTTTGTGCTTCCTCTACGCTTTTTACACGTACAGGACCCATAAATTCATTTCTTCTTTAAAAAGACTCTGCCATACGATCTGACATATTCTGAAAAATAATCGCCTTTACTTCTTCGCTGGCTACTTTCAGGCCTCAGCTGCAGGTCTTCATTTTCCACGTCACGGATGACACGCTGTATAGAAACGTTTATCAAGCGTTACAATATCTTCAAATACAAACATACGCTTCTTAATTTCTTCAGCCAGCTCGGAATCCTCTGCTTCCAATGCTTCCAAAATGGTTCGCTCCGTTGCCCGGTCTACACTGTTTAACACTTCCACCACCGACTCAATGCCTCCGGCTTCTGTGTAATCCTGCGTCACGGTAGCGGAAAGCTTCTGCTCGAGAATATGTTCCACCTGGCTGACAATCTCAGGCGACGTACTATCCATTGTTGCAATACGCTTTGCTACATCCGCCTGCAGTTTTTTCAGGCAGAGCCGATAAAACCTGTCCCGCCTGCTCAGATTGAAGATAAGAGAGAATAAGCGCAATGGTCTGCGGATGTTCATTTTGAATAAAATTAAGAATCTGGCCCGCATCCGCTTTCCTGGCAAAGTCAAAAGGTTTAACATGCAGGGTTGAGGTGAGCCTTTCAATCATCTTCATCGCGTGATCTTCTCCGAGTGCTTTTTCAAGAACGTTCTTAGCGTAGCCGATACCACCCTGCGTAATATATTCCTGGGCCATGGCAATGTGATGGAATTCGTCCATTATGGTGTCTTTCACATCGTTTTCCACCCGGCGTACGTTGGCAATTTCCAGTGTTAATTTTTCTATTTCCTGTTCTGTTAAGTGTTTATACACGCCGGCACTGACATCCGGTCCCATTGATATGAGAAGAATGGCCGCTTTCTGCCGGCCGTTTAGTTTATCTTTTGTTTTCGCCATTGCACTGCCTCCTCTCTTTTAATCATCAGAAAGCCACGTTCTTAATAACTTTGTAAATTCATCCGGATTTTCTTTAGCGAGTGCCTCCAGCTGTTTTCTTTTAACCTTTTCCGGCGATTCCTGCGGCTCTTCAATCGGTAAACCAGCTTCAGGCACTGCAGCTGCTTCTAGTTCATCAATGTCCTCTTCTTCTTCCGCTTTTCTGCGGCGGACCAGAATAATAACAAGAACCACTACTGCTGCTGCAAGAACTCCGCCAACTACGTATACCCACCATGGCAGGCCGTTTCCTGCTTCTTCTATTTCTGCTTTTCCATTGAATGCCTGGGAGGAAACAAAGATTTTATCTTCTATATCTCCCGCATTTTCTTCATTCAGGTATTCTTCATCGATGCTGGTGCTTACTGCGGTCGTTAGAATATCCTCAATATCAGCTATGCTTTGAGCAGGGAGCGAATTAGGATCTTCCGGATCCGGCGGCTCTACCATGACTTGTATGCCAAGATCTCTTATTTTGTAAGGACTTTCTGCAATTTCTTTATGAATCCGATTTACTTCTGTGTTAATTCTTTCTTCGGTTCGTTCAGAATCGCCGGCTGCCCCAAAAGCTCCCGCTGGATAATTAGCGATGTCTTCTTCTCCGGCTCCAACAACACCGCCCTCTTCAAGATCGGCTCCTTCAAATGTCTCAGTGATTCGCTCCGCACTCACTTCCAGCCCTTCCATATTTTCTTCATCTACAGGTTCAACAAGTGCTTCTTCCCGATTTTCCTGCGTAAAGTCAATATCGGTAGTGACAGAAACGACCACTTTATCGTTCCCCATCATCGTACCCAGCATTTGGTGCAGCTGCTGTTGAAGGTCTTTTTCAATTTGTTTCTGGATTTCGTTTTGTTCTGTAAAAGCACTCATCGTACCCCCGGAACCGCCGCTGTCATAATCAAACTGCTCCGAATTTTGATTCATGATGACCACATTCTCAACGGGAAGATTCGGTACACTTTTGGATACCAGATGGTAAAGTGCTTTAACCTCTGACTCCTCGAGCGTCGCTGTTCCCATTTCCACAACAATAGAAGCTGTGGCTGTTCCTGCTTCATCAGCAAGCCAGGTTGATTCTTCCGGAAGTGTAATCATGACGCTCGCCGCTTCCACTCCGTTTATGTTTTGGATAAGTCCTTGGAGTTCAGTCTGCATAGCAGCCCGCTCCATGACAGAAAATTCATTATCTGTCATACCAAATCCCATCTGGTCTTCTATGAATGTATAATCGATTGCACCGCTTTCCGGAATACCTTCTGAGGCAAGCTCTACTTTCAGGGCATCCGCCTGCTCTTTAGGGACACTGATGCTTGTTCCATCATTTGTGATTTCCGACTTTACGCCTTTGGCATCCAGACTTTCTTTAATCTGCCCTGCTTCTGCTGCAGGAAGATCAGAATACAAAGTAACGTAATTGGTTCTCATCGTGAAGAAAAGCAGCAAAAAGAAAAATAGGATAATAGCAAGAAGGCCGCTTATTAATATTACCTGCTGCTTTTTTGTTTTAGCAGACCAATACTCTTTCCATCTCGCTCTTAATGTTGAAAATTGTTCTTTCATAGCTCCTCCAGCTCTCGCCCTGCTTTCTTACACCTGCATGCGCATAATTTCTTGATAGGCTTCAATAACTTTATTCCTTACTTCTACCGTAGTCTGCAGCATCACGCTTGATTTTTCGGCCGCTACCATAACTTCATGCAGATTATCGGTTTCTCCCGTTGCCAGCTTTGTTGTCATTTCATCTGAATGCAGGGAGGCTTTATTTACATTTGATACAGCATCATTTAGTACGTCTTTGAATGAATTCATTGCTTCTGCCGGAGTATTTTCAGCAGGCTTTTGCTGGAGTGCACCGGAAGCACTATTCGGCATAACCGACTCTATATTCATCTTTTTGCCTCCTTTTTATTAGTTTCTTCCAATCTCAAGTGCTTTTAACATCATATTTTTTGTCGCATTCATTGCAGTAACGTTCGCTTCATATGATCTTGTAGCTCCCATCATGTTTACCATTTCTTTTAATGGATCAACGTTTGGCAGCTGCACATACCCTTCCTCATCAGCCTCCGGATGTTCCGGCTGATACACCTCGCGGAACGGAGTTGTATCGTCCTGAATTGTGCGGACATTAACGCCGCCCTGGTCTGTCCCGCCTTCTTTCATTGCCTGGGAAAGATGGGATGAAAAGTTTTCCTGTGGTTCAAAAGAAACCATTTTCCTTCTATAGGGCTCCCATTCACCATCTACGAGCCTCCCACGGGTGGAATCTGCGTTTGCCACATTGGCAGAAGTCACATCCATACGAAGCCGCTGAGCCGTTAGTGCACTTGCTGATGCATTAATTCCATCAAATAATCCCATTTATCAGGACCCTCCCCGTACAGCTGTTTTTAGGCTGCCGAATTTTCCACTGAGACGATCTGTCACGGCATTAAAGTAAAGCTGGTTTTTAGCCAGCTCGGACATTTCCTTATCAATATCTACTCCGTTTCCGTTAGCATGATACATTTCCTGGGTCTTTTCGTTTATGTATGAATCTTTATCCCCATTACTAAAGTTTATGTGTTTATTATTAGTTTTATGAGCCTGAAGACCCTGCTCAGCAGAAGCCTGTTCCAAACTTTGCT
Organism: Sinobaca sp. H24; assembly: GCF_023845525.1. NCBI lineage: Bacteria > Bacillati > Bacillota > Bacilli > Caryophanales > Sporolactobacillaceae > Sinobaca > Sinobaca sp. H24. The sequence goes on from NZ_JALBWT010000013.1 coordinate 76,889, forward strand.
TAAACGATGCTCTTCTCTCTTTATATCCTGGTGTATCAGCATTTGCTATGTTCTGTGAAATAGCTTTCTGTTCATTTGCCGCTCCAGACAGGCCGCGTTCCAGCTGCTGTATCGTAGTAGAATCAAATAATCCCATGCTTATCCCCCTCCTGTTTCATTCTAATACAAACTTTTATATCAAGACGTTTTGACAGTATTTATTCCAAATAATTACATTTAACTAGGATAACTATTCAAATTGTATAAAAAAATAGGACGTTTGTCTAACAGAGTTTTAGTTATTTATAAAGTCGAGAATAAATACCCAGTTTAAATATATAGTCCTATTCACCATCCTTTAGTACTATGTTTTTTGAAATAGATTGTTCCTTAAACATAAAAAAAGCCCTGCCGTATTCAGGCAGGGTTGGAAATAATTAATTACTTGATTTAATTTTATCTAATTCGATTAGGAATTTATCGTTAAGCACTTTGATATAGGTGCCTTTCATACCAAGCGATCTTGATTCAATAACTCCTGCACTTTCCAGCTTTCTAAGTGCGTTGACGATAACAGATCTTGTAATTCCTACACGATCTGCAATTTTACTTGCAACCAGAAGTCCCTCTTTGCCATCCAATTCTTCGAAAATATGCTCAACGGCTTCTAGTTCACTGTATGATAAGGAGCTGATAGCCATTTGAACAACAGCTTTGCTTCTTGCCTCTTCTTCTATTTCCTGTGTTTTCTCATGCAGTATTTCCATCCCTACAACGGTAGCGCCGTATTCAGCCAGAATCAGGTCATCATCATTAAATGATTCATTTAATCTAGCCAGTACGAGCGTGCCAAGACGCTGGCCGCCGCCGCTGATTGGTACAACAGTAGTAAGTCCTGATTTAAACAGTTCCTTATTTTCAACCGGGAAAGCCGTGTACTCACTGTCGACATCAAGGTTTGGAGATGTTTCTTCCAATTTGAAAAGACCGGTTGTGTATTCTTCCGGGAATTGTCTCTCTTCAAGCATTTTTTTCATTCTTTCATTTTCAATTTCCTGTTTGATAGAGAACCCGAGAAGCTTACCGCGGCGGCTCACTACAAATACGTTGGCTCCAATAACATCCTGAAGGGTTTCTGCCATATCCTTGAAATTCACATGATCCCTGTTGTTTTTTGAAGCATTTCGTTAATTTTCCTGCTTTTCGTTAATAAATCCATTAATGAATCCTCCTTGTCCCCTATAAAATATATCGGCTCATATCTCTGTTTTTAGCTATAGAGTCTAATTTTCTTCTACATATTCCGGGGTTATTGTTATTTTATCCATTGTAATACTTGAGGCTTCAAAGGAAAGGTCCTCCAGGAGCCGCTCCAGAAGCGTATGAAGTCTTCTTGCTCCAATATCCTCTGTCTGTTGATTTACTTCCAGAGCAAGCTCTGCGATCTTTCTAATGGCTGCATCACTGAACTCCACTTTGATATCTTCTGTTGCTAATAGTGCCTGGTACTGTTTTAACAGCGCATGATCGGGTTCTTTTAAAATTTTAACAAAGTCCTCTATATTTAAACTATCCAGTTCGACACGGATAGGAAAGCGCCCCTGCAGCTCCGGAATTAGATCGGAAGGCTTTGACATATGAAAAGCCCCGGCTGCAATAAATAAAATGTGATCTGTCTTTACAGGACCGTATTTCGTCGTCACGGTTGATCCTTCCACAATGGGAAGAATGTCACGCTGAACGCCTTCGCGCGACACATCTGCGCTGCTGTTCTGCTGTTTTCCTGCCACTTTATCCATTTCATCTATAAAGATAATGCCGAGCTGTTCTGCTTTAAATATAGCATCTTGACCTATTTCATCCATATCTACAAGCTTTTGGGCTTCTTGTTCTGTTATTACTTTTCTCGCTTCTCTGACGGTAAGCTTCCGTGTTGTTTTTTTCTTAGGGAGCATGCTGCTCATCATTTCCTGCATGTTCATACCCATTTGATCCATGCCGGCACCTTGAAACATGTCTGCCATGGAAGAGGACTGCTGCTCTACGTCCACTTGCACGATGTGGTCTTCGAGCTCGCCCATCCGGAGTTTATGCTCGGTCTGCCGTCTCTGCTGGGCGATCGTCTGGTCTTCCTGCTCCGGCTCTTCCTCTTCTTCATTCTGCTGTTGAAAAAACATTTCGAATGGGTTTTTTACAGAGGATTGTTTATTCTTTTTCTCCGGTACAAGCAGTTTAACGAGTCTCTTATCAGCCTCGCGCTCTGCCTCACCCTGTACACTCGCTACCTTTTCTTCTTTCACAAGCCGGACCGATGTTTCCACCAGGTCACGGACCATCGATTCTACGTCCCGTCCGACATAGCCGACTTCTGTGAATTTTGTTGCCTCCACTTTCGCAAATGGCGCACCTGCCAGTTTAGCAAGCCTGCGGGCAATTTCCGTTTTACCTACGCCCGTAGGTCCAATCATTAAAATATTTTTGGGAGTGATTTCTTCCTGGACTGATTCAGTCAGCCTGCTTCTTCGGTAACGATTACGCAGGGCTACTGCAACAGAGCGTTTAGCTGAGTGCTGTCCTACTATATATTGATCCAGTTTTTCGACTATTTCTTTGGGGGTAAGCGATATGCTCATGCTCTTTTCTCCCTTCAGCCTGATCTCGTTCTTATTCAGAAGCTTCGTTAATTTCTTCCATTGTCAGCTGGTCATTTGTAAATACGCAGATTTCTCCAGCTGTGCGGAGCGCCGCTTCTGCAATAGCTTTTGCTTCCATGTTGGAAGCATACTTCTTTAAAGCGCGCCCGGCGGCCAAGGCATAATTTCCGCCCGAACCAATGGCGATCATGTCGTCATCCGGTTCGATGACTTCCCCGGTACCGGCAACAAGAAGCAGGGTGTCTTTATCCATAACAATTAACATAGCTTCGAGTCTTCTAAGCGCTTTATCACTGCGCCATTCTTTGGCAACCTCTACCGCAGCGCGCTGCAGGTTTCCCTTCCACTGTTCGAGCTTGCCTTCAAACATATCAAACAAAGTAAATGCGTCTGCGACTGAACCGGCAAATCCTGCCAGTACCTGACCGTTATAAATTTTTCTCACTTTCTTTGCCGTATGCTTCATCACTACCGACTGGCCGAATGTTACCTGGCCGTCGCCGGCCATGGCACTGCGGCCGTTGTGCCGGACTGCAAAAATAGTCGTCGCATGAAAAGATTGATCCATATGTCAGTCCTCTCTTTTCTCCGCTCTTGGATGAGCTTTGTCATATACCTGCTTCAAACGATCTTTCGTTACATGTGTGTATATCTGCGTTGTTGATAAATGTTCATGACCAAGCAGATCCTGAACACTTCTCAAATCTGCTCCATTATCAAGCATATGGGTGGCAAACGTATGCCTTAAATCATGGGGGGAAAGTTTCAGGGTATTAGATACGTCTTTTACTCTTTTTTCCACAATGTAGCGGCAGCCTCTGTCCGTCAAAGCTTTTCCTCTGTTATTTAAAAACAGTGCCGGATCTTTCCCGCCGTTTTTAGAAGCGAGCTGCTTTCTGCCCTGCTCCCGATACATAAGCACTGCTTCCAGAGCAAAAGAGCCAACGGGAATATACCGCTGCTTCTGCCCCTTTCCTTCTACCAGCACCATCTGCGTCGCGTTATCCACATCCGCTTCCGTAAGCGACGTGCATTCGCTGATACGCATGCCGGTCGAGTAGAGCAGTTCAAATAAGGCAAGATCTCTTTGACCGGCGGGTTTGGATGTATCAAAAGACTGAAACAGCTTTTCCAGCTCTTTTGTATACAGGAACCGCGGCAGCTTCTGCTGTTTCTTAGGAAGCACCGCTGCCTGAAAAGGATTGACCGCTACTTTTTCTTCACGCTTTAAATATTTGTAAAACGTCCGAAGCGCAGAAATTTTACGGGCGAGCGTAGCTCTTTCATAATTTTTGGAAAACAAATGCGTATAGTACTGCCTGACCACAGCGGTATCTATCTGATCGCCATAATCACAGCCTTCCTGCTGTAGAAATGCAAAAAAAGCCGCAATATCTTCTTTATACGCTTTGATCGTTAAAGAAGAAGCATTTTTTTCTATCTGCAAATATCGAATAAAAGATTGGACATCCTGGTGTGCTGCCGAGTCCTGCATTCACGTCACCTCATTGACAAAAGCTATTAAATCTTATCACAGGAGAGAATGTACCCGCAACCCAATATATTATTTTTTCATAAAATTCTGAATGGATTCCAGTGCCCGTTCAGCCAGCTTTTCATTGCGTTCTTGTTTTTTACGGATCCTTGGCTCCAGTGGGGACAACAGGCCAAAGTTAGCATTCATCGGCTGGAAGTTTTTCGGGTCTGCGGTCGTAATATAATGAGCCAGTGCTCCAATGACCGTTTCATGAGGAAGAATGTCCGGCTCTTCGCCTTTAACTAGATGCGCTGCATTTCTGCCGGCTATCAAACCTGCCGCTGCAGATTCCACATATCCTTCTACACCTGTAATCTGGCCGGCAAAAAACAAGTCTTTTCTCGCTTTAGTCTGATACGTAGGCTCCATCAAATTAGGTGAGTTGATAAATGTATTCCGGTGCATTACGCCATAGCGAACCACTTCAGCGTTTTCCAAACCTGGAATCAGGCGCAGTACCTCTTTTTGCGGACCCCATTTTAAATGAGTTTGAAAGCCTACTATATTATAAAGTGTTCCCGACTGATTGTCCTGACGCAGCTGAACTACCGCATACGGCCGTTTCCCTGTCTCAGGATGCTCAAGCCCTACTGGCTTCATCGGTCCAAACAAAAGCGTTTTTTTACCGCGGTTTGCCATTACTTCCACCGGCATACATCCTTCAAAGAAAATTTCTTTTTCAAACTCTTTTAAAGGAACTGTTTCTGCTTCCGTAAGCGCCTGGTGAAACCGGTCAAATTCTTCTTCTGTCATGGGACAGTTAATGTAGGCCGCTTCTCCTTTATCATAACGGGATTTCAAATACGCTTTATTCATATCGATACTATCTGTTTCAATAATAGGAGCCGCTGCATCATAAAAATACAAATGCTCCTGTCCGCTTAATTCCTGAATCTGCTTAGAAAGCTTCTCGGTAGTAAGCGGCCCTGTAGCAATAATGACCGGTCCTTCAGGAATCTCCGTAATTTCTTCATGGCGGACTTCTACAAGCTCGTGCTCTTTGACAAGTTCGGTTACTTTCGCGGCAAACTCATGCCGGTCCACTGCAAGAGCACCTCCTGCCGGCACGGCGCAGTGATCGGCTGCTTTTATAATGACCGAATCAAGCTGTCGCATTTCTTCTTTTAATACTCCTACAGCGTTAGCAAGACTGTTTCCGCGAAGCGAATTGCTGCAGACCAGCTCAGCAAACTTATCCGTGTGGTGTGCCGGCGTCTGCTTAACCGGTCTCATTTCATATAATGTTACGTTTATGCCTCTGTTGGCCAGCTGCCAGGCTGCTTCACTTCCAGCCAGACCTGCTCCTATTACCGTAACGGCGTGCTCTTTATTCATACGCCCCATTCCTTTCTTCGTTTCATTTTTTATTATTGCCGTGTTTCTTCCATTGTACATACTGCATAGCAAAACCCCTTTTTTCAAAGGGGTGTCTGCTCTTGTGTGGTCGTGCAGTTAAAGTTTAGTTTGGCTCTTCTTTATAATCACATACAGTACATTCAACATGTACTCCTTTTTTCGTTTTCTTTTCAACAAGCAGGTGATCGCCTTTCGGACATTCTCTGGAGATCGGCTTGTCCCACGATACAAATTCGCATTCCGGATAGCGGTCGCATCCATAAAATGTGCGCTGTTTTTTACTTTTTCTTTCAACCACATTTCCCGTTTTACAGGTTGGACACTTCACACCGATATCTTTAACGATCGCTTTTGTATTACGGCAGTCCGGAAAATTGGAACAGGCCATAAATTTTCCATAGCGGCCCATTTTGTAAACCATCGCGTTTCCGCAGAGCTCGCAGTCTTCTCCTGCCGGTTCGTCTTTAATTTCCACTTCACGCATTTCTTCCTCTGCTACCTTTAAGCGCTTATCGAATCCCTGGTAGAAGGCATCGATAATTTCAATCCAGTTCTCACTGCCCTCTTCAACAAAGTCGAGGTCACTTTCCATTTTCGCAGTAAAGGCAACATCCAGAATTTCAGGGAAAAATTCCACAACGAGCTCCAGGACAATTTCTCCAAGCTCTGTAGGAACAAAACGCTTATCCTGCAGAGAAACGTAGTTTCTTCGCTGGATAGTATCCAATGTTGGTGCATAGGTGGACGGACGCCCTATCCCCAATTCCTCCATTGTTTTTACAAGTCTTGCCTCTGTATAACGTGGAGGCGGCTGTGTAAAGTGCTGATTTTCTTCTATTTCGACTTTTTGTACTTCCTGACCTTCTTTTAAGTCCGGAAGCAGCCGGTCTTCTTCTTTTTTGCCATCGTCTCTGCCTTCAACATATACCTTCATAAAGCCGGCAAACTTAATCTTCGAACCAGTCGCTCTAAACATCACACCGTTGTTTTCCAGATCGACGCTCATCGTATCCATAACAGCGGGTGCCATCTCACTGGCTACAAGGCGCTCCCAGATTAGTTTGTACAGGCGGTACTGGTCTCTCGATAGGCTTGCTTTTACATTTTTAGGCTCATACATAACAGAAGTCGGTCGAACAGCCTCATGGGCATCCTGCGTATTGTTTTTCTTTTTAGCCGGCTGCTGTTTATCTTTACGGGTGTATTCTTCGCCGTATTTTTCTTCAATAAACGACTTCACTTCCGTTTTTGCAGTCTCGGATACTCTTGTTGAATCCGTTCTCATATAGGTAATTAAACCGACCGTTCCTTCTTTTTTCCCCAGATCGATTCCCTCATAGAGCTGCTGGGCAATCATCATGGTCTTCTTTGCACGGAAGTTAAGCTTTCTTGCGGCTTCCTGCTGCAGGGAAGAAGTGGTAAAAGGCTGAACGGGATTTCGTTTTCTTTCCTTTTTGGTTACTGTTTGGATAGTGAAATTGTCGCCTTTCATCCGGCCGGTAACTTCGTTAACGTCTTCCTGCGTTTGAAGGCTTGCTTTTTACCATCCAGCTGATGAAACTTGGCATCAAAGGATTCTTCTCCCGTGCTGAATGTTCCTTCAATACTCCAGTATTCTTCCGGAATGAACGCTTGAATTTCTTTTTCTCTGTCAATAATCATTTTAACGGCAATAGACTGAACGCGGCCGGCACTAAGTCCTTTTTTTACTTTTTTCCATAAAAGAGGACTGATGTTGTACCCGACCAGGCGATCAAGAATCGCCTTGCCTGCTGTGCATCCACTAAATCCATATTAATTGGTTTTGGATCTTTAAATGCGTCTTTAATGGCCGTTTTTGTTATTTCGTTAAAAACAACCCGGCAAGGTGACTTTTCATCAATGTTCAAGCTGTGGGCTAGATGCCACGCGATAGCTTCCCCTTCTCTATCGGGGTCAGCTGCGAGATACACTTTCTTCACTTTTTTTGCGGCTGTTTTTAATTCTTTTAACACAGGCCCTTTCCCGCGTATCGTTATATACTTGGGCTCATAGCGGTTTTCTGTATCTACTCCCATTTGACTTTTCGGCAGGTCACGAATGTGTCCCATGGAAGCTTTCACTGTATACTTTTTGCCAAGATATTTCCCGATTGTTTTCGCTTTAGCGGGAGATTCAACGATTACTAGATAATCTGCCATAGTTGGAGTTTCCTCCCCCTTTTCCCTTTTAAAATCTTCACCATTATCAAACACTTTCGATATCTTTGTCAAACATCTTTTTTAAAAATCGTGTTTCTTCTATTTATACAATGGAGGTTTACAAAGTATCATCATTTTTGCACAGTTATTAAAAGCTGTCTAGCTATTTACTTTCAACCGGCGGGATTACTTCCAGCCGGACGCCATTAAATCTTCATATTTCAAAACCGGCTCTGCTCCATCTGCAATCAGCTGATTCGTTCCTGCACTTTCTTTTGACAAAATCGAACCTGGAAGCGCCTTGATATCCTTTCCCTGTTCCAGTCCCTGGTAGGCGGTGATCAATGAACCGCTCCTTTGTTTAGCCTCAACGACAAACACCGCATCTGATAACGCGCTGATAATGCGATTTCTCATCGGGAACTGCCATTTTTGCGGAGGAACAGCCGGAGGGTATTCACTGACAAGTAAATGGCCGCTTTTTATCTGTCTGGCAAGTTCCACGTGCTGCTTTGGATAAATATGCTCAAATCCGGAACGAGAACGGCTATCGTCCAGCCTCCGTTTGCTATGCACTCTTTATGGGCGGCACCGTCTACTCCTGCTGCGAGTCCGCTGATAATCGTGATATTGTCTTTGCTCAACTTTGGCATAAACTGTGCGATGACTTCTTTTCCATAGGCGGTTGGGGTGCGTGATCCGACGATCGCCAGCATTTTCGATGAATAGAACAGCTCTTTGTCTCCTAAAAAATACAGCACCCAGGGAGGATCATATGCTGATAACAGGCGCTCCGGATAGGCTTGATCAAGACAGGTTACTGTTTGAATAGTACGAGAAGTGTAGTAGGCTGCCGTTTCATGCGGCGCTGTATGTTGAATGTACTTATAAAGACCCAAGGCCTGACTAAAGGAAAGCTTAAGTGCTTCCTGCAGTTGGTCGGGACTGAACGTATAGACGGAAGAAAAAGATGAATCTATGTAATACAAAGTACGCAGCCTGTGCCATGTGATAAATGGAGCCGCGTGTAAATGAAGCAGTCGTTCGGAGGGAGTGTGTGTCATAGTGTGTTCCTTTCTTATCAGGGGATGGACGTGCGGGGGTTAATAATGAAATAAGGCGGCGCTGTCGAAACAGCGCCGCTTTTTATTATTTATTTTGCTGTAGGTTCATGAGTCAGACACTTATCGTACAAATTGTTTTTTTAAGTGCTTTTAAAAGCGTATCGCCCATATCTGATGGCGTTGCCGCTACATGAACACCACACGCTTCAAGCGTTTTAATTTTTTCTGCAGCTGTTCCTTTTCCTCCGGAAATAATGGCGCCTGCGTGACCCATTCTTTTACCTGGAGGGGCTGTTGCGCCGCCAATAAAGCCAACAACCGGCTTTTTCATGTTTGCTTTGATCCACTCGGCCGCTTCTTCTTCTGCTGTACCGCCGATCTCACCAATCATGATTACAGCTTCTGTATCATCATCTTCGTTAAAGGCGTTAAGCACATCAATGAAGTCCGTGCCGTTCACAGGGTCTCCGCCGATTCCAACAGCTGTAGACTGTCCAACACCTGCTGTAGAAAGCTGATGAACCGCTTCATACGTGAGGGTCCCTGATCTGGAAACAACACCTACATGGCCTTTTTTGTGAATGTATCCCGGCATAATACCAATCTTACATTCTTCAGGCGTAATAACACCCGGGCAGTTCGGCCCGACGAGACGGGTTTTTTTGCCTTCCATATAGCGTTTCACTTTTGTCATATCCAATACAGGAATACCTTCTGTGATGCAGATTGCCAGATCAAGCTCAGCATCGACCGCTTCCATAATAGCGTCCGCTGCAAAACCCGGCGGCACATAAATAACCGAGGCAGTAGCGCCGGTAGCATTGACTGCATCTGTCACTGTATCAAAAACAGGGATGCCTTCTACTTCCGTACCGCCTTTTTTAGGGGTTACTCCGCCTACGATCTGCGTGCCATATTCAACAGCCTGTTTGGTATGAAACAAGCCGGTTGCGCCTGTAATACCCTGAACAATTACCTTTGTATCTTTATTGATAAAAATACTCATGATTATTGACCCGCCTTTCTATTTTACTAGAGATACAATTTTTTGTGCGCCATCAGCCATGAATCAGCCGCGGTAATGTTAAGACCTGATTCTTTAAGAATTTCTTTTCCACGTTCCACGTTTGTACCTTCAGGCGGACAACGAGCGGAATTTCAAGTCCAATTGTTAGTTGCTTCCACAACACCATCAGCAATATGTCACATTCATGATGCCGCCGAAAATGTTTACATAATACCTTTTACCTGCTCATCGGAAAGATGATTTTAAAGGCTTCCGTTACTTTTTCAGCAGTTGCACCGCCCCCAACGTCAAGGAAGTTGGCGGGATCGCCGTGATAGTGCTTGATATATCCATTGTAGCCATAGCAAGGCCGGCACCATTTACCATGCAACCGATATTTCCATCAAGCGCAATAGCTTAAATCGTGCTTGGATGCTTCAATTTCTTTAGATCCTCTTCATCAAGGTCTCTGTATTCCACAATATCCTTTGACGGTATAATGCGTTGGAATCAAAGTTCATTTGGTCAAGTGCCATAACGTTCCGTCTCCTGTTGTAACGAGGGTTATTTCAGCAATCGAGCAGTCTTTTTCAACAAATACCTGGTAAGACCAAGCATAAATTAACTGCCTGTCCAAGCTGCTCTTTAGGAATGTTAATATTAAAAGCTAAACGGCGTGCCTGAAAAGCCTGCATGCCGACAGCAGGATCAATATATTCCCTGAAATTTTCTCGGGCGTTTTTTCCGCCACTTCTTCAATTTCCGTGCCGCCTTCTTCTGAAGCCATCATAACGACTTTAGATGTTTCGCGGTCAAGGACAAGGCCTACATAATATTCTTTTTTAATATCGCAGCCTTCTTCAATAAGTAAGCGCTTTACTTCTTTGCCTTCTGGTCCCGTTTGATGTGTAACAAGCGTTTTGCCAAGAATTTCATTCGCATATTCACGAACTTCATCCAGATTTTTAGCTACTTTTACTCCACCGCTTTTCCTCTGCCGCCCGCGTGATCTGGGCTTTCACTACGCTGACTTCTGTTCCTAATTCTTTTGCAGCTTCTACAGCTTCTTCCACTGAGAAAGCCTTTTCCGTTAGGTACAGCGACGCCGTATTTTCTGAGGAGATCTTTTCCCTGATACTCATGAATATTCATGTATTCTCCATCCTCCTTAACGATTCTGTACGAAGTACCACATTCATTTATCCTGTGGGCAAGGATGGGCGGAAACATTGAGTTATACAAACAACATCTCGCACACATGTATTATCGTATAAAAAAAACGCAACAAATTCAACAATTCGTCAAAACTTTATTTATTTTCTTTTTATGAATGTTTATTCATTATTTGTATAGGACTGCCGATCAAGCCGGTACAGAAAAGAAAACACCTCGGCAACCACCTCGTACAGCTCTTCCGGGATCGTCTGATTGATCTCCAGCTGCGCCAGCATTTCAACAAGCATTGGATCCTTTTGGATAGGAATTCCGTTCGCTTCGGCCAGTGCCAGAATTTCATCAGCTGTCTGTCCTCTGCCTTTTGCTTTAATAACTGGGGACTGCCAGAGCGCCGGATCATACTTTAAAGCCGCTGCCATCTTTTTAGTTTCCGGTTTTCTGCCGTTCATACTCTAACATCCACTCCTTTATTATCAAGCCGCGTAACAGAAGGCTGAATTTGTTTTTTTATTTCTTCTGTCTGCTTCCAGTTTATCGCATACAGCTCGTAGTTCATTTTACCAAGCTGCGTCTCCAGAAATGGTTTAAGCATTTCAAACAGGCCTTCGGGCTTTGCCTGCCCGTTGAAAATCGTCAGCTGCAGCTTTCGATTTTGTATCGTAATATCCGCCGCGGTCTCCCCAAGTCTTTCCAAGGTTACGTGCAGAAGCATTCGACAGTGATCGGGATCGAGCGTACCATCCGGTGTTTTTTTGGCTTCCCAGTCGATCATTAAATCTGTCGCAAACGCTCCGAGAAATAAAGGAATCTGTGTCTGAAGCTGCTGAAGAATGCCGGGCTGCTCCAAAGCCTGGAGCTGCTGGGAAGTAATTCGTCCAAGCAGAGGGTCCAGCTGCTGTCTGCCCGAAGAGCTGAGTTCGGTCTGTGCCTGCAGCAGCCACTGTTTCGCTTCACCTTCTGCAGATCCCTCCCGCAGCTGGGCCGGTGTCCTGGTTAGTGCGGATTCATGAAATAACCCCAGCTTCTGCTGGAGCTGCATCCATTGTTTGGAAAGCGACTCAAACGACGGATTCCAAAACATATCCGCCACTGCTTTTGCATGAAACAGCCGTGCCATTGCTTCCTGTTCTATCGGCTGCAGTACAGAACCTCCCGGCTGGATAAGGGAAGTCAGCGGCCTTGCCTCACCGGAGGTAAGCGCTGAAAAAAGCCTTTCCGCCCTTGCCGACTGTACTTCTGCAGGCAGGGATTCAAGCGATTTGAGAAATGTATGTAAAAACTGCTGCTGGACAGCAGGAGACTGGGCAGGAGCGGAAGATTCGGGCACCACTGCACGGTATAAAGCGGCTGTCCATCCTGCAGGGGTCTGTCCCGGGGAGGCCGCTCCTGCTTTCACAAGCAGAGAAAGAGCGCCTGCTTTTAGATCTGGACCGGATTCTTTAGCGAGGACCGCTTTTGCGGCATCGATAAGACCTGGAGAAACAGGAACCTGACTTTTATTTACCTGCAGAAGGGCTTCCACTTCCCTGAGCTGTTGTTGAAGAGCGCCGGCAGGGCGGCTGTCTGATGAGGCCTGGTTTTGTATGTTCTGCAGCGCCTGCTGCGTATCCTGGAAAACAGACGCTGTATTTTTTGGGGTTATGGCAGAAGCCAAAAGCGATCTATCCGGCATGATTTTTTGGGCTGCCATGGCGGTCAATGCCTCTACGCTTTTTTCCAAAGCAGCCCCTCCGGTTTCTTTTAAAAGCCTGGTGCTTTGTTCGATAAACGTCTGGGAAAAAGGAATGTTTTTTTGTAATAAAGACTGCACAAGCATCTGCGTTGTTTTCGGACCGGTCATGCCCGCTTTCTGCAGAATCGAGGTCAGCACCTCCGGGGTTTTTCCGCGGCCTTCGGCAGGCAGGGGACCTATTACTTTTAGGTGCAGCGTTTCTTGATTTTTTTCCACCCGGAACAAGTAATGAACATTCACACTCAGCGGCGCGGATAACTTTCCCGATATACTATTTTTTCCAATTTGAAGTATTACCTGCTGATTAGGGAGAAGTTTCGCAGCTTTGGCCTGAAATAAGTCTCCTTTCTGCAGAGACGGAAGACCTGAGGCGGCAGGCTGGTTTTGTAAACCGCTTCCTTTAATGTGTTGTACAACCATGCCATCCCTGCCCTCCTCTTTTTATAATAAATCGCTGACCGGTTTGAAACTTTTCCTATGATGTCTTGTCAGGCCATGTGTTTTTAATGCTTCTAAATGAGCCTTTGTCCCATACCCCTTATGGTCTTCAAAAGAATACTCCGGATAAGCTTCAGCCATTTTCTTCATGGCTTCGTCCCGTTCCACTTTAGCAATAACAGAAGCCGCTGCAATAGATACGCTTCTCGAATCTCCTTTAATTAAAGACTGCTGCGGAAGGGATACCGGGAGCTTCATCGCATCAACCAGCAGTGCTTCTGCCTTGGTCTCCAACCCTTCGACTGCCCAGGTCATTGCCATTTTAGAGGCTTGATAGATGTTATATTTATCGATATCCGCAGCTCCAACATGACGAATACAGTAGGCCAATGCCTTTTCTTTTATTATTTCACTATAGTAGTTCCGCTTCGTTTCTGACAATTTTTTAGAATCTGTCAGCCCTGGAAGAATGAGCGATTCCGGAAGAATTACCGCGGCTGCTGTCACCGGTCCGGCCAAAGGCCCTCTACCTACTTCATCCACGCCTGCAACGAACTGTATGCCCTGCTGATAGTATTCTTTTTCAAATTGACTCATATCTGCATACATTTGCAGCTCCTTTTTTATGAGCTGCTGCTTTTTTTCGTAGCTGTTCAATGCGCGGCGTACACCTGCTCGGGTATCGTGCTTCCAGGTCTGGAGCTGTTCATTCGTCGCTTTGTTTGTATCCAGTAGTTCTTTTATCTGCGCTATCGTGGATTCTGACATTCTCTACTCCTTATATCGACTTTGTATTTATAATGTTAACTTTTATTTAGGCTTCGGGAAGATCTTCAGGATGCTCCATCGTAATCGCTCCGAGTTTGTCTTTCCGCAGATCGTTAATAATCAGCTCCGCCGCTTTATCATAGTCCACAAAGCCTCCCTGAAGCAGGCAGCCCCGCTTTCGGCCGATCATCTCAAACAGCTCCGTATTTTCCTCCGGGAGCTCTTCTATAAGGTTGTAGCGGCTCTGAAGGGCATCCGGGTACTTTATTCTTAATTCCTTAATAATAAATAGGGCAATATCCTGAAAATCGAGCAGCTCATCTTTAATAGCCCCTGTCGCGGCCAAATGGTAGCCTACGCGCTGATCATCAAATTTAGGCCAGAGAATACCGGGTGTATCAAGCAGTTCCAGGTCATTTCCTACTTTCAGCCACTGCTGGGCTTTCGTTACGCCGGGACGATCACCCGTTTTTGCTGTCTTTCTGCCGACAAGCCGGTTAATTAACGTCGACTTCCCCACATTAGGGATACCGATAATCATGGCACGAATCGCACGGGGCCTGATGCCCTTTTTTCTCATCTTTTCAAACATAGGTGCTGCCAGACGCTGTGCGGCATTCGGTCAGCTCTTTTACACCTCTCTGTTCGAGTGCATTCATTGACAGCACTTCTGTGTGGTCGTTCTTCCACAGTTCTGTCCACTTTAATGTCAGCTTAGGATCTGCCTTATCGCTTTTTGTTAAAATAATGAGCCGTGGTTTATGCTGCGTGATCGAATCCAGCATAGGGTTTCTTGATGAAAATGGAATTCTTGCGTCAGCCAGCTCGATAATAATATCTACTTTTTTCAACTGCTCGGTTACTTCTCGTTTTGCTTTCGCCATATGGCCGGGATACCATTGAATGTGCATCTGTATTCCTACTCTCTTTAACTTACGTTTGGTTTTCTATGTATATGTGCCTATTGGAAAAAAGACTGCAGCGGTATACCGCTGCAGTCTTTACATGCATCCTATTAACGAATTTCTTTAATACGGGCTGCTTTTCCGCGTAGTTTGCGCAAGTAGAATAGTTTCGCTTGACGAACCTTACCACGGCGTTTACGCTCGATCTTATCAATACGTGGTGAATGGACTGGGAATGTACGCTCTACGCCAGTACCGTAAGAGATCTTACGAACTGTAAACGTTTCGCTGATTCCGCCGCCGCGTCTTTTGATAACGACACCTTCAAATAGCTGGATACGCTCACGCGTTCCCTCAACTACTTTCACGTGTACGACAACCGTATCACCCGCACGAAATTCTGGTAAATCCGTTTTAATTTGGTCTTTTGTAATTTCGCGAATAAGTTCTTGCATTTGTATTCGCCTCCTTTTCCCCATGCTCTTGCCCGTTCATCGGCAGCGGAACATCGTATTCAATCGGCTTTCGCCACAAATTACATCATAGCACAGCGGAAGCTTGACTTCAATGCTATTTTTTATTATTTTCGCTGCCTGTTTCATCAGCCAGTAAATCCGGACGCCGTTCCTGCGTGCGCTTTAACGATTCTTTCTGCCGCCACGCTTCAATATTTTTATGATGGCCGGATAACAGCACATCCGGCACCTTCCAGCCCTTGAATTCCGCAGGTCTTGTATAGTGGGGATGTTCAAGCCTGTTTTCTTCAAATGAATCTTTCTTCGCGGACTCCTCATTGCCCAGTACTTCAGGAAGAAGGCGGGTGACGCTGTCTGCAATAACCATTGCGCCGAGCTCTCCTCCGGTAAGAACAAAATCGCCGATCGATATTTCGTCTGTTACCATATGTTCCCGGATCCGCTCGTCATAGCCTTCGTAATGACCGCAGATGAGAATCAGATGCTGTTCTCCGGCAAGCTCTCTTGCTTTTCCCTGCGTATAGCGGGCTCCCTGTGGACACAAGAGAACGACCCTGGGCTTTGTATCTCCTGCTGCCTTTTTAACAGCTTCCAGGGCATCATAGACAGGCTGGGCTGAAAGCACCATTCCAGCCCCGCCGCCGTATGGATAGTCATCTACGCGATTGTGTTTATTTTCAGTGTACTCCCTGAAATTATGAAGACCATATTGAACGGCGTTTTTTTCCTGTGCTTTCTTGAGCATGGAAGAATGCAGAACACCTTCGAACATTTCCGGAAATAACGTAAGAAAATCAATCCGCATCAGGAAAGCAGCCCCTCTAACACATGAACTTCAATTCGTTTAGATTCAATGTCTATTTTTTTGACGACGTCGTCAATGTAAGGAAGCAGAATGTCTTTTTTATTCTGGCCGGCAGACAAAACCCATACATCATTCGCACCAGGAGAAAGAATTTCTTTGATTTTCCCTAAGTAGTCTCCTTCGTCGCTCCATACCTCGCATCCGATAATATCACTGTAGTAAAACTCCCCGTCTTCAAGCTCGCCGCGTTCTGTCTCCGGAATCTGGAGCACCGTGTCTTTAATTTCCTGTGCCTGATCCAGTGAAGTGACCTCTTCAAATGTTAACAGCTGAAACTGTTTGTGGGGCCGTACCGCCTTAATAGTAAGGGGACGGTCTCCGACATACAGGACATTGCCGGTACGAAATCGTTCTTCTTCAAAGTCAGTTACTGGTATCACCCGCACTTCGCCTCTTACGCCGTGCGTATTAACAATTCTGCCTACATTAAACCATTCCATTCGTATCTTCTGCCTCCACTGCCCTGATCTCTATCACGCGCTGATCTTTTACGATAATTTCCTCGCGGCTTCCGCCGATCCACGCATCCCCAACCTGAACATCTTTCACCTGGTCCACCTGGCCGAAAGATATTTCCGTGCCAAGACCCAGGTCCTGAAGCCTTGTGATCTGCTTATCCAGCTTATCGTTTTTATCTTCCCGCTTTTTTGCTTCCTGGCCAAGACGATCTACCGCCTGTTGGTTGGACTGGCCGTTTGATTTTTTATATTTCTGCAGCTGAAAACGCAGCTGTTCGATTTCTGTCTGGAGCTTTTTTTTCTGCTTCCCAAAATCGGCCAGCATTTTTTCCCGGAGCGATTCCGTTAAAACATGTTTGACTGTTACTTTTTTGATTATATTCATTAGCTCACCTCTTCTATTAAAATTATATAGGTTTTTCTCTATTGTTTCTATGTAAATACAAAAAAAGAGCGGAGTCTCCCCCGCTCTTTTTCAGTCGTTTCGTTTAATCCGCAATTTCAAGACGGACATGCTGATGCTGCTGCGACGCTGCAGCATACACGACAGACCTTATCGCGGTAGCTACTTTGCCTTGCTTTCCGATTACTTTCCCCATATCCTCTTTGTGTACAGACAGGGTAATCACTCTGGTCTGGCGCTGCTGCTCTTCGCTCACATTTACATGTTCAGGGTGGTCAACTAAAGCTCGCGCAATTGTTTCCACAAGTTCTTTCATCCTGTTACCGCCTTTCTATCTTCATAAACTATTTAGCTTTTTTTGCTTCGCTTTTTGCTTCATGAAGCTTCTGCATAAGGCCTTCACGGGAGAACAAGTTTCTTACAGTGTCAGAAGGTTTTGCACCATCCTGCATCCATGCAAGAGCTTTGTCTTCGTCAAGCTTTACAGCTGCCGGCTTCTCCAAAGGATTGTACGTTCCGATTTCTTCGATAAAACGTCCATCACGCGGAGCGCGGGAATCCGCCACTACTACACGGTAAAAAGGTCTCTTTTTTGAACCCATTCTTTTAAGTCTGATTTTAACTGCCATATATAGGCACCTCCTAGATTATTTTCGCACATTTGCTTATTATAATAAAAAATTGTAACGCTGTAAAGGGGTTTTCCTTTTCACTACATAAAAGGGAAGGACATATTGCCTTTTCCTTTTTCTTTCCTTTGTTCATCGTGCTCATCTGCTTCATCATTTTCTTCATATCTTCGAACTGTTTGAGCAGACGATTCACGTCCTGGATCGTCGTACCGCTGCCTTTGCAATACGCCGTTTCCGGCTTGCGTTAATGATGGAAGGCTCGGATTTTTCTTTTTGGTCATAGAACGCACAATCGCTTCTACTCGGCCGATCTGGCTTTCATCCACCTGTGCATTTTTAAGACCTTTCATTTTGCCGGCGCCCGGAATCATATTTAACAATTCATCAAGCGGCCCCATGCCTCTGACCTGCTCGAGCTGCTCAAGAAAATCATCGAACGTGAGATCAGCGGTACGCATCTTCCGTTCCATTTCTTTGGCTTTTTCTTCGTCCACCGAGAACTCTGCTTTTTCAATAAGAGACAGCACGTCCCCCATTCCTAAAATCCTGGATGCCATTCGTTCAGGGTGAAACGCTTCAAGGGCATCAATCTTCTCCCCGGTACCGGCAAACTTAATCGGTTTATCGGTAACAGCTTTAACCGAGATCGCTGCACCGCCACGTGTATCGCCGTCCAGTTTCGTTAACACAACGCCCGTAATGCCGAGCTGTTCATTGAAACTTTCAGCAACGTTCACTGCATCCTGGCCCGTCATCGCATCGACAACAAGAAGAATTTCATCCGGATTTACTGCTTCTTTGATGTTTACCAGCTCATCCATCAGCGTTTCATCCAAATGCAGCCGGCCGGCTGTATCAATCAGCACATAGTCCTGATGATCTTCCTTGGCCTGTTCCACAGAACGTTTGGCAATTTCAACCGGGCTTACCTGGTCTCCCATCGAAAACACCGGCATGCTGAGCTGGGTGCCGAGCGTCTCAAGCTGCTTAATGGCAGCCGGACGGTAAATGTCGGCTGCAGCCATCAGCGGATTGCGGTTATTCTTTTTGCGGAGGAACTGAGCAAGCTTTGCCGTCGTCGTCGTCTTACCCGCACCCTGCAGGCCGACCATCATAACAACGGTTGGTGACTTGGAGGAAACCGCAATTTTACTCTGCTCTTTCCCCATCAGGTTGGTCAGCTCTTCGTTAACTACTTTAATAACCTGCTGACCCGGCGTGAGGCTTTTCATCACTTCCTGGCCCGTTGCCCGCTCTTTCACGTCATTAACAAACTTTTTAACGACTTTAAAGTTAACATCGGCTTCAAGAAGAGCAAGCCTTACTTCGCGCATCATTTCTTTTACATCTGCTTCGGTCACGACGCCGCGGCTTTTTATTTTGTCAAAGGTTCCCTGGAGTCGTTCAGCTAATCCTTCAAATGCCATTCGCTTATTCCCCCCTCTTCCATTGATTCCAGCTGTTCTACATAATGCAGGACGCGTGAGCTGTCTGTTTTGATCTTTTCATACAGTTCAGACCTTGCTATATATTTACTGTATAATCCAAGTTTCTGTTCGTATTCTTCAAGCATCGCCTCTGTGCGCTTGATATTATCAAAAACAGCCTGACGGCTCACTTTAAACCATTCTGCAATTTCACCTAGTGAGTAGTCATCTAAAAAGTAAAGTTCTACATATTTTTGTTGTTTGTCGGTTAAAAGAAGCTGGTAAAAATCAAACAGGGCATTAATTCGGACCGTTTTTTCTAACATGGTCTCCACCTTCTTCTGCAAAATATCTATCACTTTAAGCTTTTGGATGGAAAGGACGATTTTATTTTAACGTATCCTATTTATTCCGTCAAGTTAAAAACTTAACAGCCTATGCCTCCACCAGTTCTTTGAAAAGCCCGTATACAAACTGCTCGGCGTCAAACGGCTGCAGATCCTCCATTTTTTCTCCGAGACCGATTAATTTCACCGGTACATCAAGCTCGTTTCGAATAGCGAGAACAATACCGCCTTTCGCCGTTCCATCCAGCTTTGTAAGGACAATACCAGTGATATTGGTTACCTGCTTGAACGTTTTCGTCTGGCTCAATGCGTTCTGCCCGGTCGTAGCATCCAGCACGAGCAGTACTTCATGCGGAGCATCCGGAATTTCTTTGCTGATTACCCGTTTAACTTTTTCCAGCTCATTCATTAAATTTACTTTGTTCTGCAGACGTCCGGCTGTGTCGCAGAGAAGAATATCTGCATTCTTTGAACGGGCAGACTGGATCGCGTCATACATTACCGCTGCAGGATCAGAGCCCG
Organism: Sinobaca sp. H24; assembly: GCF_023845525.1. Classification (NCBI taxonomy): domain Bacteria; kingdom Bacillati; phylum Bacillota; class Bacilli; order Caryophanales; family Sporolactobacillaceae; genus Sinobaca; species Sinobaca sp. H24. The sequence goes on from NZ_JALBWT010000013.1 coordinate 96,814, forward strand.
CCTGCTGCTTTACGACATCGACGCCGACCCGCTCTCCCCAGACTTCAAGCTGTTCAATTGCTCCGGCACGAAACGTATCGCCTGCAGCAAGCATGACTTTTTTCCCTTCCTTCTTAAAGGAATGGGCGACTTTCCCAATCGTGGTCGTTTTGCCCACACCGTTTACTCCTACAAAAAAAAGACGGTAAGTCCCTCTTTCTGCACGTTAAGACGGGTGTCGTCTTCCCGTTTCTCCAGCTTTGCAGCCAGCTTTTCGCTGATAACCGGTGCCAGCTTTCTCGTATCGGTAATGTTCTGGATACGTGCTTCATGCTCGAGCTCTTCAACAAGCTCCATTACAGTGGTTACCCCTACGTCAGCTCCGATTAGAATCTCTTCCAGTTCTTCAAAAAAGTCTTCATCTACTGTGCGGTATTGAGCAAATAATTCATTCATGCGGCCGGTGAAATTATCTCTTGTTTTAGTCAGGCCGTCTTTAAATTTGGACGTTACACCGTCTGACTGATTGGTAAATTTATTTTTTAATTTATCAAAAAAGCTCATCGTCTGCCTCCTCTTTTGTCTTATACCGTTGCTTTCATTGCCTCTTCGAGTTTGACAGAAACCATCCTCGAGACGCCGGACTCCTGCATTGTAACACCGTAAAGCACATCCGCTTCTTCCATCGTTCCTTTGCGGTGGCTGATCACAATAAACTGGGTCGTTTCACTGAATGTCCGGAGATACCTCGCAAACCTCGTTACGTTTGCTTCATCAAGAGCCGCCTCTACTTCATCAAGCACACAGAATGGAGCCGGCTTCACTTTTACAATGGCAAATAACAACGCAATAGCGGTCAGTGCCTTTTCGCCCCCGGAGAGCAGTGATAAATGCTGTCTCTTTTTACCCGGCGGACGGGCCATGATATCTACTCCTGTTGTCAGCAGTTCATCTGGATTGGTCAGGTACAGATCAGCCTCCCCGCCTCCGAATAATTCTGCATAAATCTGGTGGAACTCTTTTTTAATAGCTGTAAATGTTTCGCTGAACCTGCGGGTTACTTCCTCATCCATTTCCGCCATTACTTCATCAAGCGATTCTTTGGCCCCGGTTAAGTCCTGCTTTTGACTGGAGAGAAAGGTAAAGCGTTCATGCACCGTTCATACTCTTCGCAGCGCCCAGGTTCACCGTTCCAAGCTCGGAAATATCCAATTTCAACAGGTGGATCCGATCACGAACCGCTTCCGGCTCACCGTCGAGTGTGTACGTTTCTTTCGCCCGTTCAAAGCTCATGGACAAATGATCCTGAATGAACTGAAGCCTCGTTTCTAATTCAGCATCCAGACGATTCACCTGTACTTTTGCTTCGTGGTGGCTGTTCTGTTCCTCTGCCTGCTTTTTTTGAAGCCTTATCTGTGTTTGTTCGATTTCTTCGCTTTTTTCCGACCTGCGCTGCTGGTCCATCCGCTCGGCTTCTATTTTGGCAGAAAGCTCTTCAATTGCTTCTTTTACCTGATTTATGTCGGACTGCAGCTGCTTTTCGCCGCCCTGCATCGAAACAATATCATTAGTGAAGTACTCCAGATCATCTGCCGAGCGCTCCAGTTCTATTTTCTTTTGCTCATATTCCTTTTGGAGACGGCTGACTTCTCTTTCCTGGTTGACGACTGTTTCGTGAAGAGCCGACCATTCCATTTTCCAGGCTGTTTCTTTTTCTTTTGCTTCGCTGACTGCGGCTGTTCGGACTTCTTCTTTCTTCTCAGCGGCTGAAATGTCTTCATCCAGCTTTTCGATTGCCGCCTGCACCGACTCTTTATTTTCCTGAAGCAGTGCTTCTCTCTCCTGGATCCGGTTCAGCTCCGCCTGCAGGGAAAGGGCTTCCCGATCATAATGAGAAAGCTTGGAAGTGACGCTGTCCAGCTTTGCTTTGGCTTCATGGGCAGCCTCTCTTGCCTCTTCAGCTTTCAGTCGGGCTTGTTCCCGTTTTGCCTTTGCATCCTGCCAGTCTTCGTATTGTTTTGCTGCTTCCTGCTTTGCCTGCTCTGCTTCTTTTTCAAGCTGAATGGTTTTTTCCTGCATCTCTTTTAATGATTCTTCCAGCTTGATTCTTTCCTGTTTTCTGCCGAGAAGAGCTGACCCCTGACGCTGCACAGCACCACCGGTCATAGAGCCTCCCGGGTTTACTACATCTCCTTCGAGCGTTACTATCCTCACCCGGAACCCTGACTGCCTGGCCATTTGGTTGGCAGCCTCCAGATCCGACGCTAAAATGACGTGTCCGAGAAGGGAATGGACGATCTCACGATATGTGGACTCGGCAGAAATATGTTCTGCTGCCACTCCTTCGTAGCCGGTCATTTGTTCAAGCTGTTTTTTTATATGAGCCGGTACTTCTTTACGTCGGATGGATGTTATCGGAAGAAAAGTCGCTCTTCCTTTTTTCTGCTGTTTCAAATGAGTTATCGCTCCACGTGCGTCCGCTTCCTCTTCTACAACAATATGCTGCATAGCAGCCCCAAGGGAGGTTTCAACAGCTGTTACATATTTCTCCGGCACGGTTATTAGTTCTGCCACGGCGCCAATAATGCCTTTGAGTTTTGAACTGCGTGCTTTTAATATTTCCTTTACACCCTGATTAAAACCGGAATAATCGGTTTCCATTTCTTTTAACAGCGACAGTCTTGATTTAGCCTCATCCAGATAGCGGTAGGCTTTATACATTTGTTTTTCTTTTTCTGAGGCTTCCGCGCTTGTCAGCCTGCTGTTCGTTTCAGCCTGTTCCTCCGCTTCTTTGCAGACAAGATCCTGAGTGCTCCACTCACTGCTTTCTTTCTGCTTTTCTGCAAATGCCGCTTCTGCTTCTTTACGTTCGTTTAGGAAAGCTTCATTTTCTGCATCAGCCGAACCTGCCTTGCGGCGCATTCCTGCCTGCTGATCCTGAAGGTATTTTTCTTCATTGCGAATCGCCGCTCGGGCATTGAGTTTTTCGATATAATCCGATTTCATATCTTCTATCTGCGGCTGCAGGGAGCTGGTATTTTCGGTAATCTGCTTTTGAATAAGCAGGAGCGACTCTTTTACCTGCTCCTCTTTACCTTTCAGCTGATCCAGTTCTTCCTTTGCGTTTTCCCATGCTTTTTGGCTCGAGTCAACCTGTATATAAAGCTGCTCTATTCTTTGCTGCAGCTCTGCCTTTTTTTCTTCAATATTTTTCTCTTTTTCCTGAAAAAGCAGGCGTCTTCCTTCTTCTTTTTCAAGCTGCTCCCGGTGCATCATATATTTCTGCTGATTTTTTTCCAGTTCAATAGCGTGTTTTTTTATTCTGCCCGTTAACCGCTCACGTTCTTCCTGCAGCCCGGCCCATTCTTTTTCTGTTTGTTTATACTTTTTTTCCAGTTCTTCTGCTCTGGCTGTCTGCGTTTCCCACATCGCGTGACGTTCTTCTATTTCATACACTGTCAAAGCTGCTTCCTGCTGTTCGAGCTCTTCAGACTTTTCCAGGTATTCTTTAGCCAGCGATGCCTGTTCTTTTAAAGGCTCAATCTGACTTTCGAGTTCGTGGAGAATATCCTCCACTCTCTGCAGGTTCTCTACTGTGTCTTCAAGTTTTCTGCCGGCCTGCTGTTTTCTTTGTTTGTACTTAAGAACACCGGCCGCTTCTTCAAATATAGAGCGCCGTTCCTCCGGGCGGCTTGAAAGTACTTCTTCTACTCTGCCCTGGCCGATAATAGAGAAAGCTTCTCTTCCCATCCCGGAGTCCATAAATAAATCAACAATATCTCTGCGCCGGCAGGGCTGCCGGTTCATTAAGTATTCACTCTCCCCGGAGCGGTAAAGCTTCCGGGTAATGCTGATCTCTCTCCATTCCATACCGAGCTCTTCCTGCTCATTATCAAGTACAAGCGTTACTTCTGCCATATTCAGCGGCGCTCTCGTATCACTTCCTGCAAAAATAACATCTTCCATTTTTGCACCGCGCAGCGACCGGGGCGACTGCTCTCCGAGCACCCAGCGTATTCCATCTGCAATATTACTCTTTCCGCTTCCATTGGGACCGACTACAGTTGTCATTCCCGGCGTAAATTCTATGTCCATCTCTTCAGCAAAGGATTTAAATCCTTGAATTTCCAATCGTTTGAGGAACATCCAATTCCCCCTCTATTATTCTTATTTTATTTCAGCCGGCATATGATGGATCTTTGTCCAATTCTGCGCTGATATTTCGCTTCAACACTTTATTTTATCATAATCTTTGAGGGTTCAGAAGCATTCATCCTGTAATTTACCTTTGCTCTTTTCACAAAAAACCCCTACAATAAATAATTATTGAACAATCTGGAGGAGATAGTGTGAGTTTACAAGAACCAACAACAGAAAATGTTCATGAAATGATGGACGTAATGAGAATGAAGCTTCAAATTGTAAACCCGGCAGCGCTTGACGCTGAGAACTTTGATCTGAATCGTTATGATGAAATCAAAGAACTATATGATATGGTGAGCAATAAAAGCAAGATCAGCGTAAGTGAAATGGACGCTATCGTATCGGAGCTCGGAAAACTAACCAAAAGCAAATAATTATTATTAATAGAAGACCGCCGCTCTTTCGTTGGAAAGAGCGGCGGTCTTTTGTTACCCGGAGGTGTTTCCCTGATTCTGTTCAAGGTATTTCAGTGCATTTTCAGCTGCCTGCTGTTCTGCTTCTTTTTTAGAGCGGCCGGTGCCTTCCCCAAGCACCGTATTGTCGAGTTTAAGTACAGCAAAAAACTCCCTGCTGTGAGCAGGCCCCCGCTCGTCCTGTATTTCATAGAGAAGGGTCCCGCCGTTTTCTTTTTGGATCGTCTCCTGAAGCTGGCTTTTAAAATCCATCATATGCGAAAAAGCACCGTTTTTCAGCTTTGTAAACATCGACTCATTTAGAAATAGCTGAGCCTGCTCCATTCCCTGATCAAGATACAAAGCACCCAGGAACGATTCATATACATCGGCAAGCAGAGCCGGACGCAGCCGTCCACCCGTCATTTCTTCCCCTTTTCCGATGAAGACAAGCTCACCAAATCCCTGTTCCTTAGCAAGCTTCGATAAGGATGGTTCACATACAGCGGCCGCTCTGAGCTTTGTCATTTCCCCTTCACTCATATCCGGAAAGTGTGTAAATAAATACCGGGAAACAGCGAGTTCGACTACTGCATCACCTAGAAATTCCAGTCTTTCATTATCCTGTACAGACCGGATCCGATGCTCATTCACATAGGATGAATGCGTAAAAGCCTGCAATAATAAATGTTCTGCTTCAAATGTAAATCCGAGCTGCGCCATTTTCTCTTTAATACGCTGTTTTTGTTCAGGGGGAAATACCGTTTGCGCACCCGTTTTTTTTCTTTTTTTTGATACCGGCGGTTTTTGGTTTGATGAACGTGACATATCTTTTGGCATCACTCTTTTCTCCTCTGCGAAAACACAGCGTCCATAATCAGCTATGTTTCCTTTTCATTTTCTTCAGGCTTATATAGAAACAGCCAAGTTCTTTATAGAACTTGGCTTATTCATATATATTATACCAAATACCTTTTATGAATAAAAGGATAATCACAAGGGATATTATTGCTGAGCCTGTATGTAATCTACTACATCAGCCACAGTAACAATTTTTCTGCATCTTCATCAGAAATTTCCAGATCAAACTCATCTTCAAGCTCCATTACAAGCTCGACTACGTCCAATGAGTCAGCGCCTAGATCTTCTTTGAATCTGCTTCTCTGGTTACTTCTGTTTCTTCTACACCAAGGCGTTCTACTACAATACCTTTTACGCGTTCTTCACATCTGCCATGCTTTTCACCTCCTCGTGAGAATATATTATTCTCACACACTATTAGACATTATAGAAGATGTCCTTTGAAAAAACCACCCTTTTTCTGCAGGCACAGAAAGAAACTCTACATAACCATGCCGCCGTCCACGTTGATGGTCTGTCCAGTAATATAACCTGCCTGGCTTGATGCTAAAAACATCACAGCATTTGCCACGTCATCTGGTTTTCCAAGATGAGCTGCAGGGATTTGGGCCAGCACAGCATCCCGCGCTTCCTCTGACATCTGTTCGGTCATATCGGTTGCAATAAACCCTGGCGCTACGGCATTCACCTGAATATTCCGCGAGGCAAATTCTTTTGCCATTGTTTTCGTCAGTCCGATAACTCCCGCTTTTGCGGCTGTATAATTCGCCTGTCCCGGATTACCCGTAAGACCCACGACAGAAGCGATATTAATAATCTTTCCGCTCCGCTGCTTCGACATCGTGCGCGCCGCAGCTTTGAACAGAAAAAGACACCTTCAGATTAATGTCCATGACATCATCCCAATCATCCTCTTTCATTCGCATCATAAGATTGTCTCTGGTGATGCCTGCATTATTCACGAGAATGTCGAGTCCTCCAAAAGCAGAGGTTACTTCCTTAAGCATGGTTTTACTTCGTCTTCTTTGGAAATATCGGCTTTCCAGGTGAAGGCTTCCACCTTATACTTTCGGCATGAATTAGCTACTTCCTCTGCCTTTTCCCTGTTTCCTGAATAGTTTACTGCTACATTGACACCTTGCTTTGCAAGTTCAATAGCGATGGCTTTTCCAATTCCTCTGGACCCTCCGGTTACAAGGGCGGACTGGCCTTTTAGCATTATACCTCTCCCTTCCATGAATCGGCTGCTTTATTAATCGTGTCCGTGTCTTCTGCAGCCATAACCTCGATACCGCGGCGTTGAATTCTGCGCATAAGACCGCTCAACACTTTGCCCGGCCCTACTTCAATAAACGAAACCGTGCCTTCTTCTATAAGCTTTTTCATCGAATCTTCCCAGAGTACGGGAGATGTGACCTGCTCAATCAGCTGGGATTTTATTTGGTCTTTATTTGTTACGGGATCTGCTGATACGTTTGACACGAGAGGAATCTCTGCATCAGTAAATGTAATCTCAGCCAGCACACCCGTCAGCTTTTCTTTAGCAGGTTCCATCCCTTTTGAATGAAATGGGCCGCTTACAGAAAGAGGAATGACCTTTTTGGCCCCCTGCTCTTTAGCGGCTTCTCCCGCCTGCTCTACGGCTTCCTTATCACCTGAAATGACAATTTGCCCTGGAGCATTAATATTAGCCAGCTGCACGTTTCCTGCCGTAATAGAGCGGGTCAGCTCTTCAAGCGCCTGTCTTTCCATTCCCATGACAGCAGCCATTGCGCCTTTACCTTCCGGCACGGCCTCTTCCATGAAAAGACCTCTCTGGTGAACAGCCTGAACAGCATCATCAAAAGAAAGAACCCCGGATGCAACTGCTGCTGAATATTCCCCAAGGCTGTGACCTGCCGTAAAATCAGCAGTCACCCCCAGCTTGTCCAGCTCTTTCCAGGCGATAATGCTCGCTGCTAAAAGAGCCGGCTGTGCGTGCTGTGTCTGCTTCAATTCTTCTTCCGGTCCGTTAAACATTAAACCCGTTAACGAGTAGCCGAGCACTTCATCCGCGCGGTCAAGAAGACGTTTCGCATCTGCCGAGCTTTCATACAATTGTTTTCCCATTCCTACATACTGGGATCCCTGACCTGGAAATAAAAAGGCTGTTTTTTTCATTGTGATTCCTCCTGTTGCTGCTGGACTTCTTTTTGAATAACTGATGTTACATTTTCCTCTACCATCTGCCTTGCCTGTCGTATGGCGTGAAAAATAGCCACGTGGTCCGAAGAACCGTGCGCTTTAATAACAGGTGCTTTTAACCCAAACAATGCGGCGCCGCCGTAGTGAACGTAATTCATTTTTTCACCGATACTTTTGAAGCTGTTTTTTAACACGCCAGCCGCCAATTTATTCGGCAGGCTGGAGTTCATTTCCTGTTTGAGAAGGTTGAAAATCGTTTTTGCCGTGCCTTCGATAGACTTTAACAGCAGATTTCCGGAAAAACCATCACATACTACTACATCGCAGCCGCCTTCAAGCAGTCCTCTTGTTTCCACACTTCCGATATAGTTAATCGGAGCGGCGGATAAGAGCTGATGAGCCTGTTTAGTGAGTTCATTTCCTTTCCCTTCCTCCGTACCTACATTAACAAGGCCGACTCTCGGCCGGTCCATTTTTTTTACTTTTTCCATGTAAATACTTCCCATTATGGCGTTTTGCAGCAAATGGGAAGCTTTTGCATCCATATTCGCTCCTACATCCAAAAGCAGAAAACCTTCGCCGCTTATGGTTGGCAGCATCGGCGCCAGAGATGGTCTCTCAATGCCTGGAATTCGTCCTATATGGAGCAGGCCTGCCGTCATCAGTGCCCCAGTATTTCCTGAAGAAATACACGCATCCGCCCGTCCTTCTTTCACTTCACGTACAGCAAGCACCATCGACGAATCTTTCTTTTTACGTACGGCTTTCGTCGGCGTATCTTCATCATCGATCATTTCTGTTGTATGTAGAATCGTCATTTGCTTTTTATCGGATAAATGTTTCAAAATCTCTGTTTCGTCTCCAATGAGGGTGAACTCTATATCTTTAAAAGAGCGGACGGCTGCCATGGCACCGGCAATCTGCGCTTTTGGCGCATGGTCGCCCCCCATCACATCAATAGCAATTCTCATTGTACTGGCTCCTTTAATTGATTTATTTTCCAGAACGGTACATGGAGAATTCTCCATAAAATACCATTTCTTCTTTAACTGTACTTACTACATGTACAATGGTCTTTCCATCTTTTGTACCTTTTACTTCAGCTTTTGCAATAACACGCTCTCCCTCTTTTACCCGGCGGTGAAAAAGAACGGAGGCTTTAGCCGTCAAAGCCATTTCTTCATCTATAATCGCAACCGCCAGCGAATTCGCCTGAGCGAACAAATAGTGGCCGCGTGCGATACCGGTTCTTGAAAACACATGTTCTTTTCCTATATCAAGAAGGGAAATAGCCTCTTTATCAAGCTGAAGATCGATTATTTCCCCAATTACTTCTTCTTCGGGAAGTGCTTTAATATCATCAAGGTGCTCCCTGGCAACATGCTTAATACGCTCCCTCAATTCAGGGATCGATAAAGCCAGCCGGTCAAGTCGGATGGTCTGAACGCTTACGCTGAAAAAATCAGCCAGATCTTCATCCGTAATAAAAGGATTTTCCAAAATTTTATTTTTTAATTTTTCCTGGCGCTGCTTTTTAGTGTATTTCATCAGGACACCATCCAATGTTATGACTAGGTAATAAAGGTAGTATATAATTCCAGGTTTGTTTTTGCAACCGTTAGTCGAGCTTTTCACCACTTAAGGCGCCCTTATTGTGAAGATAATCACGAAGCGGACTGTATTCTTTTTCCTCCCAGAACGCGGTGCTGTTAATCAGGTCCTGGGCATCCTGTCTGGCCGTTTCCAGCGCCCGGTAATCAAGAACCACATCAGCCAGTTTAAAATACGGAAGTCCGCTTTGCTTACTGCCGAGAAAATCACCAGGACCTCTGAGCTCCAGGTCCTTTTCCGAGACGACAAATCCATCATTTGTATCTTCCATAATACGCATTCTTTCTTTACCAGTTTCTGATTTAGGATCAGCGAGCAGGATACAATAGGACTGATCCTTCCCTCGTCCGACTCTTCCTCTCAGCTGATGGAGCTGGGCAAGCCCGAACCGGTCTGCATCATATATTACCATTACCGAAGCGTTCGGTACGTTCACGCCTACTTCAACTACCGTTGTCGAGACGAGAACCGACACCTGTCCGTCGGCAAAGGAGGCCATGACAGATTCCTTTTCATCCGCTGAAAGCCGTCCATGCATTAATCCTACTTCGTAATTCTTGTAGTAAGCACTGAGCTGGGCATGCACATCAATGGCATTCTGCACATCCAGCATGTCCGACTCTTCGATCAATGGGCAGATCACATATCCCTGCCTTCCTTGATCCAGCTCTTTTTCATAAAACCGAGCACACGTTCAAGCATTGTATGTTTCGCTGAAAATGTCTGGATCGGCTTCCTGCCGGCCGGCATCTCGTCGATGACGGAAACATCCATATCTCCAAATACGGAAATAGCCATCGTACGAGGAATAGGCGTCGCTGTCATAAAGAGAACATCCGGCTTTTCGCCTTTATTCTGCAGCGTTCTCCTCTGATTGACCCCAAACCGGTGCTGCTCATCGGTAATAACAAGACCAAGCCGCTGAAACTCGACTCCTTCTTGTATTAATGCATGTGTACCTACCACAATATCAACGTCGCCGGTTTGAATGGCTTCGTAAACTGCCTGTCTCTTTTTCCCTTTAACAGAACCTGTTAAAAGACCGACCTTTACTCCGGTATGTTCAAAAAATGGCTGCAGTGATTGAAAATGCTGTTCGGCGAGTATTTCAGTCGGCACCATCAGGGCAGACTGCTTCCCGCCCAAATACTGGGCATACATAACGATAAGAGCCACTACCGTTTTTCCGGATCCCACATCCCCCTGCAGAAGCCGATTCATTCTTCCCGGCTGCAGCATATCGGTTACTATTTCATTTACAGATCTTTTCTGCGCACCGGTTAAAGAGAATGGGATGGTCTGAATAAAATCCTTTAACTTCTGTTTATCGTAATCTAGTTTATTTCCCCGGGCTGCCATCCGTTTAGAGCGTTTTAACGCCTGCATTCCAAGCTGGAATAACAGCAGCTCCTCGTAAACAATTCGGCGCCTGGCATGCTTTAATTCTTCATGGCTGCCCGGCTGATGAATGCTCCAGTAGGCACTTTGCCTGCCAGGCAGCTTGTACTTTTTTAAGTACGCCTCCGGCAGGATTTCTGTTATTCCGCTGCTGTATTCCTTCAGCGCTGTTTGAATAAATTTTTTTAACTGAAACATGGAGAGATTACCGCCAATGGAATAAACTGGAGCCAGACTTTTGGACGGATCCGGCTCTCCCTCCTGGAATCCCTGCACAGTCATTGTCAGCCTGTGCTTGTCCCATTTGCCCGTTAGTGTCACAGCCTCTCCTTGCTTTATTTTGTTTTTTAAAAAAGCCCGGTTAAAAAAGGTAGCTGTCACGAGAATACCATCGCATACGAGACGCACGGTCAGCCTCGATTTTTTTCTGCCAAAATAACGTAGCAGCGGCTCTCCCTGTACCGTACCGGTAATAGTGGCTTTCTGCTCATGTTCCAGCTCATGAATCGGAACAATCTCATGATTTTCATATCTATATGGAAAGTGCTCGATCAGCTGCTGTACAGTATGAATTCCAATCTGCTGGAGTTCCAGCTCTTTTTCTTTTCCCACTCCATGCAGCACAGCTGTTGGATCATTTAAATGAATCGTGCTCATTGTACCCACCCGCTTTCTTTTTGGTTGGCGGTACAGCCTATTTTATTTTTATATAATAAATGAATTTGCATATTCATAAGTCTGCCTCCCTGCTTTTCGAGGACTGCGGAAAACAAAAGTGGAAATGTACGTTCGCCTTTATTATAGCATTCTACATCCCCTGTTTTACAGGAGAAAACCCGTTCATAGTAAAAAAGCCTTTTCTTTAACGAAAAGGCTCTCCTCTGGCGCTGTAATTATTTCTTTTTCTACTCGATAGATATTATATAAGGATAGAGCGGCTGTCCGCCTTGATGGCGCTCTACTTCTGCATCTTCGTAATGGCTTTCAATGAAAGCCTGAAGAGCATCCGATGTTGCTTCATCGCTGTCTTCTCCCTCAATAATAGTAACGATTTCAGTATCCTCATCAATCATGCTTCCAAGAAGCTCATTTGCGACTGTTTGTATATCGGGGCCTGCACTGATAATTTCTTTGCCGCATATACCCATATAGTCATTTTTGGCGATCGTACGGCCATTAATAACCGTATCCCGAACGGAGAAAGTAACCTCTCCACTTTTTACATGACTCTTAGCCTCGGTCATAGCGCGTTTGTTCACTGATACATCTTTTGATTCATCGAGAGCTAAAAGCGCGCTTAACCCTTCCGGTATCGTTTTTGTTTCAATAACCGTTGCCTGCTTTTCAGCCACTTCTGCTGCCTGACCTGCCGCCATAATGATGTTTCCGTTATTAGGAAGCAGGAAAATATGCTCGGCATTCACCCGTTCTATCGCCTGCAGGAAATCTTCCGTGCTTGGGTTCATGGTTTGTCCGCCGCTGATAATCTCGTGGGCCCCCATGCCTTGAAAAAGCTCATCCATTCCCGGGCCTGCGGATACAACTACTACTCCGTACCGGCTTTTCGGCTTAACGGGCCGGGCTTTTTGTCCGGCTTCCTTTTCTACGATAGCCTGATGCTGTTCGCGCATATCCTCTGCTTTAATATGGCGAAGGGAGCCGTAACGCTGCGCTTTATTAATCACTTCACCCGGGTATTCTGCGTGAATATGTATCTTCAGCAGCTCCTCATCGTGCACAACTAATAAAGAATCACCCCACTCAGAAAGTTCTTCCCTGAAGGCTGTTTCATCATATGGTGTTTTTTTCAGTTTATCTTCTTCAAAACGGATCATCACTTCCGTACAGTAGCCATATTCCATGTCCTCGGTGGAGAGCTGGGTCTGAGCCTGCTGATGATGCTCCAGCTTCACGAGATCATCCAAAGAAGGCACTTCTTCCCTTGAATCTGCAGACGCCAGACCAGCGAGGACGTTGTACATTCCTGTGTAAATATAAACGAGACCCTGGCCTCCTGAATCGACTACGCCTACTTCTTTTAAAATTGGAAGCAGCTCAGGCGTGCCGGCGAGCGACTGCTCTGAACCTTCCACCAGGTAACGAAAGTATTCAACCGGCGTTGTACTGCTTTCCAGACGGGATTCGGCATAAGCTGCACCTTCCCTGGCTACGGTTAGAATAGTGCCCTCCACCGGCTTCATAACGGCCTTGTAGGCGGTATGTACTCCTTCATTAAACGCAGCGGCAAGCTGTGAAGCCGTTACGCTCGTTTCTTTATCAAGGACCTGGCTGAACCCTCTGAAAAGCTGGGATAAAATGACACCCGAATTTCCCCGGGCTCCCATAAGGAGGCCTTTAGAGAAAGCCTTCGCCGTTTTTCCAGCGGATTCACTATTATCAGCTGCCAGTACTTCTTTTATTCCGGAAGATATGGTAAGGTTCATGTTTTTTCCTGTATCACCGTCAGGAACCGGGAACACATTTAATGCATCTACTTCCTGGGCATGCTTATGAAGCATTGCAGCTCCTTCTCCAAGCATGTCTGCAAGCTTTGAAGCTTTTAACTCATTTTCCAACACGCTGCTTCCTCCTCATTTCTGTTACGCATCAATCACTCTAACACCCTGTACATATACATTAACAGCTTTCACATCTACTCCGAGCATGTGCTTGACCTGATACTTCACAGCACTTTGTACATTCGAGGCCACTTCGGATATTTTAATGCCGTAGCTCACTATAATGTACATATCAATATGTACTTCTTCTTTTCTCTCCGAAGAACAATTCCTTTTTCTACATTTTCTTTTTTGAGCAGATCGGAAATCCCATCTTTGAAATGCTTTTGAGAGGCCATGCCTACAATACCGTAACAGTCAACAGCAGCTCCGCCGGCAGCTGTGGATATTGCATCATCCGATATTTCAATCTTTCCAAGCTTTGATGAAACTTCTATTGCCATACATATTCCTCCTCGGTCTCTTAAAACATTCTGCCTTATAGTTTACTATAGGCCCGCGGTTTTTGAAAGCGTTGGCTAAATGATACAATATTTTTACAAAACACGGCTGTAAAATAGATGAGACCTGCTGTTCCCTGCTGAGCTTGTCAAGATCTTTTCTTAACAAGGATTGCAATGCAGAAAAGGTTGTGCTAAAATCATTTAGTATGAATTAATTGGTACAGAGAAACATAAAGGAGGTGCGTTTCATGGCTCGCAAATGTTTTATTACCGGTAAAGGTCCTAAATCCGGCCACAACCGTTCCCGCTAATAATGCTACGAAAAGACGCTGGAATGCTAACGTTCAGAAAGTTAGAATCCTAGTAGATGGCAAACCAAAACGTGTATACGTTTCTGCTCGTGCTCTTAAATCCGGCAAAGTGCAGCGCGTATAATCATATATTGCCTGTGCATTAAAAAAGAACAGCGGCCTAACAGCCGTTGTTCTTTTTTGTCTGCATTTAGTTTACATAATATTATTACATGTTATCAGCCGCGGATAGCTGCTATAGCCCCGGCACGGTCTTTTTGGCTGTAAATGGCCGATCCTGCCACAAGGACGTCTGCTCCTGCTTCTACGCAGAGCTTTGCGGTTTTTTCGTTCACACCGCCATCAATTTCGATCTCCGCTTTGTATTGTTTTTCATCAATAATACTGCGGAGCTCTTTTACTTTATCCATTACTTCCGGAATAAAGGCCTGACCGCCGAAGCCGGGGTTGACTGTCATAAATAATACAAGATCTACTTCTTTTAAAATAGGCAGTATACTTTGGACCGGGGTTGCCGGATTTAATACGACACCTGCTTTTTTACCGGACTTCTTAATAAGTTCGATCGTACGATGCAGGTGAGCGCAGGCTTCTACGTGAACGGAAATAATGTCGGCTCCTGCACTGGCAAATGCTTCAATGTACTGGTCCGGCTGGGCGATCATTAAGTGAACGTCCAGTACTTTATCTGTATGAGGGCGCACGGCTTCTACAATCAGCGGACCGATTGTAATATTAGGTACGAAGTGACCGTCCATTACATCGATATGAATGTATTCCGCTCCTCCTTTATCTACTTCTTCAATTTCTTCTTTTAAACGAGCAAAATCTGCCGCTAGAATAGACGGTGCTATTTTTGTCATTGATTTAGTACCTCCGGATGTCTGAAATTTCTTTATAAAATTGTAAATAATGCTGATATCGGTGGTCGGCAATGGCGCCTTCTTTCCAGGCAGCCGTCACGGCACAGCCCGGCTCTTTCACGTGCGTACAGCCCCTGAACTTACAGTCCGGCATCCGCTCTGCCATTTCTGGAAAATAGATATCCACGTTCTCTTTGAGTAGTCCGGTAAACTCTAAAGAGCTGAAGCCCGGTGTATCTGCCACCAGCCCGTCAAATACTTCTACAAGCTCTACGTGGCGCGTCGTGTGCTTCCCGCGTTTTAAATGATCAGATATGACGCCTGTTTCCAGCTGCAGCTTTGGGTTTAGATAATTAAGCAGCGTAGACTTGCCTACTCCGGACTGACCTGCAAAGATAGAAAGCTTATCCGCAAACAAATGGGAAATCTGTTCGAGGCTTTCCGGCGCCTGGACGCTTAGAAAGTAAACCGGGTAGCCGATGTCGCGGTACATATCGGCGAACGTCTCTATATTCTCCTGCTCGGCAGGAGACGCCAGGTCTTTTTTTGTTACGACAATGACGGGCTCTATGTCGTGGGCCTCCAAATGAACGAGAAACCGATCCAGCAGCATTGTCGAAAATACAGGTTCAACAGCTGAGAAAACGAGAATTCCCTGATCAATATTGGCTACTGAAGGGCGAACGAGCTCATTTTTGCGTTCTTTAATTTCCTGGACGTAGCCTTCCTTGTCATTATCGGCGTCAAACTCCACACGATCCCCTACAAGAGGAGAGATTTTCTGCTTTCGAAATAATCCTCTGCCCCTGCACTGAAACACCCCATCTTCATTTTTCACATAATAAAACCCACTGAGTGCTTTAATAATAAGTCCTTCTCGCATGCTTCCTCCTTTTAATCCTCTGCCTGCACGATACCCGGGAGCAGCAGCTCTGTCCAAATAGAGCCCCAGCCGCTTTCCTGTCCGGCGCCGTCTTCTTCAGCCAGTTCCACTGTAGAAAGATCATTAACGTAAATTGTCACTTCCGAGTGTTTTTTCACAGAAGAACCTGCTGCTGGCTGCTGACCGGTCGTTTCGCCGCTGGCTCTATCTTCGATCGAAACTTCTTCCGGTACCGCAGCAAGACCTGTATTCCCCAGCCGCTCCAGTGCATCGTCTGCCTGAAGCCCCTCTACCTCAGGAACATTGACATCCTCCACGCTAAGTATTTCTGGAACAAACGTAAATGCGGCAATAATCGACGCGAACACCAGGAGTGCTACAATAAGAAAGGATAAAAACCAGCTGTTTTTTTTAGGCGGATTCTTCTGCCGTCCGCCGCTGTCCTCTCTTGGACCTGTGACGGCCTGAACCGGCAGTATTTTGGTTTCTTCACTCTCCGCAGCAGAACCAGTATGCACGGAAGCCATAGCCAGCGTCTGATAAAATCCGATATACGGAGCTTCATTTTTCCTGGCTTCCTGAAGCGATGTCTGCAGATCTTCTTTCATGGAGAACGCCGTCTGATAACGGTCATCCGGATCTTTTTCCACCGCACGAAGTATAATATTTTCTATGCTTTGAGGCAGGCCGGCCCGGCTGTCTGAGGGCATCGGTATGCTTTCCTGAATGTGCATAAGCGCAATGCTTACGGCAGACTCCGCTTTAAATGGAAGGCTGCCTGTGACCATTTCAAACAAAAGAATGCCAAGAGAATATATATCCGCCCGGTGAGTGATGACGCTTCCTTTTGCCTGCTCCGGTGATAAATAATGGACGGAGCCGAGTACAGAATTAGTGTGTGTGATCGTAGCAGAAGAAGCTGCCCTCGCAATTCCAAAATCAGCTACTTTAGCCGTCCGGCCTTTCATTAATATGTTCTGCGGCTTCAGGTCTCTATGGACCACTCTATTGGCATGGGCCTGCTCCATCGCGCCCAGGACTTGTTTCATAATATCCACAGCCTCATCAATCGGAAGCGGTCCTTCTTTCGTTATTTTTTCCTTGAGGGTCATACCTTCTACGTATTCCATCACGATGTAATAGGTGTCCTCGTCTTCGCCTACATCATAAATATTTACGATATGGGGATGATGCAGGCTTGTGGCTGCCTGTGCTTCCCGGTGGAAACGTCTAATAAAGTCATTATCTGCGTTATATTGAGGCTGCAGAATTTTGACAGCGACAAATCGTTCCAGAATGATATCGTTGGCTTTATACACATGAGCCATTCCACCTACACCGATAAGGCTGAGGATTTCATAACGGTCGTTCATTCGTTTGCCGATTAAATTCATTACTGCGGCCTCCTTTCCATTGAAAAGGAATTAATAACAGCAGCAATGGTAATATTGTCTTCTCCGCCCCGGTCGTTTGCTTTATGTACAATCCCTTCCACCGCCTCTTCTACAGAATCTTTATTCTGCAGAAAATCAGCGATTTCCAGGCTTGTTACTTTATTGGAAAGGCCGTCTGAACATAAAAAGACGCCTTCCCCGTTCTCCCATTCTATGACCGTAGCATCACATTTAACGGTTTTTTCCGTACCGAGCGCGCGGGTGAGCACGTTTTTTCTCGGATGGCTTTCTGCTTCTTCTTCCGTCAATTCGCCCCTTAGACGCAGCTCATTTACAAGAGAGTGATCCTCGGTTTTCTGATACACACCGACCTCATCAAATAAATAAGCACGGCTGTCTCCTACGTGACCGATAGCTATAAATCCCCGGGTGCATATAGCAGCTACGGCCGTTGTTCCCATTCCCTGCAGGTAGGGGTTCTGTCGGGACAGTTCAAAGATAGCTGCATTCACTTTTTCCATACGGGTGACAAGCCAGGCTCTGGCTTGTTCGGGGAACATCGGAAGCGGTTCATGCTCCCATTCCCGTTTTAGTATGTCCAGAGCGGCTGCACTTGCTGTGTCACCTGCCTGGTGTCCGCCCATTCCATCACAAACGACGGCCAAATACTCGCCGCTTTGATTTTCAAAAATACCTGCGGCATCTTCATTGTGTTTTCTCACTCTGCCGGTAATGGTCTTATACGCCTGCTTCAAGGGAGCGGTTCACCTCACTTCTTTTTTCCTTCGTTCGCACGGAGCTGGCCGCATGCTGCATCAATATCATGGCCCTGCTCACGGCGGATTGTTACATTGACTCCTGCTTCTTTAAGCGTTTTTTCAAAGGCAAAAATATCTTCACGCTTTGTCCGTACGTAATCGCGTTCTGGCACGTAGTTGACCGGTATTAAGTTCACGTGGCACTTCAGGCCTTTAATGAGTTCGGCGAGCTGTTTTGCGTGTTCCACCTGATCATTAACTCCTCCGAACAGGCCGTATTCAAACGTCACCCGGCGGTTTGTTGTCTCCTGGTAATATTTAATGGACTCCATAAGTTTATCAAGCGGCCACGCACGGTTTACAGGCATCAGACGGCTTCTTATTTCTGTTGTCGGCGCATGAAGAGAAACAGCAAAGTTAATCTGCAGTTTTTCATCTGCAAAATCGTAAATTTTTGGCACGACACCACTGGTGGAAACCGTAATATGACGCGCGCCGATGTTTAAGCCTTTGTCGTGGTTAATAACCTTTAAAAAGCCGATTAGTTCTTTATAGTTGTCAAATGGTTCTCCAATACCCATAACAACAACAGAGCTGACCCGTTCACCTTTTTCGTCAAGAGCACGCTGGGAAGCAAGCACCTGTGCCGTAATTTCCCCGGCTTCCAGATTACGCTTCAAACCGCCAAGCGTGGAGGCACAGAACGTACAGCCCAGCCGGCAGCCTACCTGGCTCGTCACACATACACTGTTGCCGTAGCCGTGCTTCATCACAACCGTTTCAATCGTATTGCCGTCTTCCAATTCAAATAACAGTTTGACCGTTCCGTCAACTGATTCCTGCTTTGCCACTTCTTTCAGCGGGGTAATCGAAAACGTGCTGCTTAGTTTCTCTCTTAATGATTTGGAGAGGTTGGTCATTTCATCAAACTGCTCTACGCGTTTGTCATACAACCAGTAAAAAATCTGGTCTGCCCGGAAGGATGGTTCTCCTTCCTCCTGAAGCCATACTTTTAAATCATCAAATTGAAGCGTATAAATAGATCCTTTTTTTCCTGCAATTTCCGCCTGTACTTCTTTTTTTAATTCCTGCATATAAATCCCTCTTTCTTACCTTTTCTTTCATCTTTTCCAAGTGCCGCAATGTAAAAACCGTCCGTCTCGTAATCATGTGGAAGAATGGTCCATTCACTTCCACTTTCCGTGTCCTGAGTTAAGCGCCTTTTCATGGAATCGTCGCGAACAAAGGAAGGGTGGGCGTCTAAAAACGCCTTTACTACCTGTTCATTTTCTTCCGGACGCACTGTGCATGTACTATACACGATCCTGCCGCCTATTTTCAAGGTTTTAGCTGCTTCTGTTAATATATCATATTGTATCGAAGGAAGGGAGACTAAGTCCTCCGGTTGTTTGTTCCATTTTAATTCCGGCTTTCTGCGGATAACACCCATTCCGCTGCAGGGCGCATCTATCAAAATCCGGTCGTACTGCTGTTCCTCTGCTTCATTAAGAATGTTTCTGGCATCCAGCTTTTTTGTGGTAATTATCGAAAGGCCGAGTCTCTCCGCCTGGTCATCAATGTGCCTAAGCTTTTTCTGATGAAGATCAAAGGCGTGCACGGTTCCTTGATTTTGCATTTGTTCAGCAATATGGGTTGTTTTCCCGCCCGGCGCCGCACAGGCGTCTAGAACCGTCATATCAGGTGAGACATCAAGTGCTTTGGCAACAAGCATGGAGCTTTCATCCTGTACGGTAAAAAAACCATCATTGTATGCTTTTGTCATTAAAACATTTCCGGACAGTACGACCAATGCATCTTCGGACAAAGAGCCGGGTTCTGTTTCACAGCCTTCACGTTCCAGCTTATCGATCACGTCTTCCCTGGAACTTTTCATGCGGTTGATTCGAATGTTTGTGCGCGGAGGCACCAGATTCTGTGCTGCTATCGCTTCCGTATTCTCTCTGCCGTAGGCTGTTTCCCACTCTTTTAGCAGCCAAAGTGGATGGCTGTATTCTATCGACAGCTTCTCCAGCGGGTCCATATGCTCCGGAAGTTCCGGATAACCGGCTCGCTGATAGGAACGGAGCACGGCGTTGACAAGGCTTCCTATGCCTTCATGCCCCTTTTCTTTAGCAATACGAACAGCTTCATACAATACAGCTCTTTCCGGCACCCGGTCCAGATAAATCATTTGATAAAGCGACATTCTCAATAGGGACGCAACCCACGTCTGCAGAGATCCTACCCCTTTTTTCACATGGGCGTTCAGACAGTAGTCCAGGGTATTTCTTCGTTTAATTGTTCCGTAGACAAGCTCGGTCAGAAGCGCAGTATCCCGCTCCGGCACGAGCCGGTCTTTAATGGCTGCATCCAGTACTAAATGGCTGTATGCGCCCTCCTTTTCGACTCTTTCTATTAAAGAAACGGCAATGCTTCTAACGTCATTCGGCTGTTTAGTCTTCACTCGTGAAACGCTTCCCCTCTGCAAATGGATGTTTGCCTCTCAGCAGTTCTTCTGCGGCCATTTTTTTCTTTCCGGATGGCTGAAGTTCCGTTACGGCAAGCAGCCCGCCGTCGCCCGCTGAAATCCAGATGGCATCTTCTTTGACAGCTGCAATTTCTCCAGGCTGTCCCGAGTGTTTTTCATCCAGGCGGACGGTTTTTCTGATTTTATATAACTTGTCTTCGTATACCGTGTAAGCGACCGGCCATGGAAACAATCCCCGCACTTGATCGTGAATCTCCCGTGCGCTCCGGTTCCAGTTAATTTGTTCCTGATCTCTTGTAATATTGGAGGCGAACGTTGCTTCTGCATCATTCTGCTTCTGAGGTGCAGCTTTTCCCGCTTCCAGAAGTGGAATGGTTTCCAACAGCAGCCGTGCTCCGGCTTCACTTAATTTATCATGCATCGTACCGGTCGTATCTTCTTCCTGTATCGCTACTTCTACCTGGGTTAGTATGTCCCCGGCATCAAGCTTTGGCACCATATACATAATCGTTATGCCCGTCTTCTCTTCACCATCTATTATCGCCTGGTGAATTGGCGCACCGCCTCTGTATTTTGGGAGAAGGGACGCATGTACATTAACAGCTCCAAGCGCTGGTGTGTCGAGCAGCTCTTTAGGAAGAATCTGTCCATAGGCTGCGGTAACAATTAAATCCGGCTGAAGGGAAATGATTTCCTTTAGCTCCGGACTTCCTTTCAGTTTCTCCGGCTGCAGCACTTTAAGTCCCTGCTTCACCGCTTCCTCCTTTACAGGCGGCGGTGCAAGGATTTTTTTTCTTCCTTTCGGGCGGTCCGGCTGTGTAACTACAGCCTCTATCGTATACCCTTCTTCCAGCAGCCCCTTTAGGACCGGGACGGAAAAATCGGGTGTTCCCATAAAAACGATATTCATCAGTCAAATCTTCCTTTCTCACTGCAATAGGTACTTATGACAAACAAACAACCCCGCTCTCCATTTGTCATGATGGTCCGCGGGGCTCTATTTACATAAACATATAAGGGTGCATATCCATGGAAAGCTGAAGCTTCCCTTTTGCAATATCCTGATTGTACCGCTCCGCTACAGACTGCAGCACTTTCGTAAGCTCAGGTTCATTTTTATATTTTATCATGCATTGGTACCGATATCTATCTTTAATCCTTGCAATAGGAGAAACCGTCGGACCCAGTACCACTGCTTTTTCGGAAAGGGAACTGCGGATATACTCCGTAATTTTATCTGAAATTTTCATCACTTCGGCCAGATCTTCATGGGCAACGTTAACCATCGTTAAATAGTAGAACGGTGGATAGCCGCCACGTCTGCGCTGCAGCATCTCTTCCTGATAGAATGCCTTATAGTTATGGGTTTTGGCATGCTGAATGCTGTAATGTTCAGGCGTGTAAGACTGCACCACTACTTCCCCTTTCAGCTTATCCCTTCCAGCTCGTCCACTTACCTGGGTCAGCAGCTGAAACGTTCGTTCCGCTGAACGGAAATCGGGAAGGTGAAGCATCGTATCTGCCGCTAGAATGCCGGCCAGCGTAATTTTCGGAAAATCGAGTCCTTTGGCGATCATCTGCGTGCCAAGAAGGATATCTGCCTCTCCATTTCCAAACGCATCAAGCAGCTTCTCATGTGAACCTTTGCGGCTCGTTGTGTCCATATCCATTCGTATGACACGTGCTTCCGGAAGGAGCCTCGTCAGCTCTTCTTCTACCTTTTGCGTGCCTGTGCCAAAAAAACGGATCTGGCTGCTCTGGCAGGAAGGGCATGTGTGCAGCATCTGCTCCTCATGCCCGCAGTAATGGCATTTTAAACGACGATTCGTATGATGATAGGTGAGCGTAATCTCACAGTGCGGGCAGGAAGGCGTAAATCCGCAGTCCCGGCACATTACAAACGTCGAATGCCCGCGCCGGTTTAAAAACAGAACGCTTTGCTCCTTTTTTTCCAGCCGCTCTTTTAGTTTATCGAGGAGAAGGGTGGAAAAGACAGAACGATTACCCTGCCTGAGTTCTTCTCTCATATCTTTAATGGTTACTTCCGGCATCGCTTTCCGGTTCACACGCTGTGGAAGCTCCAGCAGCGTGTACACACCTTTTTCGGCACGTACGTAGGATTCCAGACTCGGGGTTGCGCTTCCGAACACAACCGGGCAGCGGTGGTACTCCGCCCGCCATACAGCTACGTGTTTCGCGTGATAGCGCGGATGATCTTCCTGCTTGTAGCTTCCCTCATGCTCTTCATCCATCACAATCAAACCCAGATTTTCAAAAGGGGCAAACACGGCTGATCTGGCACCGACTGCCACCTTCACTTCTTTTCTATGAATCTTCCGCCATTCGTCATATTTTTCTCCGGCAGAAAGTGCACTATGCAGTACGGCCACTTCGGAGCCAAATCTTCCTTTAAACCGATTCACCATCTGCGGGGTCAATGATATTTCCGGAACGAGGACAATAGCTTCTTTTCCCTGTGAGATTACTTCATCAATGGCCTGCAGGTATACTTCCGTCTTTCCGCTGCCGGTGACGCCGTGCAGCAGATAAGAGTCCGTTCGTCCGGCATGAAGACTTCCGAGAATACTGTCCACTGCCTTCTGCTGTTCGTCCATTAATGGCAAAGCCGTTGATTGTTGAAACGTTTTATCTTTAAATGGATCCCGGTAGAACTCTGTCTTTTTTTCAACGAGCAGTCCTTTATCGACTAAGGCACGAACGGCCTGGCGCCCGGCACCTGTATTTACGAGAAGCTCCGGCTGGGCAATCTCTTTATCCCCGAGCTCTTGCTGCATCCATTCCATTACTGCGCGCTGTTTTTTTGCACCGGCTGATAAATGATGGTCAGCACTGGAATTCTGATATTCTTTTGTTAAGGACAATACCGTCTGCATCTTTTTTTCGGTACGGTTCTTCAAAAGATAATCAACAATAACACGCCCTGCCTGAATTTCTTCATTCAACAGCTTCATCGCTTTTTTTTCTGCCGGAAAGGCTTCCCAATCCAGCATAGTTTTTCCGGCAAAAGCAGCTGCAATTTCCGCAGGAACATACTCAGGATCTTCGGCAAGAAACAATCTTTTTTCGGCTTGGCCCGGATCGCTGAAGGCACCATAGACTGATAAGCAGTAATTAAAAAGCATATCGTTTCCTCTGCGATCCATTGACCCAGCTGCAGGAGCTCTCTGCTTAACACCGGAGAAGGATCCAGCAGCGATGTAATTTCTTTAATTCGTTTTACTTCCGTAGCCTCTGTTGTACTCGTAACAAACCCTTGAATCTGCCGGGGACCGAATGGGACGTTCACTCTTCATGCCGGGCTGGACAAATTCCTCCATTTCTTCAGGAATCTTATAGTCATACAATCTGTTTGTCTGGCCGGTCGGCACATCCACAATTACTTTAGCGATCATTTCTTATCTGCATCCTCTAACTGATCAACCGCCATGGAAAGAATCGTTTCAGCTATCGTTTGCTTACTCTGCAGCGGCAGATGAACGGTTGGCTTCTGTTTTTGTACGACAAATACTTCATTTGTATCCGTATTAAATCCAGTTCCATCAGCGGCTATATTATTGGCCACAATCATATCTGCATTTTTCCGGTTCAGCTTTTCCTGCGCATAAGATTCGATATTTTCCGATTCCGCTGCGAAACCAATAAGATATGGTTTTACGGTAAGACTTCCTAACTCCTGCAGAATATCTCCCGTGCGCTCCATTTCTATTTGATGGCTGCCTTCGGTTTTCTTTTCTTTATGAGCCAGCCGTTCTTTTGCACGATAATCACTGACAGCTGCAGCTTTTACAATAATATCCTGGCTGCCGGCCGCTGCCATCACCTCACGGTGCATATCCTCAGCAGAGATGACCTCCGTCCGTTTTACCCCCGGCGGTGTCTCAAGTTTAACCGGACCGGAGATCAGGGTAACGTCTGCTCCCATATCTGCTGCAGCTTTTGCAAAAGCGAAACCCATTTTGCCGCTCGACGGGTTCGTCAGCACACGTACTGGATCAATATATTCATGCGTTGGTCCTGCTGTTACAAGCACACGTCGTCCCGAGAGCGCTTTTTTTGTTTTTTCCTGATAGGATAAAAATGCAATAATATCTTCCGGCTCTGCCATGCGTCCTTTACCGATCCATCCGCAGGCGAGATAGCCTTCACCCGGTTCAACAAAACGATAGCCGTCCTGCTTGAGCTGGTTCATGTTTCGCTGGACAGCGGGGTGGTTGTACATATTTACATTCATCGCCGGTACTGCATACATAGATGCTTTCGTAGCAAGCGCCGATGTTGTTACCATGTCATCAGCGATTCCGCCGGCCAGCTTGGCAATAATATTTGAAGTCGCCGGTGCTACAATAAAAATATCCGCCCAATCTGCAATATCAATATGGGCCACTACTTCCGGCTCTTTTTCAGCAAACGTATCCGTATATACCCGCTCTCTCGTTAACGCCTGAAACGTCAGCGGCGTAACAAACTCCTGCGCATGATCTGTCATCATCACTTTTACATGAGCACCGCTCTGCTTGAGCTTGCTTGCCAAAGCAGCTGCTTTAAAAACAGCAATACCTCCACTTACAGCCAACACTATATTTTTTCCCTGCATTTTATTTTCCTCCTGGCGGTAATCAATTTGAAAAAAAAAGCCGCCCCCCGTGAAGAAGGCCGCTGTCTTTTACTTATCCTGCTGCTGTTTGGAAGGATCGTCCGAAGCTGTGTAATCAAGCTTTCCACGTTCAATCTCTTCAAGAGCCACGCCTACGTATTTTGCAGACTTGATGTTGTCAATCATTGGCACCGCTTCTTCGATTTCCAGAAGTTCTCTTGCCCGTCTTGCCGAGATAGTGCATAGCGTATATTTTGAATTAATATGGGTCATAAGTGTATCAATTGATGGGTATAACATATTATTCGACCTCCACTGCTTTTGTATTTATCAATAAGCCGTTCTTTTCTGCAGTGCTCCAGTAACAATCGACTGCACACGTTCTACTGCTTTGTCTACTTCATCATTTTGCACGACATAATCGTAATAGTCCATCATCTCGATTTCCTCTTTAGCGATATCCATGCGTTTATTGATAATATCGGCGGTTTCCGTCCCCCGCTTTGTAATTCTATCACGAAGTTCAGCCAGACTTGGCGGAATCAGGAAAATAAATATCCCTTCCGGATGTTTTTCCCTTACTTTCTTTGCTCCCTGCACTTCAATTTCAAGAATGACGTCGCGTCCTTCTTCAATGTATCGAGTACGTAATCAATCGGTGTAGTAGTTATCTACATATTTGGCATGCTCAGCAGTTTATCCTGCGCTAATCATTTCTTCAAAAGCCTCGTGGTTTAAAAAATAGTTTATCCCATCTATTTCTCCTTCACGCGGCTTTCTCGTCGTAGCAGGACAGAATATCAATACTGCTGTCTTTCTGTCTCAAAGCGCTGCAACCGTGCCTTTGCCTACCCGGCCGGACCCGATAATACGATGAGCAGCCCCTTATCGTCTTTCATAGTACACAACGTCCTTCCTTCTGTTCAAAAGTTAATCTTCGGAGAGCTCTTCTTTCGTATGAAGTCTCTGCGCCACCGTTTCAGGCTGTACGGCTGATAAAATCACGTGATCACTATCCGTAATAATGACAGCTCTTGTTCTTCTGCCGTACGTGCATCAATCAGCATGCTCCGGTCCCGGGCTTCCTGAATAATTCGTTTAATCGGCGCGGATTCAGGACTAACGATAGATATGATTCTATTTGCTGAAACAATATTGCCAAAGCCTATATTTATTAGTTTTATGCTCAATGTGGTACCCCCCTATTCTGGTCAACCGTGGTCTTTCCTGCTTGTTTGAGTATAGACGAAAACGCGTTCGATATCTACTCTATATTTTGAACTTGTTCCCTCATTTTTTCAAGCTCGCTCTTCATATCCACAACAATATGGCTTGAAGCCGCATCGCTTGCTTTAGAGCCGATCGTGTTCATTTCCCTGTTCATTTCCTGAAGCAGGAAATCAAGCTTTCTTCCTACCGCCGTCTGCTCGTTTAAAATGTAAGCGAACTGTTTAATATGAGCATACAGCCTGGTGATTTCTTCTGCTATGCTGATTTTTTCAGCAAATAAAATCACTTCCCGGTATAACTGATCCTCATTAGGAAGGCGGGACGTATCAACTTCTTTTAAACGCTGCTCCAGCCTGGAACGGTATCCCTCCACAACAGAAGGTACTCTCTGCTCGAGCTGCTTTGTATAATCTTCAAGAAGATAAAGCCTATCCTGAAGATCCTGTGTGAGCGCAAGGCCTTCATGTGTCCTCATCCGTACAACGGCATCAAGCGCCTGCTGAACCCCGGAAAGCAGGGCCTTCTGCCATGCTTCGCCAAGCTGCGGGTTTTCCGTCACATGCACCACATCCGAATGCAGGATAAATGATTCTGCTGACAGCGCCGGCGTAAACATTTCCATACGGTCCATTTTTTCGGCTACACCGAGATAATCTGCTAACAGCTCCCAGTCTACAAATACTTTTTTGGCGGATGGAAGGATTCCTTCAATCGTCATAAATACATCGACCTTGCCCCGGCTGATGCCTGCTGCTATATGTTTCCGGACAGTGTGCTCCGCGGAATGAAAGACGCCCGGCATACGGAGCATAACATCACTGTAGCGGTGGTTCACTGTTTTCATTTCAATATGTATAGTGGCGTCCCCAATAGATACGGTTGACGTCCCAAATCCTGTCATACTTACAGCCATTTATCACATCCGCTCATATATTCTACCTAATTTTATCATTCCTAACAACTAAGGGAATAATAAAGCTTATTTCCATAAAAAACGAACATCTCCAGCGGCTCTGCCGGTATCTTCCGATTCCACGTGCGTGATATACTATAAAGGATGAAAGGATGTAGGTAAGATGAGCTTTGACGGAATTATGGCAAGAGCCATTACAGCAGAATTAAATGAGACCGTCCTGAACGGTCGTATTTCAAAAATTAAACAGCCGTATAAAATGGATATCAGCATGACGATTCGTGCCGGGCGCGTGAATCATCAGCTTTTTTTATCTTCAAATCCCAACTTTGCAAGGCTTCACTTCACCTCCCAGCGCTATGAAAATGCGCCTGAGCCGCCAATGTTCTGTGTGCTCTTGAGAAAGCATCTTGAAGGCGGATTTATCCGCCGGATAGAACAGCACGGGATGGAACGGATTATTACTCTTTATATCGAAGGAAAAGACGAAATTGGAGAAAAGCAGGAAAAGAAGCTGATTGTGGAAATCATGGGCAAACACAGCAATATTATTCTTCTGGATGCCGGAACCAACCTAATTCTGGACAGTCTAAAACACCTCCCGCCTTCTGTAAACAGCTACCGTACGATTCTTCCGGGCCGCCCCTATATTGAGCCGCCTTCCCAGGAAAAAGCCGATCCGCTCGCAGCAGACCGGGATGATGTGCTCCGGCACCTCGACTCTAATCAAGGCCGCCTGGATAAACAGCTTCTCCAGGCTTATACCGGTATTTCCCCGCAGATAACAAAAGAAGTGATCCACCAGGCGGGGCTGGGCTCTGTTTCCCAGGTGGCAGACACGTTTGTCCGAATGATGGATGACGTTTCCAACCTGCGCTTTCAGCCGCAGATGATTGTCGCCGGGGGCAAGGAATACTATTCTGTTCTGCCTCTTAACCACTTAAAAGGGGACGTTACAACGTTTACTTCAACGAGTGAACTGCTTGAACGCTTTCACACCGGCAAAGCGGAGCGGGATCGTGTCAAACAGCAGTCTCATGATATGCAGCGGTTTCTTCAGAACGAATGGCAGAAAAACAAGAAAAAAATAAAAAAGCTGGAAAAGACGCTGCAGCAGTCGGAAAACTCGCTGGACTACCAGAAATACGGCGAACTGCTGACGGCACACCTTCACCTGATTAAGGGCGGTGAAAAGGAAATTGAAGTGATGGACTATTATGATCCGGATGGAGCTTCCCTGACGCTCACACTGGATCCAAGGCTGTCCCCTTCTGAAAATGCGCAGAAGTACTTCAAGCGCTACAATAAAGCAAAAACATCGCTGAGCTTTGTGAAACGGCAGATCCGCGATGCAAAACGGGAAATGAACTATCTGGATCAAATTCTCCAGCAGCTCGCTTCCGCTTCACCCGGAGATATTGAAGATATCCGCGAGGAGCTTGCGGAACAGGGCTACATGAAACGGAAAATGAAGAAAGGCCAGAAGCGTAAAAAACCTTCTGCACCTGTTATTGAAAAATATCTTTCTACCGACGGCACCTTGATTTTTGTAGGTAAAAACAAACAGAACGAGTATTTAACGAATAAACTATCCCGCGCTTCCCATACATGGCTCCATACAAAAGATATTCCCGGATCCCATGTCGTCATTCAGGCAGAAGACTTCTCTGAGCAGACGCTAAAAGAAGCCGCTTCTATTGCTGCCTTCTATTCCAAAGCACGAGAATCCGGGTCCGTGCCGGTTGACTACACGCTGATCCGGCATGTAAAAAAACCAAGCGGTGCTAAACCGGGGTTTGTTACCTATGACAATCAGTCCACCCTGTTTGTTACACCAACAGAAGAACTCGTGCTCAAGCTTCGTGAAAACGAAAAACAGCACCGGGCCAATTTATCCAAACAGGAAAGCTAGAAAAAGAGGAAGTCCAGCCGATGCTGGCTTCCTCTTTTTTTACAATCATTTGTTAGGCCTTCATCCAGTCTTCTGATTCCGGATTCTGCTTCCATTTTTTTAGACGCTCCATATCAGAAGCTTTGATGTAATTTTCTTCTTCTGCCGCTTTCACGAGTGCATCAAATCCAGTAAGCACCTCTACTGAAAGGCCGGCTTCCTCAAGCTGATTTGTTCCTTTTTCGAGGCCGTATGTAAAGATTGCTGCAGCTCCAAGTACAACCGCGCCTGCTGCCTCTAGAGCCCGCTGCACTTCGATAATACTTTTGCCTGTAGAAATAAGGTCTTCTACAATGACTACTTTCTGTCCTTCTTTAATAAGCCCTTCAATTTGATTACCTTTGCCGTGCGACTTTGAAGAGCTCCTTACATATACCATAGGAAGCTCCATTTTATCTGCGGTAAGCGCTGCATGGGCAATTCCGGCTGTAGCAGTTCCTGCAAGTACTTCTGCTTCCGGAAAATATTCGGTTATCTTTTCTGCCAGCCCTTCTGCAATTGCTTTGCGCAGGGAAGGATAAGACAAAGTAAGTCTGTTATCACAGTAAATTGGTGATTTCATCCCGGAAGACCAGGTATAGGGCGCGGCAGGACTTAGAGAGACCGCCTGTATTTTCAATAATTCTTTTGCTATTTCAAGTTTCATCAGGCATTCCTCCAGGTTTTCTCTATTGTTTTATAGGCGGCGGCAGGATCAGCCGCTCCTGTAATGCTTCGGCCGACTACGATTGCACTGCTTCCCATTTCTCTTGCCTCCGCTGGATCGGCCACCCGTTTCTGGTCTCCAATGTCATCGCCTTTCATTCGAATACCAGGCGTAACGGCCATAAAATCCGGAGACTGCTCCTGTCGGACGGCAGCTGCTTCCCACGCGGAACAGATGACTCCGCCGGCACCAGCCCGAGCGGCTAGTCCAGAAAAATGCCGGACCGCATCTGCCAGAGAGCTATTGATAAGAAGATCTTCCTGCATCACCTCTTCAGTAGTGCTGGTCAGCTGAGTAACCGCCAGACATACCGGAGGAGTATGACTTCCTCTGCCAGCCCCGAGGACGGCAGCTTCCATCATCGCCTGCCCTCCGGCAGCATGCACCGTAAATAGATCCACCTCAAGCGCGGCAATTTGGAAAGCCGCTTTTTCTACAGTGTGGGGAATATCATGCAGCTTTAAGTCAAGAAAAATACGGTGCCCCTGTTCTTTTAAGTCTTTTACAAAAGCAGGGCCGGCCTGATAAAAAAGCTCCATCCCTATTTTTAAAAACAACGGCTCCTGCGGCAGTTTCGCCAGAAGCTCTGCCGCTTTATCTGCATTTTCTACATCAACGGCTACTATTGGCTGTTCTATCATGAGAATGCTTCCACCCCTTTGCGGATGTCTGACGGACTGTCATAGCCCTGCTGCTCCATCCACATCTCAAATTCATCAATCAGCTCCGGACAGGCAAACGGATTAGTAAAGTTGGCTGTCCCTACAGCAACCGCATCCGCTCCTGCCATAAAAAATTCAATAATATCATCCAGCGTAGTCACCCCGCCCATTCCGATAATAGGAAGGTTTGTCTGCTGGCGTACCTCATAAATCATTTTTATGGCTACCGGCTTAATAGCCGGACCGGAAAGACCGCCAATTTGATTGGCGAGCACCGGCCGCCCTGTTTTTACATCGAGCTTCATACCGGAGAGCGTATTGATCATGCTAAGTCCATCTGCTCCTGCCGACTCTACCGCATCTGCAATTTCCCTGATATTCGTTACGTTTGGTGAGAGCTTTACATATAAGGGAACAGCAGATAGAGCTTTCACTCTTCTTGTCAGCTCATAGGCAAGCTTCGGATCGGTGCCGAACGCAATTCCGCCTTCTTTGACGTTCGGACAGGAAATATTCAGCTCGAACGCAGATACTTTGTTATTCTCGGAAAGATGGGACGCTACGGCTTCATAATCTTCCATCGTTGATCCTGCGATGTTAGCAAGAAGCGGCGTCTTATAGCGGCTCGTCAGCCAGTCAATTTCTTCTGCTGTTACTTTGTCCATTCCCGGATTCTGCAGACCGATGGCATTAAGCATACCGGCAGACGTTTCCGCTACCCGCGGGGTTTCATTTCCAAATCGCGATTCTCTCGTCGTTGCTTTAATCGCAATAGCTCCCAGTTTATTCAAGTCGTAAAGTTTGGCAAATTCCCGTCCAAATCCAAAACATCCGGAAGCCGGCATAATTGGATTTTTCATCGGCAGTCCTGGTAGATTTACAGCTGTTCGGTTCATATGATCACCTCTCCCCAGTTAAATACCGGGCCGTCGCTGCATATTTTGCGGTAGCCGGTTCCGGTCGGATCATCCGTTGGATGGCATACACAGGCAAAACAGGCACCAATGCCGCAGCCCATGCGTTCTTCCAGCGAAACAGCTCCACGGGCTTTGGAATAGTCTTTGTTTAATGCGCGCAGCATTGGATTCGGACCGCAGGCAAACAGGTAATCAAAGGTCAGACTCTGGTCACGGATCACATCGGTGACGACCCCTTTTGTTCCTTCACTGCCGTCCATCGTGCTTATAAACAACCGGCCCTGTGCTTCAAATACACCCTTATAAAACACCGCCGATTTATCAGCAAACCCAAGCACCGTTGTCACGGAGGCACCTTTTTCGATAATATCTTTTGCAAGGCCGTACAAAGGTGGGATGCCGACCCCGCCTCCTACGATAAGCACCTTGTCGCCAGGCTGGATGCCGCTTGTGGAAAAGCCGTTGCCTAAAGGACCAAATACATTTATTTCATCTCCCGGCCGCTTTTCTGAAATTCGTTTGGTCCCCTGGCCATCTGCTCTGTAAATAACCGTCAGCGTTTTTTCGGCTTCGTTTACATGGCTGATACTTAAAGGGCGCCGCAGCGTAAATTCGGTTCCCGGAGCCGGTTTAATGTGAAGAAACTGCCCGGGGGCGCTGATGTGGGTCACCAGCTCGCCGGACAATGTTATCTCATAAATAGCCGGGGCAATTTCCTGCTGGGATTCGACCCGCATATTTTCTTTGATCATTTATGGCTCACCTCTGCAGCCGGTACTTTTGTTTCCAGCATGGGAGGCATAGCCTCTGCCGAGAAAGTGATCATTTCAAGTACGGACAGCAGAGCGCCTGCTGTATCGAGCGACGTCATGCAGACGACTTCGTTTTCAACAGCTTCGCGACGGATGCGGAATCCGTCTTTTGCTGCCTGTTTTCCTTTATCCATTGTATTAATAACGAACTGAGCGCGGCCTTCGCGGATCACATCGAGAATGTTTGGTGACGCTTCTTCTACTTTGCTGACCGTTTTAACAGGAATGTGCTCTTTATGAAGCATTTCTGCAGTTCCGGCTGTTGCCATCAGCGTATAGCCGATTTTGTGGAAACGATGCGCGAGCGAGAGTGCTTCGGCCTTACGGTCATCGGCAATCGTAAATAACACCGAGCCATGCTCCGGTATATTCATGCCGGAAGCAATAAGTCCTTTGTATAAAGCTTTTTCAAGCGTTACGTCACGTCCCATTACTTCTCCGGTTGACTTCATCTCAGGACCGAGCGTAATATCCACCCGGCGCAGCTTCGCAAAGGAGAAGACCGGTACTTTAACAAACACTTCATCTTTTTCCGGGAGCACGCCTTCTTTATAGCCTTGTTCTTTTAAAGAGGTGCCGAGCATCACGTTTGTTGCTGCAGCTGCAATCGGAACGCCGGTAATTTTACTGAGGAACGGCAGCGTCCGGCTTGCTCTTGGATTCACTTCCAGAACGTATACTTCATCTTCATGAATAACAAACTGGATATTCAGAAGACCGATGATGCCAAGCCCTTTGCCAATTGCTATTGTACGTTCGACTAGTTTTTTCTTCAGAGCATCGGACAAGGACTGAGGCGGATACACGGCAATAGAGTCACCGGAGTGCACTCCTGCCCGTTCGATATGCTCCATAATTCCTGGAACAACGACGGTCTCCCCGTCTGAAATGGCATCCACTTCAATTTCTTTTCCGACCATGTAGCGGTCAATTAAAACCGGATGTTTTTCATTCACTTTAACGGAACGTTTCATATAAGAAAGCAGTTCTTCTTCTTTTTCGATAATTTCCATTGCACGCCCGCCGAGAACATAAGAGGGGCGGACAAGAACTGGATAACCGATTTCCGAGGCTGTTCTTACTGCATCTTCTGATGATACGGCGGTCTGGCCCAGCGGCATTGGGATGTTAAGTTCTTTTAACGCGGCTTCAAATTTATCGCGATCCTCTGATCGATCCATGTCTTCCATCGACGTTCCAAGAATTCTTACCCCTTTGCGGTCCAGATCTTCTGCAAGGTTAATAGCGGTCTGGCCGCCGAACTGTACAATCACACCCATCGGCTGCTCCAGATCGATGACATGCATAACGTCTTCAATCGTCAGGGGTTCAAAGTACAATTTATCGGATATGCTGAAATCGGTAGATACCGTTTCCGGGTTATTGTTCATTATGATGGCCTCGTAGCCTGCCTGCTGGATTGCCCAGACGGTGTGTACGGTGGCGTAGTCGAACTCAATACCCTGACCGATCCGTATAGGTCCAGAGCCCAGCACGAGCACAGAAGGCTTGTCTGTACGAATGCTTTCATTTTCCTGTTCATAGGAGGAATAATAGTAAGGAGTGGCCGATTCAAACTCGGCTGCACACGTATCCACCATTTTATAAACCGGCACCAGGCTTTCCTGACGGCGGAGTGTCTCTACTTCATCAACGCTCCAGCCCCAGCTCTGCGCGACCACTTCGTCAACAATGCCTGTTTCTTTAGCCATTTTTAAAATATCAAGATCCCCGGTATTACCCTGCAGCATTTCTCCTACCCGGGCGATACCGAGAAATTTTTCAATAAAGAACATATCAATTTTTGTAATATCATGAATACGTTCCGACGACCAGCCGCGGCGCAGTGCTTCCCCGATAATGAACAAACGCTCGTCTTCCGCGAAGCGGAGCTGGCTTTCCACTTCTTCATCGCTCAAGTGTTTATGCGTGTCGTCATAAAGGTGGTTTTTGCCAAGCTCCAGGGAGCGGATGCCTTTCATGATGGACTCTTCAAACGAACGTCCAATGGCCATCACTTCTCCGGTCGCTTTCATCTGCGTGCCGAGGCGGCGGTTTGCGGCTTCAAATTTATCAAAAGGCCATCTTGGTATTTTTGTGACGATATAATCAAGAGCCGGTTCAAAGCTAGCATACGTTTTACCAGTGATTGGATTCATCAGTTCATCCAGGTGGTATCCGACGGCAATTTTAGCTGCCAGTTTAGCAATAGGATAACCCGTTGCTTTGGAAGCAAGCGCTGAAGAACGGCTTACCCGGGGATTTACTTCAATAATATTGTAATCGAAGCTGTCAGTCGCCAGGGCAAACTGCACATTGCAGCCCCCTTCAATTTTCAAAGCGCGGATAATTTTCAGAGAAGACTCACGCAGCATCTGGTACTCGCGGTCCGAAAGCGTCTGGCTTGGGGCTGTAACAATCGAGTCCCCGGTATGCACGCCGACCGGATCAATATTTTCCATGTTACATACGATAATAGCCTGATCGTCTTTATCCCTCATAACTTCGTATTCTACTTCTTTCCAGCCGGCAATACTCTTTTCAATCAGGCATTGCGTAACCGGGCTGTATTTCAAGCCGGACGTCACGATCTCAATCAGATCGGCTTCGTTATCGACGAGTCCGCCTCCCGTTCCTCCAAGCGTATAGGCAGGACGGACAATGATTGGAAAACCGATTTCTTCTACAAACTCCTGAGCCTCTTCCAGCTTATTTACGATGCGGCTTTCCGGTACCGGTTCGTTTAATTCATACATCAGATTCCGGAATGCGTCCCGGTCTTCTGCTTTTTCAATGGAGTCAAGTTTTGTCCCAAGCAGTTCTACGTTATATCGCTCCAGAACACCTTCGCGGTGAAGCTCCATTGCCATATTCAGTCCGGTCTGCCCGCCAAGTGTCGGCAGGAGGGCGTCCGGCTGTTCCTTGCGGATAATGCGGCTCACAAACTCCAGAGTGATGGGCTCAATGTAGACCCGGTCTGCCATGTTCGTGTCTGTCATAATGGTTGCCGGATTGGAGTTAATGAGAATAACTTCGTACCCTTCCTCCTGCAGTGCCTGGCAGGCCTGTGTGCCTGCATAATCAAATTCAGCTGCCTGTCCTATTACAATCGGTCCTGATCCAATAACTAAAATTCGATGAATGTCTGTTCTTTTCGGCATTATAGTCTCTCCTTTTTTTAAACAATTGTAGATACTTTTTTATGTTTGTCTATCATGCTCATAAATTGGTCGAACAGTTCATTGGAGTCATTTGGTCCTGGACATGCTTCCGGGTGGTACTGAACGCTGAACGCCGGATAATATTCATGGGCTACGCCTTCTACCGTATTGTCGTTGACATTGACATGTGTCAGCATCAAATCTGTTCCCATCAGTGAGTCCCGGTCAATCGTATATCCGTGATTCTGAGAAGTAATATCCACCTTGCCGGTACGGATGTTTTTCACCGGATGATTCGCGCCGCGATGTCCGAATTTCAACTTGGACGAGGTGGCTCCTCCCGCAAGGCTCAGCAGCTGATGACCGAGGCAGATGCCGAATACCGGAACTTTGCCGAGCAGCCCCTTCAAAGCCTGCACAGCTTCCGGCACGTCTTCCGGATCTCCCGGACCGTTGCTCAGCATAACGCCGTCCGGATCCAGTCTTAGAATTTCTTCTGCCGTCGCGTTATAAGGCAGTACAAACACATCGCAGTTGCGTCTAATAAGATTTCTGGCAATACCATGTTTGGCGCCATAATCCATTAATACAAACACGGCGTCCTGCTCCAGGCGCGTGATAGGCATTTTTTGTGGAAACCTGCGCCACTTTGTCTTTTGATGGCACAAACGACTGCAGCGATTCAATAATCGACTGTTCATCCGCCGTTTCAGCAGCAAGACGGCCGTGCATCGTGCCGCGGTCCCTGATCAGGCGGGTAAGCATTCTTGTATCGATGCCTGTGAGACCTGGAATATCATGTTCTTTCAGCCAATTATCCAACGTACCGATATTCCGGAAGTTGCTTGGGTGAATGGCCGATTCTTTTACAATCAGACCGCCTGCAGAAGGGAGCAGTGTTTCAAAGTCATCGCGGTTTGTTCCATAGTTCCCAATAAGCGGATAGGTCAGCGTAATAATCTGGTCGCAGTAGGATGGGTCGGAAAGAATTTCCTGATACCCGGTCATACTCGTGTTGAATACAACTTCGCCGGTCGTTTCTTTAGTGCTTCCGATTGCATGGCCGGTAAATACCGTGCCGTCCTCTAAGATTAGTTTTCTTTTCATCCTACTGGAACACTCCTTCTTTTTGATATACTACGGTTCCGTCTACCATGGTCCATATCGGCCATCCGCTCGCTTTCCAGTCTTTAAACGGCGTATTTTTTCCTTTGGAGACAAATGTTTCCGGCTGGATCGTGTCTTCTTTTTCCAGATCAATTAAGGTAAGATCTGCCGCTGCACCTTCTGCAAGCGTACCGGACTTCAGCCCGAATACTTCTGCCGGGTCTTTCGTCAATCCGTCCACAAGCTGCTTAAACGTCAGCGTTCCTTTTTTCACCAAGTACGTATATAACAATGGAAAGGCAGTCTCTGATCCTGTAATTCCAAATGGTGCTTTTTCCAATGGCTGATTTTTGTCCTCTTCTGTGTGAGGGGCGTGATCAGTGGCAATACAATCGATCGTGCCGTCGAGCAGGCCTTCGATCAGGGCATCCCGGTCCTGTTTTCCCCGCAGCGGCGGATTCATCTTGTACTGGGCATCCACAGAAGGAATATCATCCTCGCACAAAATCAAGTGATGCGGTGTTACTTCTGCCGTTACGTGAATACCGGCACGCTTGGCGTCACGAATGACCCGGACAGACTCCTTTGTGCTGACATGGCACACATGATAATGAGCTCCTGCTGCTTCTGCGAGCAGCACGTCTCTTGCAATATGTACGGATTCGCATACTGCTGGAATACCTCTTAGTCCGTGCTTTTCTGAAAATATTCCTTCATGTACGCTGCCTTTGTTGATTAATGTATTTTCTTCACAGTGGGCCACTACCGGCATGTTTAAAGCGGCTGCCTGTTTCATGGCATCAAGCATAACAGATGCATCCTGTACACCGACTCCATCATCAGTAAAAGCAAATGCCCCGCGGCTTTTAAGGTCTTTCATATCCACTATCTCTTTTCCAAGCTCCCGTATTGTAATCGAAGCATATGGCAGTACGCGCACTGCCGCCGTTTCAGCGATTTTTTTCTGGAGAGCATCCATATGTTCAGCGGAGTCCGGAACCGGCCTCGTATTTGGCATCGGACATACTGTGGTGAACCCGCCTTTCGCGGCTGCCTTTGTACCTGTTTCAATTGTTTCTTTTATTTCTCCGCCTGGTTCTCTCAAATGAACATGGATATCTACAAGGCCGGCGGAAAGAAAGGCTCCTTTTGCATCAACAGCCACTTCCTCCTTCTCCGGTCTGCTTCCTATTGCAGCAATTTTTTTATCTTTAATCAGTACATCTTTTGTTTGAAGTTCCCCTGTTTCATCCATTACCTTAGCGTTTGTAATCCATCCATTCATTACAATCTCTCCTTTTGCGTAGTAAGGGCTTTTTCCAGCACAGCCATTCTAGAGTAAACGCCGTTTGTCATTTGTTTAAAAATACGGGAGCGTCTGCATTCCACCAGCTCGTCTGCAATTTCCACATTTCGGTTGATTGGAGCAGGGTGCATAATGATACTATTCGGCTTCATTCTCGTTTCCCGCTCCGGCGTGAGGCCATATAAATGATGATACTCTGATGCGCCGGCCACCATTTTCACCGTATGCCTTTCATGCTGGATACGCAGCATCATCATCACATCCGCCTGTTCTACTGCATCTTCTATTGGAAGGAAGCGGCGGAGCATCTCTTTATCCATCCACTCTTCCGGCCCGCTTACGTATACATTCGCACCCAGACGCTCCAATACCTCTATATTGGACCGGGCGACCCGGCTGTGACGGATGTCACCTGCTATCACAATATTCCGGCCCGCAAAGGATCCAAATTCCTGTTTGATCGTCAGCAGGTCCAGCATCGACTGGGTCGGATGATGTCCGCATCCATCGCCGCCGTTTATAATTGGAATCCCGATCTGCTCCCTCAGTTCATCGAAATAGCGTTCTTTACTGTGACGAATGACTGCTACATCCGCTCCGATACTTTCCAGCGTTCGTACCGTATCATAGAGCGTTTCGCCTTTTTTAACACTTGATGTATCTGCATCAAACTGCAGGACATCGAGTCCGAGTCTTTTTTCTGCTGCTTCAAAGCTGATTTTCGTTCTCGTACTCGGCTCGAAAAAAAGATTGACTGCAAATACTTTTTCTCCAGGCTCCCACTTCTCTCCGTCGGCAAAAGCCTGCGCTCGTTGGAGAAGCGTTTCGATTTCCTCTATGCTGCACTCATCAAGGGTTAAAAAATGTCCCTGCTTTGCTTTTTTCGCTGTACTTTGCTGTTCCTGCGCCATACTCTTCATCACCGCTCTCCCTAATTATATCGAAATGCAGAATCCAGTTATTCAGGCCGCGTCGTCTTCATTGGCTGCTTCATTTAGAGACTTAAACATTGCCCTGTTTCCAAACCCATGCTCTTTTCCAGGAAGTACTGCATTCAGCAGAATACCGATAAAGGTTGCAAAAGCCATGCCTGCAATTTCCAGCTGATCGCCCACTTCAATAAATGCCCCGCCTATTCCGGTTACTAAAATAACGGAAGCAATAATTAAATTACGCTTAATGCCAAAGTTAATTTGATTGTCGATCAGCATCCGCAGGCCGGAAGAGGCGATAATTCCAAATAACAGAATGGAAACCCCTCCCATAACAGCTCCGGGAATCGTAGCGATCAGTGCTTCTACTTTTCCTACAAATCCAAAAGCTATTGCCATAAGCGCCGCCCCGCCGATGACATAAACGCTGAAAACTCTTGTAATGGCGAGTACGCCGATATTTTCTCCATATGTTGTATTTGGCGGTCCACCAAGGAGCGAGGCAACTATCGTCGCAGCCCCATCCCCCATAATCGAGCGGTGCAGGCCTGGTTTTTTTATAAAATTCCGGCCCACTACTTTACTGAGCACCATCTGGTCTCCTATATGCTCTGCAAGCGTAACGACGGCGATCGGAGCCATAATTAACACGATCGTCCAGGACCACTGCGGTGTAAATGTAGCAAATGGAATGACGAAGTCCGGTAAGTGGAGCCAGGGGGCTTCGAGTACGCTTTGAAAGGATACAAGTCCTGCAGCAACAGCTACCAGGTAGCCACCTGTAATACCTAGTAAAATGGGTATTAAATTCAGAAACCCTTTAAAAAATACAGAAGCAATGATCGTAATAAACAAGGTAGCGAGTGCTACAGAAAAGTGCAGCGCCGGGTTAATGTAAGACCCGGAGGCTTCATCATAGTTCATCGCCATATCAATGGCAGTGCCGGCGAGTCCAAGTCCGATAACGATAATAACCGGGCCGACTACAATGGGCGGCAGCACATTCATAAGCCAGTTTACACCGGTGCGCTGGATGATGATGGCGGTAATCCCGTATATTATTCCGGCTGTAAACGTTCCAATCATAACGCCCTCCGGTCCGCCGATAGCCATCGCTGCAATAACCGGCATAATAAAGGCAAAGGAGGAGCCGAGATAGGCCGGAACCTGGCCTTTTGTAATGACAAGGTAGGCAAGCGTTCCAAGACCGCTTGATACTAAAGCAACGGATGGACTAAGGCCGGTGAGTATCGGTACCAGCACAGTGGCACCAAACATCGCGAACAAATGCTGCATGCTGAGTATCAGCCACTGGTTCCATTTTGGTTTTTCCTGTACATCTAATTTCACATCGTTATTCATTATTGTTACCCCCGCATTGGTTTAATTTATACAAAAAACCTCTTTATCATCAGACAAAGAGGTGCGCAGGAGCAAGCAGACTCCTTAAGCGGAGCTGCTTCGTTCCAATCGCCTCTTACCTGTCTCACTGGACTGATTTAAAGAGTGCTTTATGAAGTTTGATAGCGAATGCTTACTTCGTCTGCCTGATCGCTTTCTTTGAGCTTCACGGCAATAATTTCGTCCTTGGAAGTTGGTACATTTTTGCCAATATAATCAGGACGGATCGGAAGCTCACGGTGTCCCCGGTCAACCAGGACGGCAAGCTGTATAAGAGAAGGACGTCCGACATCCATGACAGCATCCATCGCTGCTCTAACGGTTCTTCCGGTATACAGCACGTCATCTACCAGGATGACCCGCTTATCTTTAACAGTGTGGGGAATGGAGGTGCCTTTTAGTTCCGGCTCCTCATTCTGGCTCCGGTGGCTGAGATCATCTCTATACAGCGTTATGTCCACTTCTCCTACCGCGACCGGGCGGCCTTCGATTTTTTCGATCTGCTCCGCAATACGATTGGCAATATGAGCGCCCCGCGTCTTGATGCCAACCAGAATACATTCATCCATTCCTTTATTCTTTTCAATCATTTCATGCGAAATCCGTGTTAAAGCTCTTCTTACAGCCTGTTCATCCAGCAGTACCCGCTCTGTTGTTTCCATTGCCTGCACCTCCTGTAATCTTACTCATTTAAAAGCATACAAAAATCCTCTCGTCCGGCAGGATGAGAGGATGGATTTACTGCGTCATAACAAACAGACTTCTCACAGGAAAGCTGTTATGACAGGGCAACGTCCTTCTCAGCTCACGGGACTGTCGTTAAAGGAATAGCTATTCGATTACTGTTCTGTTGTTATTATGACAAATAGTGACAGTCCGGGTCAAGTAATTTTTCGAAGACTTTCCAGAAGCGACTCCATTTCTTCGGGAAGAGGTGCTTTAAATGTCATCCGCTCCCCGGTCATCGGATGGATAAACGACAGCGTATGAGCGTGCAGAGCCTGGCCGTCTATCGGCAGCGTATTTTTCTTTCCATACTTTGGATCACCAGCAATAACGTGATTAATATATTTCATATGCACACGAATCTGATGGGTTCTTCCTGTTTCCAATTCACAATGTATATACGTGTAATGGGCAAAGCGTTCGAGCACGTCAAAATGCGTAACCGCTTCTTTGGCATTGCGCTGTGTGACTTTCATTTTCTGGCGGTCTCTTTCATCGCGTCCGATCGGCGCGTCAATGGTACCTTTATCATGCTCGACCACGCCGTGCACAATCGCTGCATACTCGCGCTTCATCGATTTATCCTGAAGCTGGCGGCTCAGCTGTTCATGTGCTTTATCATGTTTGGCCGCAACTAAAAGGCCGGTTGTGTCTTTATCAATACGATGGACAATGCCGGGGCGCTTCTCGCCATTAATACCGGATAGGTCATCGCAGTGGTACATAAGCGCATTAACCAGTGTCCCGCTATAGTGTCCGGGTGCCGGATGAACGACAATGCCTCGATCTTTGTTAATAACAATAACATCGGCATCCTCATAAACGATCTGAAGCGGAATATTTTCCGGCAGGATGTCCGGTTCGACAGCTTCCGGCACGCTGACCTCAATTTCGTCCTCTGCGTTTAGTTTATAATTGCTCTTTACCGTTTTATTATTAACAAGCACCTGGCCTTCTTTGATCCACTGCTGAACCATAGAACGCGACCAGTCTTCTCCCTGCCTGGTTACAAATTGGTCGATCCTTGATCCTTCTTCATCTGTTGTTACGTTCCACTGCATTACTTCCATGTTTGCTTTTCCTCTTTTCTTTCCATTCGTCACTCATCATTTTTATAATTAATAAACCTACGCCTACGAC
Source organism: Sinobaca sp. H24 (assembly GCF_023845525.1). NCBI lineage: Bacteria > Bacillati > Bacillota > Bacilli > Caryophanales > Sporolactobacillaceae > Sinobaca > Sinobaca sp. H24. Next base: position 138,680 of record NZ_JALBWT010000013.1, read on the forward strand.
TAAAGCAGAATCGGCTACGTTAAAAATAGGATAGCTGTATCCCCAGAAATAGGTGTCCACAAAATCCACGACTGCTCCAAACAGCACCCGATCTATAAAATTACCGAGCGCTCCACCTAATATAAAGACCAGCGGCAGACCGATCATCATACTTGTCTTTCCATATTTATGCAGATGATAAATAATTGCTGCGACTACGACCACGGTAATAATGTAAAAGAACCACATCTGCCCCTGGAGAATACCAAAAGCGGCCCCTTCATTACGGTGGGACGTCAGGTACAAAAAGTCCGGGATCAGCTCGATGCTTTCTCCTACATCCATATAAATAACGACTGCATATTTTGTCAGCTGGTCCAAAGCAATAATAAACAGGGCCAGCACGTAATAAAATATCATCATCTGTTTTCCTCCGGCTCATCTTAAGTTGTACGTACTTATGCATTTTAGCATACCGGCGCCCGTTAGAAAAGAAGCATCACCGCACCTCATCGTAAAAAAGCTTCCCTCCAGGAGGAGAGAAGCCCTTTGTTTATACTTCTGAATAATGCTCTTTCACAATGCCTGCGCACTTGCTGCAAAGCGTAGGATGATCTTTATCTTCTCCTACTGTTTCTGAAACCGTCCAGCAGCGTCCGCATGTTTCTCCCTCCGCTGCCTGTACCGTAATGGCAATGGATGAATATACGTCAGCTTCCGGAGGCGCTTCGGCTTTGCTGCCTGCAATCTCTGCTTTGGAGACAATAAATAACTTTTCCAGATCCTCTGTATCTTCCAGAAGCGTTTTGAGCTCCGGTTCAGGATACAGGTTAATGGCTGCTGTTAATGACTTGCCGATCAGCTTTTCGCCTCGTGCCTGCTCCAGCGTTTTTAACACATCATCACGAACATCCATGATTGTACTCCATTTTTTCTTTAATTCCTGATAGTTTTCTGTGCTTAAGGCTTCCGGCATATCCGTTAAATGAACGCTTTCTGCAGACGTTTCCGGAATATGGGCCCATGCTTCCTCTGCCGTATGCGGAATGATTGGAGCGGCGAGTCTAGTTAAAGCCAGAAGCGTATCATAAATAACTGTCTGAATCGCACGACGCTTTTTGCTGTCTGCCGCTTCAATATATAATGTGTCTTTGGCACTGTCCATATAAAAGGAGCTCAGTTCTACCGTGCAGTAGTTATGAATAGCGTGATAAACGGCTGCAAATTGATATTCTTCGTAGCCTTTCGTCACTTTCGCAATCAGGTCCTGTAGTTTCACGTGCATAAACAGATCCAGCTCAGGAAGCTCGTCTACTGCCACCCGATCCACTGCAGGGTTAAAGTCGTTTAGATTACCGAGCATAAAGCGGAAGGTATTTCTAATTTTTCGGTACACTTCAGCTACCTGCTTTAGAATATCGTCGGAAATACGAACGTCCGCCTGGTAGTCTACGCTCGATACCCACAAACGGAGAATGTCTGCTCCAAGCTGTTTCATTACGTCGTTTGGAATAACCGTATTCCCGATGGACTTACTCATTTTGTGGCCTTTGCCGTCCAAAGCAAATCCATGGCTGATCACTGCCTTATACGGAGACTTCCCGGTTACAGCAACGCTTGTAGAGAGCGAAGAGTTAAACCAGCCTCTATACTGGTCAGAGCCTTCGATATAAACATCGGCCGGACGCTGAAGCTCTTCTCTTTCCTCGAGCACTGCCTGATGCGAAGATCCGCTGTCAAACCATACATCCATAATATCTGTTTCTCTAGTAAACACCCCGTTCGGGCTCTGCTCGGATGCATAGCCTTCTGGAAGAAGGTCTTTTGTATCCCATTCAAACCAGATGTTGGATCCGTGTTCTCTGAACAAATCCGATACATGGGAGATGGTTTCATCAGTTACAATTTCCACGCCGTCTTCTCCGTAGAATACAGGAATCGGCACGCCCCATGCCCGCTGTCTGGAAATGCACCAGTCTCCGCGGTCACGAACCATATTAAATAATCTCGTTTCTCCCCACTCCGGAAGCCACGTTACATTTTTTACTTCTTCGAGCAGCTGTTCCCTGAAATCTTTAATCGAAGCAAACCACTGAGAGGTAGCCCGGAAAATAACCGGTTTTTTCGTACGCCAGTCATGAGGATAGGAGTGCTTAAAAAAGTTCAGCTTTTCCAGTGCATTTAATTCCTCCAGCTTCTGGGTAATCTGTTTGTTTGCTTCATCGTAAAACAAACCTTCAAATCCGGGAGCCTCTTCTGTGAAATACCCCTTATCATCAACAGGACAGAGGACTTCCAGCCCATACCGCTGACCTACAATATAGTCATCTTCCCCGTGGCCGGGCGCTGTATGAACACAGCCTGTACCAGCATCAAGGGTAACATGATCTCCTAAAATAACGAGAGAATCCCTGCCGTAAATAGGGTGACTCGTCATTACGTGCTCGAGCTCTTCTCCTTTAAAGGTACGGAGTGTTTCCGCTTCATCCCACTCAAGCTCCGTTTTCAAGTGCTCCAGCAGTCCCTCTGCTACAATATATTTTGTGCCGCCCTGCTTGACCGTTACATAAGTCAGCTCTGGATGAAGTGCAATGGCCAGGTTAGCCGGGATTGTCCATGGGGTGGTGGTCCAGATAAGGAATTTCTCATCCCCATCCAGCACATTTTTTCCGTCTTTAACATCAAATGTTACGTAAATAGATGGTGACTTTTTATCATGATACTCAATTTCCGCTTCTGCCAGCGCCGATTCCGAAGAAGGCGACCAGTAGACCGGCTTTTTGCCTTTATAGATGTATCCGCGCTTGGCCATTTCCCCAAACACTTTAATCTGCTGGGCTTCATAATCATTGGTAAGCGTGATATATGGGTTATCCCAGTCTCCGCGCACACCAAGTCTTTTAAACTGTTCACGCTGACGATCCACCTGCTTCAGGGCATATTCTTCGCAGGCCTGACGGAATTCAGCTACTGACATTTTTTTCCGGTTTACTTTTTTATTTTTTGTCAAAGCTGTTTCAATAGGCAGACCGTGGGTATCCCAGCCCGGCACGTAAGGCGCATGAAATCCGGACATCGATTTATAGCGTACGATAAAATCTTTTAATACTTTATTCAAGGCGTGTCCCATATGGATGTCTCCATTGGCATAAGGAGGCCCGTCATGAAGAACAAACAGCGGACGGCCGGCTGTTCGCTCCTGTACTTTTTGATACATATTCTCGCTTTCCCATTCTTTTTGTCTTTCCGGCTCCCGATTCGGCAGATTGCCGCGCATCGGAAAATCCGTTTTCGGCATGAGCAGTGTTTCTTTGTAACTCATTTTATTTTCCCCCATTCGTTTAGTTGTGCTGTCTTTTTTCATTTTGATTTGTCAATATGTCCTCTACGCACACAAAAAAGCCCTCTCGATCCGATAGGGACGAGAAGGCTCGCGGTACCACCCTAATAGCTGCAGATGCAGCCACTTTGGGTTTGTATAACGGTAAACAACCGCCGGTACCTACTTTATTTCAGTATCGGAACTACAGGGTGATGTCTTTATCTGCCATTGTACTGTGCTTTCACCATGTCACAGCTCGCTGTTCATACGGCGTACGATAAAGTATGTCCCTGTCTTCGTTTTTTATATATTGTGTAAAAAGTATAATTCAGAAAATACGGTTAGTCAATATTTCACTTTGTTCCGTCAGCAGGCGGTTCATTCGTGATGTCTTCCCATTCTTCGCTATGTAAGAGATTCATCTGGGCTTCAACCAACATTTTAAATCTCATCCGATAGACACTGGCCTGTTTTTTTAACTCCTGCATTTCCAGCTCCATTTTTTTCGTCCGGTTCAGGGCATCGTTTATCAGACGGTCAGCGTTTTTTTCTGCTTCCTGAATAATCAGGTCGGATTCTTTATTCGAACTCTTTCTTACTTCCTCCGCCGTTTCCTGGGACACCATAATCGATTTATTCAGCGTATCTTCAATAGCAGAAAAATGCTCTACCCGCTCTTCAAGGTCTTTCGCTTTTGTCTGCCATTCGTCTTTTTCACGGATCGCTGCTTCAAAATCTTTAATCACCTGATCTAAAAATTCATTAACTTCGTCTTCATCGTAACCACGAAATCCTTTGGTAAATTCTTTGTTATGGATATCTAAAGGAGTAATAGGCACTGGCTTCACCTCTGCTGTTGTTTATTGGTCTTTCTTTTTCCCGTACCGTAATCGGTAACGGCCTTTTTTTGTTAATCCTTCATTGCTTAAAATCTTACGACGTCCCATTCCCCTGACTGATATATAATCACCGGGAGCTACCTGATAGGCGGACTGGGTAATCGTTTTCCAGTTTACTTTTACCTTTTCTTTCTCAATATAAGGAAGGGCTTTGCTCCTGGAAACACCGTACATTTCTGCAATAAGAACGTCAAGCCGGAAAGAGGTAATGGTGGAACTTACTTCTTCCCAGCTTTCTTCTGCTGCCAATGCATCCTTCATCGGTTTTTTTTCAAGCTGCACCGGTGAGTTACCGGCTTTCGTAAGATTCATTTCCATATATATGCCAACCTCTTCACTGACAATACAATGAAAAAATCCATCCCCGGAAATAATATCTCCATACTTTTCTCTTTTTATGCCCAGACCTGTCAGCGTGCCCAGAATATCTGGATGACGCAGCGTTACAAATTTAGCAGGATAAGAGAGTTCATACAAAGCCAGATTAAAGGAGTCTTCTGTTATCTCTTCGTAGAAAGGATAGATACAGGCTCTTTTTCGTTCAGCGCCTTTTGCTCCTCCGTGAAACTGATAACGTACCGTTTCATCTTTTCCGATAATCATTGAAAGCAGATCCTGCTCCCGGGGATCGAGAAAATCAGTAAGCTTGGTTTCATAATACGTTTCCACCGCCTGCTTCCAATCCCTGACCTGTTCAATAAACGGATGTTCTTCTTTTCGAAAGTGTTCAGAATAGTTCATAGCTGCTCCTTTTACATAAATAACGCAGCAACGCCGCGGCTTGCCATGTTCAGTACAAGTAATGCAACAAGTGGAGAAATATCAAACATGCCAAGCGGCGGAATCACGCGGCGGAACGGCTCCAGAAACGGCTCCACAATGGACCCGATCATCTGGCCAATCGATGTCTCCCGTGCATTAGGAAACCATGACATAAGAATATAAGCTAATACGATAAATGAATAAATCTGCATTCCTGCAGCTAGAATTGCTCCAATTTGCGCCATTTTTTCTCTCCTTTATGGTTGTTCCTGATTGTGTTCGTACAGTGCTTCTGAGATCGCACCGGATACATCTATATTATCCGGCGTACACAAGAATATATTTTCACCGACTTTTTGAATATCTCCGCCTATAGCATAAACAGTGCCGCTCAGAAAATCAACAATTCGCTTCGCCTGATCGTGCTGAAGGCGCTGTACATTGATAATAACCGATTTTCTATTCTTTAAATGATCCGCGATATCTTGAGCTTCTTCATATGTTCTCGGCTCAACGAGTATCATTTTGGCAGACTGCTGCAGACTCTGGAGACTAACGACATTTGATTTTTCTTTAGCAGGCGGAGCTGCTTCCGGAACCGGGTCCTCTTCATATTTGATCAGCGGATCCCTGTTTTCGACCGTGCCATCTTCTAATTCAAAAAAACGTTTGAAGTTTTTTTTAAAACCCATCGTTTTTCCTCCTGCCATTCATAGTATCATGCCTCTCAGGCGTTCGTTTCGTTTCCTACAAGACTTGTTCCAAGTCTAATATACGTCGCACCTTCTTCGATTGCAACAGCATAATCGTTGGACATTCCCATGGACAGCTCTTTACAAGGGGCATTCGGCTGGCCGAGTTCCTGCACACGGTCTCTAAGCATTCTCAGTTCACGGAACCAGGACCTCGTTTTTTCCGGATCTTCTTCGTACGGTGCCATCGTCATCAGTCCTACTACTTCGATGGAAGAGAAGGCTTCCAGTTCCTGAATGAACGGTATCGCTTCTGCAGCATCCAGTCCGGCCTTTGACGATTCGCCGGATACGTTCACCTGCACAAAGCATTTTACTTTACTCCCGTTCTCCAGTCTTTTTTCCAGCTCTTCTGCTAAAGATATACGATCCAGTGAATGAATATATTCATATTTACCAATAATTTTTTTGGCTTTTTTGGACTGAAGCTGCCCGATAAAGTGAAAAGACGCTTTATCCTGAAATTTTTCCCATTTATCAAGCGCTCCCTCTATCCTATTCTCGCCAAGATGGGAAATACCTGCTTCTATTGCCCGCTCAGCCGTCTCCATCGATACATATTTTGTAACAGCGATAATATGAATGTCTTCTTCTCTTCTCCCGGCGTTGCTGCATGCTTGTTTGATTGTTTGTTTAATGGCTGCTAAATTCTTCTCTACATCTCCCAACGTACGGGCTCCTTTCTAGTCTTCATTCTTTCCAATAAAGCTCATCATCCGGCCGCTTTTTCCCTGATCGCGGCGATGGGAAAAAAATAATTGCTCATCTTCATAAGAACAATAAGAGGTGACTTCTATCTGCTCTCCAGGTACACCAGCCTGCTCAACCAGCTGGTGATTCAACGCTTTCATATCAAGCTGGTATCCTCCATCACTATTCTTTGTCCATGGCTTCAAAGCAGAAGGTTCCAGCTTCTGTTCCACTGCATTTATCACAGTTTTGTCTACTTCATAGTGCTGTGCTGAAATACATGGACCAATCACTACGTAGATGTCTTCCGGTTCCACATGCTCCGTTTTTTCCCATATTTCAATCATACGTGCTCCAATATTTAAAGCCGTTCCCTTCCATCCGGCATGAGCCAGGCCGATTAATCCTTTTCGAGGAGCATGAAAATAGAGCGGGACGCAGTCCGCGTAGAAACTGACCAGCGTTACATCCGGAGATTGGGTGTACATTCCGTCTGCTTCTGCTATTCGGCCTTCCCTTGTCCATGCTCCTTTTCCGGCATCCTGCTTTTCAACACGAATAATGTCGGCTTTATGGATCTGTTCTGCAGCCGTCCACGTGGAAAGCGGCCGACCGGCTGCCGCTGCGAGCTTTTCCCTGTTTTTGATAACATTCTCTGTAGTATCCCCTACATGAAATGCCATGTTATTGCTGTGGAAAGGAGATGGGCTGAACCCTCCGGATCTAATGGTAAATCCTGCTGTTATATCCTTTTCTCCCGAAAAAGAAGGGGAGGCAAGCGTTAAAAATGGATCCGCTGTCTGTTTAAAAGGTTCCCTGCTGTTTAGCATGTATGATTCTTCCTCCCAATGAGCCTTTCTTGAAAAAAGCCGGACGCGTTGAACACGTCCGGCTTTAGAATTTATTTTTTTTACGGCGGTTTCTAAGGAATGCCGGAATATCAAGTGCATCTGATTCTTCTTCAGCCGGAGAATGAGATTCTCTTTCTCTTGGCGGCTCTGCATATTCGTCTTCGCGTCCGGCACTTGGCGGCGGCGTTTGACGGCTTCTGGCAGGAGCCGGCTGGCTGTACTGCTGGCTTCTTCTAGGTGAAGCATTCTGCTGCTGGGTCTGTCCTCTTGGGTTTACCCTGGCTCTTTTGTCTTCGTTATCTTCAAAGCCGGTAGCAATAACCGTTACGACTATTTCGTCCTGCAGGTTTTCATTAATAACCGAGCCGAAGATCATGTTCACTTCCAGATCTGAAGCTTCAGAAACAATCTCTGCTGCTTCATGAACTTCAAACAGGCTTAAGTTTGCTCCGCCTGTAATATTCATTAGTACGCCCTGAGCACCATTTACAGAAGTTTCAAGCAATGGGCTGGAAATAGCTTTCTTGGCGGCTTCCGCTGCACGATTTTCGCCCGTGGCAATACCGATCCCCATAAGAGCAGAGCCTTTTTCACTCATGATCGTTTTCACATCGGCAAAGTCAAGGTTAATAAGTCCAGGTACTGCGATCAAGTCCGAAATACCCTGAACACCCTGGCGCAGAACGTTGTCTGCTTCCTGGAATGCTTCAAGCATTGGAGTGCTTTTATCTACAATTTCAAGCAGACGGTCGTTTGGAATCACAATTAACGTGTCGACTTTTTCTTTTAGAGAGATAATACCATTTGCCGCCTGGCTTGAACGTTTTCTGCCTTCAAACGTAAACGGTCTGGTTACGACACCTACTGTAAGAGCGCCGATTTCTTTGGCGATTTCTGCGATAACGGGAGCAGCGCCTGTTCCGGTTCCGCCTCCCATACCTGCAGTAATAAATACCATATCAGCACCCATAAGCGCCTCTTCGATCTGCTCTTTGCTTTCTTCAGCAGCTTTTTTACCGATTTCAGGGTTAGCGCCTGCACCAAGCCCGCGGGTAAGCTTTCCACCAAGCTGAAGCTTTGTTTCTGCCTGTGACAGCTGAAGAGCCTGTGCGTCTGTATTTACCGAAATAAATTCGACGCCCTGAAGGCCGTTTTCTATCATGCGGTTAACCGCGTTGGAACCGCCGCCACCTACTCCGATGACTTTAATCTGTGCGAGCTGGTCCATATCCATTTCAAATTCTAACATCAATGATCCTCCTAGTTTATCAATTCTGACCTGTTATTTTTATTCAAAAAACACTTTGAAGAAATTCTTCACTTTGCTTTTTACGGTAGGCTGATCAGACTGATTAGATTGATTTTCTTTTTCACGCTGTTCCCTTAGTTCTTTACGGTCTTTCTTAGGCTTTGTATCTGCCGGAGGAAGAGGGGCAGCCTGAAAAGACTGTTCTTCCGAAGCAGAGGTAACCGCCATTTCCTTATCTTGAATTTTAACATGTTCATGGGCAAATTCAATAAGTCCAATCGCAGTCGTGTAAATAGGCTCTCTGACTCCAATATAATCCGGCACGGTCATGCGTACGTTTTGACGGAGTACATCTTCTGCCAGATCAAGCGTTCCGGGGATCATAACAGCGCCGCCTGTGAAGATATAGCCGCCGGGCAGATCAGAATAACCCATGCGGTAAATTTCTTCATGCACCAGCTCAAAAATTTCTTCGAGCCTTGGTTCAATAATCTGGGCTATTTCATATTGGGAATAATCTTCCGAATGGTCGTTTCCCATTGTATTCATACTGAATGTCACATCTTCGGAAGCATCATCAATAAACGCATAGCCATGATGCCTCTTTATGCGCTCTGCTTCTTCAGAAGTCGTGCGCAGACCAACGATATATCATTTGTAATATGGTCACCGCCGATAGAGAGCACACGAAGCGCCTGCATCATCCCATCTTTAAACACGGAAATAGTTGTAGATCCGCCGCCAATATCAACCATTGCGACACCAAGTGTTTTTTCATCTTTAGAAAGAGCAAAATCACCGGCTGCCAGAGGCTGAAGGCAGAGCGCCTCAATTTCCAATCCGGCTTTTTCTACACAACGCAGCAGGTTATGTAATGTTGTTTTTGCACCGGTAATTAACGTAGCTTCTACTTCAAGGCGGACACCCATCATACCGCGAGGATCCGTTATGCCTTCCAGTCCATCTACAATAAATTGCGTTGGAATCGTATCTACGATTTCTCGTTCCGGTGGAATAGACAGAACCTGGGCAGCATCCATCACCCGGTCAATATCTTCATCGCGGATTTCACGGTCAGAACTTGAAACTGCCACTACTCCACTGCACGGCTTCATTTCAATATGATTTCCGTTCACTCCGAGAATAACGCGGGTAATAGAAAGACCTACCATGCGTTCTGCTTTTTGAATCGCTTCTCTGATAGAATGAACCGTTTCATCTATATCGACAATGGCTCCTCTTTTCATTCCTCTTGAAGGTGCGGTTCCTACGCCGATCACCTGTAACGATTTGCCCGACATCTCTCCAATAATAACTTTAACGGCAGATGTACCAATATCTAAACTTACATAAATATCTTCATTATTCACTAGTCGGCACCTCCTATGCTAACACCCAAGTCTCTGTTTTAGATTCCGAGTTGTTTACTCTATTTATATTACATGAGCAACACGCTGTTGTGGTATCTTAACAGAAAATTATTTACTTTTTTTAATGAGATTACATTTTAATAGAGAATGGAAAGGTTATTTACACTTATAACGTCTAGTTTACATGAATTATGCCCGGCAGAAAAGAGCACGATGAATTAAATTCACTCTTATTCTTCAGTTACAGGGGGCATTTCTTCATATTCCGGCTCTGTTTCCGAAATATCACCGGTCTCTTCAGTCGATTCTTCGGTTTCTTCGACCGGTACCTCTTCTGTATCCGAAGCGTTATCTGCTTCATCATCTTCTGTAGATTCAGCAGCTTCTCCCGCTTCTTCTGCCGCAGCCTCTTCAGGTGCTCCATCATTTCCGCCTTCTTCTTCCGGAGGCTCGTCTGATGCTTCTTCATCATCTTCTACTGCTTCCTCATCTTCTTCCACTGCTTCTTCATCACTTTCAAAATACGGGGTCATCTTCATATGGAGGATTCCTGGAACACTGCGGTCCACTTCGGCAGACACCGAAGGATAGGAAGCCATATGATCTGCGAATCCAGGGATAGTACTTTCTACTTCAATGCCGTCATTCATATAAAGTCTCAGCTCATTGGGATCTTCTTCTGTCGGGGAGAAAATCACTTCAGAAATACTGTTTCTAATACCCTCTCCTGCATTGCTAAGCTCGGCTGAAAAATTCTCCAGCTTTTTCTCATCAGAAAATCCCTGCAGGAGCGGCGCATCGCTTGGAATCTGATCAGAAGGCTTGTCCCGCAGAACAGCTCCAGTCGTTAAAACGGGAATATATGTCCCTTCTGAAGCGATATAGCCTACTCGTTCCTGTTCAGTAATATCGATAACAACTCTTCCGGGCAGAGAGCGGCTGATTGATGCTTCCTGAACCTCTTCAAGATCTTCTATCTGAGCTTCGGCCTCTCCACGGTCAATGGCCCAGATATTTTCCCCTTGTACAATGCTGCTCGTTTCAATGATGGCATTTTCTTCTGCAATCTGATTTCCTTCCACTTCTATTGCACGTACATTGCTTAGTGGAGATTGGAAATAGATCACCAGGCCAATTAAGATCAAAAAGATGGTAAGATATATTATAAAACGCCTATTCGAACGCTTTCTTCGCTGTTCCTGTAAGGTGGGAATCCGTTCTTCAATCGGCACTACTTTCTTATCAGACATCTTTTTCATCCTCCAATCCTGCCCGGATACTATGTAAAGAAGCCGTGAAAAAACGCATTATCCGTGTCTTTTCACAATTTCTACTTCCGTATTCATTACTACCTGATATTTTTCCCAAACGGTATTCTTTACGTGTTCTACGATAGCCAGCACATCTGCTGCTTTTGCATCCCCTGTATTAACGATGAAATTAGCATGAAGCTCTGAGATCTGTGCTCCACCATAAGAATATCCTTTAAGACCGGATGATTCGACCAGCTGGCCTGCGTGATGGGGAAGAGGATTACGGAAGACACTGCCTGCGCATGGCATATTCCACGGCTGCGTCTCTCTGCGATAGCTTTTATGTTTCTGCATCTCTGCTACGATATCTTCTTTTGTCCCCGTTTTCAGCTGAAATACCGCCTGCACGCATATTCCTTTTTCCTTTTGCAGTCTCGACGTCCGATAAGAAAACTCCATGTCTTCTTTAGCGATCCATTCCAGCCTGCCGTCAGGATACAGCACTCTCGCTTTTACCAGCACGTCGGCTATTTCTGTTCCGTGCGCACCAGCATTCATAAAGACGGCTCCTCCTATAGTGCCTGGAATCCCGCCTGCAAACTCAAATCCGGAATAGCCTTTTTTGCTTATAATGGTTGCCAGCTTTATTAACGAATAACCGGCGTCAACTGTTAATACTCTATTTTCTTCATCAAGCTCCATTCCACTCAAACGATTGCCAAGTTTAATGACAGCTCCTTCAATCCCTTTATCATCTACCAAAAGATTGGATCCTCTTCCAATAGCACGCCACGGAAGCTTTTGTGCTTTAATTTCCTCTAAAGCTGCTACCAGGCCCTCTACGGAATCCGGCTCTATAAATAAATCAGCCGGACCGCCTATTTTCCAAGTAGTGTGTTTGGATAATGGCTCGGCTTCAGCAACATATCCTACTTGTTTCTCTTTAAGCCGCTGCAGTACTGTAGTCATAGAACTACTCCCTCCTTTATGCATTTGACTTTATTAATGAAACCATTAATTTGTACAGTCGGCTGGACGCGTCCGGTACACCCAGACTGAGTGATGCCTCTTTCATTTCCTGCCATTTGCTGTCCTCTGCCAGAATGGTTTGAATATCCTGCATGAGCACTGCACTCGTTATGTCTTTTTCTTTGCGGAGAATGGCAGCCCCATTCATTTCAAGCGCCAATGCATTTTTTTCCTGATGATTATTTGTAACATAAGGACTTGGAATTAAGATGGACGGTATGCCGAGTGCTGTAATCTCCGCGATCGTTGTAGTCCTGCTCTCGTCACAATAAGATCAATGTGGTGAAGAACATCAGGCATATTATGCAGAAACGCCTGAATAGAAACATTGTCCGGGCTGCCGGCCTCTTTTATTTTTTCCATGACGTTTTCGTAATGAACGGAGCCGGTTACATATAGATACTGCCATTCCTGATCCGCCGTTTCCTTCAATGATCCTAGAAATGCTTCATTAATCGGCTTTGCTCCTCTGCTCCCGCCTACGATTAAAACGGTTTTACGATCAGGGTCGAGTCCCATCGAAGTCAGTGGATTAACCGGAGTGTGATTTGCTACTTCAGACGCCCGCGGATTACCGACAAACTCCACTTTATCTGCTGGAAAAAAAGAGGCCGCTTCCTGAAAAGCAATTCCTACTTTTTCAGCATATCTGCTCAAAAATTTATTCGTTAATCCCGGTACGCTGTTTTGTTCGTGGATAATACAAGGGATATTCAGCTTGGCACCTGCATACACTACGGGCCCTGCTACATATCCACCTGTGCCTATCACAATGTCCGCCTGAAATTCTTTAATCATTTTTTTCGCTTTGGAGGTGCCGTTTATAAACCGCCAGATTGTTTTGCATTATCAAAAGAAGCTTCCGCTTTAAATCCGGTGATTCAATAGTTTGAAAGGAATACCTTTCGCGCGGAACGATTATCATTTTCCAGACCTTTTTCTGTACCAATATATAGAAATTCACTCTCGGGCGCTATTCTTTTTATTTCCTTTACAAGGGCCAGAGCCGGATAAATGTGGCCTCCGGTCCCGCCTCCGGTTATTACTATTTTCATTAAAATACTCCTTTTTACTTTTCCGGTTTCGAAAAAATATATTACTGCTTTTTCTGTTTATTTATTTCCTGAATAAAAAGATCGCCTCGTTGTTCAAACGTTTTAAACTGATCCCAGCTCGCACAAGCTGGAGAAAGAAGCAGCACGTCTCCCGCCTCTGCAATATCTGCGGCCGCGGCTGCTGCTTCCTCGAGAGTATCTACTATTTTCACTATATTTAATTCCGCTTTTTCGGCGGTATCTGCTAGTTTGTATTTTGTTTCACCGTAGGCTACTAATGCCTTCAGCCCGGCAAAAGTGGACTCGAGGCTGTCAAATTCATTGCCCCTGTCCAAGCCTCCCGCAATTAATACTACCGGATCTGAGAAGGCTTCTACCGCTTTTTGAGTCGACAGTATATTGGTTGCTTTGGAATCATTATACACACGAACACCGTTTACATCTCCTACATACTGAAGCCTATGCTTAATACCCTGGAATGTCGTTAATACTTTCTTTACTTCTTCGCTGCTGACGCCGCTAAGCATTGCAGCCGCTGCGGCTGCCAGCATATTTTCATGATTGTGTCTGCCGGGCAGAGAGGCACTGCTCATTTCCATAACAGGCTCGTTATTGAACAGCATCCATCCGTCTTTGATGCAGGCTCCCTCTGTTAATACTTTTGCTGTAGAGAAAGGAAAAAGTACAGCTTTTGATTGTTCAGCGAGAGCTGTCACCTCAACATCGTCTGCATTGTACAAGGCGTAGTCTTCTTCTGTGAGACTCGAAAACATCTTTCCTTTTGACGCAATATAATCTTCTTTCGAGCCGTGATAATCCAGGTGAGCGTCAAAGATATTTAATATTATACCAATATGCGGCTTAAAGGAGGGACTTCCTTTTAATTGAAAACTTGAAACCTCCGTTACCATAAACTCATCTTTCTTCACTTTTTCCGCTACTTCACAGGCAACAGTGCCTATATTTCCGGCAAGGTAAGAGGTTTTCCCGCCTTGCTCGAGCAGAGCATGGAGGAGACTCGAAGGTTTTTTTTCCATTGGAACCCGTAATGGCTATCATAGTGCCTTCACACAAATGACCCGCTATTTCCATTTCTGTAATAACGGGAATATTCATCTCCGCTGCTCTCTCAAGCAACGGCAGATCATAGCGGATGCCGGGTTTTTTACTATCATATCAACTTTTTCTTCTAAAAGAGACAGCGGATGCCGCCGCTGTGAAGCGGAATATCTAATCGCTTTAATTCCTCTTCTTCTACAGAACCTTCCGAAGAAGCTCCATTGTTCACTGTTACATGAGCCCCGAGGCGCTGAAGCAGCCTTGCCGCTGACATTCCGCTTTTTGCAAGCCCTAAAATTAGTACATGTTTATTCTTATACCTGGACGATTCCATTATATTAGCACCTCGATTATTATTCCCGCCACTGCCAGAACAATTCCTGTGCTCCAGAACACGGTGACTACTTTCCACTCCGACCAGCCGGAAAGTTCAAAATGGTGATGAATTGGACTCATTTTAAAAATACGCTTGCCTCTTAATTTGAATGAAGCCACCTGGATAATAACAGAGAGTGTCTCTATAACAAACACGCCGCCGATAATAACCAAAATAAGTTCAGCACCGAGCAGAATGGCAATGGCCGCTATCGCTCCGCCGAGTGCAAGAGAACCCGTGTCTCCCATGAATACTTTAGCAGGGTGGGCATTAAACACTAGAAAACCTAAACAGGCGCCTACTATAGCAAAAGAGAAGATCGCTATATCTGAAGCACCTTGTATCCATGCAAGTACTGCAAAAGCAAGAAAGGCTATAGCTCCTGTGCCTGCTAGCAGACCGTCCAGTCCATCAGTTAAGTTTACAGCATTTGATGCTCCAACCAGCATAAAGATAACTAAAAAGAAATATAGAAATCCAAGATCCAGGCTGAAATTGGTTGCCGGTACAGCAACGGATGTACTAAAATCGCCTGAGTAAATAACTAAAAAGAAAATAAGCGATATAACGGCCTGTCCGGCCAGCTTCTGTTTAGAAGTCAGGCCAAGATTGCGTTTTTTTACAATTTTAATGAAATCATCAAGAAAGCCCAGTGTACCAAATCCGACGGTTACTAAAAGCAGCAGAAAAAGTTCCGTGCTGAAACCGGTCCAGATGGTCATAACAATCATCGTCAAAACAAGGGCTGTCAGAATGACAATACCGCCCATTGTTGGAGTGCCGCCTTTTTTCATGTGGGACTCCGGCCCTTCTTCCCTAATGCTCTGGCCGAATTTAAATTTCTTTAAAGCCGGTATAAAAAAAAGGGGTAAGGATAATCATAAATACGAAAGCCAGGATGCAGGCTATTATTACATTGAGCGCCATTATTGGACGTCCTTTCTATTAAAAACAAACAGTTTTACTTATGTGTTTTATTTTTTATTGCTATTTCTGCTTCTTTTCTATCATCAAAAGAGAATACCTGATCTTTTATAATCTGGTATGTTTCGTGGCCTTTACCGGCAATTAATATAAGATCGCCCGGCTCAGCCTTTTCCACTGCATAGGCAATAGCTTCCCGGCGGTCTTCAATCACTGTAAAATTAGTATTTGTTAAACCCATTGTCATATCATCAATGATGGAAGAGGGGTTTTCATCCCTGTTATCTGCGGTAAACACACTCATATCGGATAAGGATACAGCAATGTGCGCCATTTCAGGACGCTTCGATTTATCCCCGGTTTCCTCCGCAGCCCACTACCGTATAAACAGAACCGTCTGCCATTTCCCGGGCCGTTTCCAGCACATTCTTTAAACTATCCGGCGTATGCGCGTAATCAACAATAACTGCAAAATCTTCCTCAGACTCTACTAGTTCAAACGTCCTGCAACTCCTTTTACCTTCCCAAGAGCCGACACAATCGTAGAAAGAGCTATTCCTTCTGCAAGTGCTGCCGTTGCTGCTGCCAAAGCATTATAATACTGAACTTACCTGCCATTGAAAGAGCAAGCGCTCTTCTCCCCATGGTGTGACAATGGTAAAAGACGTGCCTGTCGGCGACATAGTGATATTTTCCGCACGAATATCGGCTGCCTGCTCTATTCCATACGTAAGCACCGGAGCAGAGCAGACTCTTTCAAAGAACTCGAAGCACTGTCATCAGCATTTAGAACCGCTGTTTTTTCTTCGCCATCATAGGAATTTCCAAGCTGGCTGAACAAAAGCTTTTCGCCTGCATGTATTTATCCATTGTTTCATGGTAATCAAGATGGTCCTGGGTTAAATTTGTAAA